>NZ_JAKTIG010000024.1:0-15564 GCF_027855145.1 Acinetobacter sp. AOR18_HL
GGCAGAGTAAAACTTGAAGTGCGACATAAACCACCTAATTAATTTAAAGGGTTTATGGAGTATATAAAATTGTCATACCATCATCTTAACTTTGAAGATCGTACTGCATTAATGCTTGAGTCAAGAAAAGAAGGCTTTTCAGCCAGAAAATTTGCTGAACTCATTAAAAGACATCCTAGTACGATCTATCGTGAGCTTAAAAGAAATAGCATCAATGACGTTTATCAAGCTCGATATGCTTCTGATAACACCTTCGCTAGACGTAGACGTGGTCACAGAAAACTCAAAATCGATTCAATCCTCTGGAAATTTATTGTTGAAGCGATCCGTTGTTTATGGTCTCCTCAGCAAATAGCAAAGCGTTTAAAGACATTTCCTGATTTGGATCAAACAATGAATGTAAGCCATACAACGATTTATTCAACGATACGAGCATTACCCAAGGGTGAGTTGAAAAAAGACTTATTATCCTGTCTGCGTCATGAAAATAAAAAGCGAAAAGCTAACGGTGAACCTAAAAAAGATTCTATATTACAGGATATTAAAACTATTCATGAGCGCCCAGCCGAAGTTCAAGAAAGAAAAATACCGGGTCATTGGGAAGCTGATTTAATTAAAGGTAAAGACAATAAAAGTTCGATAGCAACACTTATTGAACGAAATACACGGCTCTGTATCTTGGCAACATTACCTGATGCAAAGGCAGAATCAGTGCGCAAGGCTTTAACTGAAGCTCTGAAATATTTACCTGCAGAACTGCGTAAAACGTTGACCTATGACCGTGGACGCGAGATGTCAGAACATAAAATACTCGAAGAAGATTTAGGCATAGATGTATATTTCTGTGACCCACATTCACCTTGGCAAAAAGGCACATGCGAAAATATGAATGGTTTAATTAGGCAATATTTACCTAAAGGGATTGATTTAAATCAGGCAGATCAGCATTATTTAAATCAAGTTGCCATGTCACTGAATACTCGTCCTAGAAAGGCGTTAGATTGGCTTACACCATTAGAGAAATTTGCTCAGCTTGTTGATTATCATATGGCTTTTGAAACTGTCGCACCTCATGTTTGAATTCGCCCCTCTTTAAATGTATGCGTAATGACCGGTTGTTCTATTTCATATATTATATTGGTGATAATATTCATAAACCGATGCAAGGGTGGCTCATTTACATTTAAGTTGATTAAAATTTCTATACGCTGTATATAGTCGAAAATTAATTTATCGAGTAAAGCTTTTAATAAACTATCTTTATTTTGGAAATAATGCTGTAAGGTACTTAAACTAATATTCGATTGAGCTGCAACTCCTCGCATACTAAAACCAGAATAACCTTTGGTAAGAAAAACTATCTCAGCATTTTTTAAGATTTGCTTTACTCTTTCTTGTCCTTTTAGTGTGGTAAAGGACTTCTTTATTTGCATAGTATCAAAGGTATCAATTTTGATCATTATCCAGCCTGTAAGTACTATTTAAAAAAAGGCATTCTAAACCATGAAATTAGAAAAATATAAATAAAATATTTAAATTCTATTAAACTAATTATGGGTCATGTGACCTATAATTTTTTAATATCGGTCATATGACCTAATCTAAAATTAAAAAATAGGTCGTGTGACTTATTTTTGTCTCTTAAGTAATAGTTAAAATAGGTCGTGTGACCTGTTTAAATAATAATGAGTTTCTTATGATTTTATTGAATCTATAAATTATTGTATTTGAATAAATATTGACTAATTTTTATTTGATAGATGATATTTATTTTCTCTATTTCTTGGACTTTTTTTTAAAGTAGGGGTGGGTATTTAGTTAGGTGTTTTTTTAACTGTTAAAGAAAGAATTTTAAATAAGTAAACATAGTCTTTTTGTAATGTGTGTATACAAGTTAAATAATTGTTATTAAATTGTGAAAAGAATCACACAATAGTAAAAGGTAGTTTGTTTTATATATAAAACAAAGTGGACATATTTTATTTATTGAGTTTGATTCATTTTGTTCTACAAAACTAATCATTATATATGTAGGTTATGAATATGAAAAACATTCAGAAATCACTTCTTGCAGCATTAATAGTTGCTGGTTATGCGGTAAATACTCAAGCGGCTGTTACTGGACAGGTTGACGTTAAATTAAATATCTCAACAGGCTGTACTGTAGGTGGTAGTCAAACTGAAGGGAATATGAACAAGTTTGGTACTTTAGATTTTGGTAAAACTTCTGGTACTTGGAACAACGTATTAACAGCTGAAGTCGCTTCAGCAGCAACAGGCGGTAATATTTCTGTGACTTGTGACGGTACGGATCCTGTTGATTTTACAGTTGCAATTGATGGTGGTGAACGTACAGACCGTACTTTAAAAAATACTGCTTCTGCTGATGTAGTTGCATATAACGTTTACCGCGATGCTGCTCGTACAAACCTTTATGTTGTAAACCAGCCACAACAGTTCACTACAGTTAGTGGCCAAGCTACAGCGGTACCAATTTTCGGTGCAATTGCTCCAAACACTGGCACAGCAAAAGCCCAAGGTGATTATAAAGATACTCTATTAGTTACTGTAAATTTCTAAATATAAAAAGAAATAATTGATTGAGTGGCAGGTTTACTTAAAAGCGAGTGAACCTGTTTTAAATGGAGGGGAGATGATATTTAATCGCGGTTCTATATTTATAATTTCTTATTTTTTAATTTCTTCATTAAATGCGGGTGAAATTGGAGCTAAGTTAACAAATCAAATTGAATTATTACCTTCTTGTTCTATTAATAATAAAGTTGTTGAAAATAATGTGACAAATTTAAATTTCGGAACTGTTGATTTTGGTGAAACCTCAACTGGTTTTAATGGGGTGATCGACGCAAGTTTGATGAATAATGGAAACTCTGGTTTACAGATACAGTGTGCTGGTATTTCTACTGTAAAAATAATATTTGGTTCTGGAAATAATGATAGTAAAGTTCCTGCGTCTTTTTCACAAAATTATTATCATGCATTAAGTAATGGTAGAGATTTTGTTGCTTATAACTTGCTCTATGGTTTAGATAAACAAGTGATTAGAGCGAATGATGCTTTTATTCTTAATGATATGAATACTAAAAAGAATATCGATATTTTTGGTCAAGCCATACACGATGGTGGTCGTATATCTAAGGGTGAGTATAGAGATATAGTACTAATTACAATTGAGTTTTAAGAAAATGAAATATTTTTATTTTAAAGCAATATTATTGCTATCTGTAAGTCCATTTGTATATGCGGTAGATCCTCAATTAAATTCTAGTTTTAAAGTTCAGGCTAAAATTGAAAATGGATGCTCAATAGATAATATCGAACAGAAAATGGATTTTGGTAAATATTCAGCTTTATCAAAAGATAAAGTCGTTTCTAATATTATAAATAGCAAAGAATCTTGGAATATTCGTTGTACTGAAAGCTTGCCTGTTAGTATTTCTATAGATGGTGGTGAAAATCTACAGAATAATATAAGACGTATGAAAAATGGTTCATCTTCGAATTATTTGCCTTATAAGTTATATAACTCTAGCAGTTTGTCTACTGAATATGTTGTCGGTAATAAATATTTATTACCTGCCACAACACCTACAAACCGCCTGGCAAATTTTGAAATATATGGTGTCGTTGATTTAGAAAATAATAATGAACCACATACTGCTGGAATTTATAAAGATACTGTTTCAATAATGATTACATGGTGATTTGTATGAACAATTCTGCATTTATTAAAAATGGCATTTTAAAATCTTTTTTATTTGCAAGTACATTATCACTTGTTACACCTGTGATGGCGCAAGCAACTTTTTTAATTTGGCCTATTTATCCAAAAATTGAAGCCAATGAAAAAGCAACAGCGGTTTGGCTTCAAAATACCGGTAAGACCGATGCGATGGTGCAAATTCGGGTGTTTAAATGGAATCAAGATGGCTTAAAAGATAACTATAATGAGCAATCCGAAATTATACCAAGCCCGCCTGTAGCTAAAATTAAAGCAGGTGAGAAGCATATGCTTCGTTTAACCAAAAGCGCCAATTTGCCAGATGGCAAAGAACAGTCATATCGGTTGATTGTAGATGAGTTACCGATTCGCCTTTCCGATGGAAACGAGCAAGACGCTTCTAAAGTGAGTTTCCAAATGCGTTACTCAATTCCGTTATTTGCCTATGGAAAAGGTATTGGTAGTGGTTTAACTGAAGAGAGCCAAAAAGCGAATGCAAAAAATCCTTTAGCCAAACCCGTTTTACAGTGGTCCGTCCGCAACAATGACAAAGGCCAGTCTGAGCTATATTTAAAAAATAATGGACAGAAATTTGCGCGTCTTTCGGCACTTAAAACTTCAAAAACTGGCAATGATATTTCTTTAGGGAAAGCTGCTTTTGGCTATGTTTTATCGAATAGTACCGTGAAGTTTGCTATTGATAAGTCGACTGCAAATGAATTGTTAAAAACTTCTAAAATTTATGGTGTTGATAGCTCTGGCATAAAACAAGAGTTGATCGAAATCACAAAAATGGAGGATCCAACATGATCCTTCGGCATAATAATTTATGCAAAAGTATTTTACTAATTTTGTTGTCGGGTGGATGCTTAAATATTCCAAATATTGCTGTTGCTGGCGATTTGCCTCCACCACCAAAAGATATTAACGAAATTAATCAATTGTTTAAGCTATATCTAGACTTGGTTGTAAACCAATATTCAGTTCAGCAGGTTGTGCCTGTCATCGTTAAAAATGATGAGTACTTCATACAAAAAAACAAGCTGATCGATGAGTTAGAAATTCAAATTCCTCAGGAGCTACTGACAAACAACGAGACCGCTTTAACCAATCAAGATATCTTAACTTTGGGGTTTAGTGGTGATGCAAGTGACTGGATATCTTTAGATAAGTTGAAAGATGTAAGCTATGAATATCAATCATCAAACCAATATTTTAAGCTTAACTTTCCACCTGCTTGGATGCCGACTCAAGTTTTAGGTAAAGACTCATGGTATAAGCCTGTCGTTGCTCAGTCTGGTATAGGGCTGCTCAATAACTATGATTTTTATACTTATAGACCCTATCAAGGTGGTTCAACCAGTAGTTTATTTACTGAGCAGCGTTTTTTCTCTCCGTTAGGGGTTATTAAAAACTCTGGTGTCTATGTCAAAAATCAATATAAAAATGAAGGTAACTCCGAGTCTTTAGACAATGATGGCTATCGTCGTTATGACACATCTTGGCAATTTGATAACCAAAATAACGCTACATCTTTTGTACTAGGTGACATTATTACCGGTAGTAAAACGACTTGGGGAAGCTCTGTCCGTCTAGGTGGTTTTCAGGTACAGAGAAATTATTCAACTCGACCCGATTTAATTACCTATCCATTGCCACAGTTTATTGGGCAAGCCGCGTTGCCAAGTACAGTCGATTTAATTATTAATGGTCAAAAGACCAGTTCAACAGAGGTACAGTCTGGGCCGTTTATTTTAAACAATGTTCCTTTTATTAATGGTAAAGGGGAAGCTGTTGTGGTCACGACCGATGCAGTCGGGCGTCAGGTTACAACAGCGGTCCCATTTTATATTTCTAATACTTTGCTCAAGCCCGGCTTATTTGATTACTCATTGTCTTTAGGGAAAATCCGTGAAGACTACGGACTTAAGAACTTTTCTTATGGAAAATTTGCAAGTGCAGCCGATGCCCGTTATGGGGTCAATGACTGGTTTACCGTAGAAGGTCGTACAGAACTTTCTTCAGACTTACAGTTATTGGGTGCAGGGTCTGTACTCAAGCTTGCAAACTTAGGTGTGCTGAGTGCTTCTTTTAGCCAAAGTAAGGCCGATAAGTCTATGTCTGAAGATCGAGCTAAAGATTTAGAGGGTAATCAATATACGGTCGGGTACAGCTATAACCGTAATCGGTTTGGTTTTAGTATTAACCATAACCAGCGCGATGATGAATATACCGATCTTTCACGGCTGCAATATAGCAATTTAATTTCGGTCAATAGCAATAAAAGCTTAACGGCCAATACTTACTTTGCGACCAAAAACTCAGGCACATTTGGCGTCGGTTATATTAATACTAAGGCGAATGACTTTAAAAACCGCTTCTTAAACTTGTCATGGGCACCTGTTTTACCGACTTATATGAATGGTGTGACCGTTTCCTTAAGTGCCAACCGTGACTTTATCGAAAAAGAGTGGAGTGCTGCATTTCAGCTTTCGATACCACTGTTCCAACGAAACGCGACTGTGAACTCGGGTTATGCATTTAATAAAGAGGGCGATACGGGTTATGTTAATTTCAACCGTTCTGTGCCGTCTGAGGGCGGTGTGGGTGTCGACTTGACCCGACGCTTTAATGAAAATAGTGAAGATTTAAATCAGGCACGTGTCAATTACCGCAATGGTTATATCAATACCGACTTTGGTATGTCTGGAAACCATGACTATAACTATTGGTTTGGTCTATCTGGTTCACTTATTTATATGGGGGGTGAGATATTTGCTTCAAACCGTTTAGGCGATTCTTTTGCATTGGTCGATACCAACCAAGTACCAGATGTTTTGGTTAGATACGAAAACAGTTTAATTGGTCGTAGTAATAAAAAAGGCCATATTTTTGTGCCATCGGTGACGCCTTATTATTCGGGTAAATACAGCGTCGACCCAATCGATTTACCTTCAAACTTTACAATCACGCAAGTTGAACAACGTATTGCTGCTAAACGCGGCTCGGGTGTTGTGATTAAGTTCCCAGTTCATCAGTCTATTGCTGCCAACGTTTATTTAACTCAAGCAGACGGAAAACCTATGCCTGTTGGTTCAGTCGTGCATAGAGCTGACCAAGAGTCGTCTTATGTGGGAATGGATGGAATTGTCTATTTAGAAAATTTAAAAGCGAACAATACCGTAACTGTTCAACGTTCAGATCAGAGCGTATGTAAGGCAGATTTTTCTGTAGATGTAGAACAAGCCAAGCAACAAATTGTGGTGGTTAAGCCTGTTACGTGTCATGAGGTATCTTTACCATGAAAATAAAAACAAAAAAATTACTCAGCCATTTATGTATGTTTTCTGGACTGATGTTGGCTGGAAATTTGGCTCATGCTGCATGTAGTGTGAGTGCTTCCGGTTCATCTACTATTTCGGTTCCGTCTATTTACCTAATGGAAAACGGTGAGAATTCTTCACAATTTAATTCGGGTTTGTCATGTACGGGTTTTAGTCTGGCTTTAGCAAACATGACATATCTAAAATATCGAGTTGAACAAATGTCGAATTCGTTTACCAATGCTCAAACCGGAGAAAAGCTCAATGCTGTTATTTTAGATAGTAACAATGAAATCATTAGTTTAGGCCAAGAAAAAGACATGAGTAGCTTTACACTGGTCAATCTTTTTAGCGGGCCAGATGGTAATTTGCCTTTTTATATACGCCTTCCGGCTGGGCAAAGCGTATCACCTGGTGTTTATCAGGCTGATTCACCGTTAAAAGTAAAATGGTTCTATTCGGTACCAGGGGTTGCTATTGCCGGAATCGGTATATTCTTTGAAAGCCCAGGGTTTAAACGCGGGGTATTGGGTATCGGTTTTAACTGGGGAACTGGAACAGACTCGCTTGGTTCACTGTCAATTACTGTACTTCCGGACTGTCGAATTTTAGCTCAAGACGTAAACTTTGGTACAGCAGCGTTTGCGTCCAAGCTTGAACCTGTTCAGTCATCTATGGGAATACGATGTTCTGTGAATACGCCGTATTATGTCAGTTTAAACAATGGACTTTCCCCGCAAAATGGCGACCAACGAGCTATGAAGTCGCAAACGGGTAATACATTTTTAAAATACGATATTTTCAAGAACTCATCGAATGATCGATGGGGAAGCGGTAACGAGCGTTGGTCGAGTTTAAATGCAACGATTAACCCAGGCGTACATAATGGAGTAACTCAGCAGAATTATGTGTTTACTACAAAAATTGTGGATGAAAACGCAGACACGGTACCAGCGGGAACTTATCAAGATACGGTCACGGTACAAGTCGAGTTTTAAAAGCTGTTTTATATAGAAGATAAAAGCTCAGTTAATGGGCTTTTTGTCTTGAAAAATAGCTTACAATCAAATAATTATTTTAGGATTTAATTTTAGATTGATAAGGATCACCT
Organism: Acinetobacter sp. AOR18_HL; assembly: GCF_027855145.1. Lineage (NCBI taxonomy): Bacteria > Pseudomonadati > Pseudomonadota > Gammaproteobacteria > Moraxellales > Moraxellaceae > Acinetobacter > Acinetobacter sp. AOR18_HL. The sequence continues at coordinate 8,177 of NZ_JAKTIG010000024.1, forward strand.
ATGTTAGTTATGTCTGATAAGCAGCAGCCTAAACATGTACTGACTAACATAGATTCATACATTCCTTTTTCTATTGAGTTCTCTGATAGTGGATTAGCTGATCTATACTGGCGATGTGGAAATGGAAAAACTTGTTTATTTGAACTAGGTTTAAGTAACACTGGCGAAGTAATTAATATTACTCTTGTATCAATAAATTCTAGTAACATTTTGAAAAACAATAATAAATATAAAATTCCATTTCCTGTGGAAAATTTCCTACCTAAATTTGATGTTTCAGAGTGGAATATATCTGAGGATTATTCAAGTATATTTAGAGATGATTTTAATTATGAACTACAATTAATTGTAGGTTTAGATTACTTAGTTTTAACTTATTTAAATATTGAAAAATCAGTATATTACTTTAAAAATGAAGAATTATATTTTGGTTTTAACTCTAATAAGGAACTTTCATCAATACATTTAACTAATATTACAGCGGAAGAAGTAGAAATCATAAAAAGAAATTTCTCAGTTTAATACAAACTAATTTGAGATATTCACAACATATAACTACTCAAGCTCTAATTGGTCATCATCTTTCGTAATTTTAATTTTTAACTTTTTATATTTTCGCTTATTTGGATCTAGGGCTGAATTCATCACTTCATCTGCAAAAGGCGGGCACTGCATCAATTTTGCATAAGCCCTATAGCCGATGCGTATTCGAGTAGGCGGGCAATCGGTTCTTTTTGAGTAGTATTCAATGAGTGAGTTCAGTTCTTGTAATAAAGTTTGCTGTTCCATCATACATACTTAACAATTAGATGACTTAAGCATAATAGACTTACTCGTTTAGCGGAATATGCCTTTAAAATGTACAGCTATATAAATTGTGATGTAGTTCTCTAAAACACATATTTTATGTATGAAGTTTGTTTAGGAGAGATTTTGGATGTTTTTTTAATCGAAATGTCATAAAGAAAGGCTAATTTAGACTCATAACAAAAATGATGAAGATTGTTGCGAACAATAAAATCAAAAGCAATTTTCACAGACGTGGTCGTGAGGTAATTAGGGCTAATTCGAAAGAGTTGGCTTTTTTGTTTTAGTGCATTTGCTTAGATCAAGATGTCCTTTATTAACATTCAATTGCAAATTATCAAGTTCTAATATGGAACTTCTTTTTTTAAGTAGATAAAAATAAAGGATCTTAAAAATGTTAATCTCAAGCGATAGATTACCAAAGAGTTTTAAAGCCAAAGCCAATCAAAAGGTTGCCAAACTTTCAGGCTCATTGTTGGGAGCTGTTACACCAGAGCGACAAGCAACATTGCCAAAAGAGTTTGAACTCAGTCCTCATACGCTTTATAAGCGCTTTGGTAGTACACATTACGGGGTCATGATTCCTGACTTACCTGAACCCTTTCGATATTTATCTTGGGCTTCGGTATTAGGTTATCTTGGATTTACGATTACAGATACCAACTATCAAATGTCTAAAGATGGAAAAGGGGATACAGCTTCTTTGGTACATGGAACAGCATTATCGACAACGCCTGAGGCCTACAGAACATTTTCAATCAAAAATGATATCAAGTTTAACCAAACCCCTTTTGGGATTAATTTTGACAATCAAAGTGTCATGCATGAGGATGGTGATGGATTTATATTAATTACTAAAAGAGAAGATTTAGAACTAGAACTTCATTTAAAGCCTACCAAAGCTATTTCATGGTTTGCCTATAGTGCTTTTTATAAGCATTTTAGTGTCTTGATGCATTATGACGGCTACATTAAACAAAAAGGCAATAGTGAGAGTATTAACGGGCTTTGTACGCTTGAGTCTTGGAAAGCTGTAGCGACCTCAATGCTCAAAAACAAATGGTTAGTTGAGAATATTCAACTTCCTGTAAAAGTCTTTAGCTATCAAGTTATTAATATTGACCATGAACAGCAGTTATTACTGGCTTTTATTTGCTATGAAGACCAACCCATTTTGACTTCTGTTTACTATCGTCATATTGATGGAACATCAATTCAATACAACGGTGATATACTTTTTGAAGTAACCAGTCTTCAAGAAGAACCACAGATTACACCTGATGGTTTTCCAATGAATTTACCAAATACTTTTCGCTGGGCTGCTTATCACAACAATCAAAAGGTTTTAGATATTTCAGCACAAGTAGACACTCCATATTGTTTTGGATTGGCTGCTGGTTTCGTTTCTTCGTATGCATGGCAAGGCGAATTCTATGATCAGCCATTAGTAGGAAGGGGCTATCTGGAATATATTGACCGAAGATAAAATCGTTTTAAAACTTAGTTGTTTATCTACAGCTTTAAGCGAACTAGAAAATATCTGTTTTATAAACTCAATTTAACAATAGATTTTAATTATTTATCCTTACTTTTTAATGATCTATTTTAAAACAGATGTCATTTTGTGTGCTTGACTGAAATAGGGTTGGGCACTATCCTTTGCCTGCTGGCCTACATTGCCAGTCGGTTTTAGCAGACCGTCTACAAAAGGCGCACAACAATGCTGTTTTGGTTTTTGTGCGTTCTCTTAAGTCACGCCTTTATGGTGAGGCTAGGAGGGACACCTTCGGGTGTGCTGGTTTCCTTTTGTACCAGTCTGCTAACCCTTCTAGTCTTGCCACCATTATTTAGCAGTAATTGGTAAGACTCTTCTAAATCAAAAGGAGTCCGCCGTTATGCGTACTATTTCTTCTCTCTCGTTGGCAACCTTTGCCAAATTCTTTCTATCCATACCGCTTAAACAGTCTTTAAAACGATTTAACCGACTTTAGGTTTCTATACCTTAAGAATCGTTACGACTAAAACATAGCAACAATAAACCAGAGATAGGTGAGCACACCATTATTGTGCGGTTTTTGCATGCCTGTATTTAGCACTCATTTTAAGAGTGACGGCATTTCTATCTCTTCTATTTACAACAAAAAATTATTTTAAGCAGTAAACATGAAAAATTTAGAAGTTTCATTTAGAGCGACGCGAACGCTTAACACAGCAGCAGATTTATTTAAACAATACGGCTTCAACAAGGTCGGGGTGGACCGAATTGTTAGTGAGACTAAAATTTCTAAAGCTACTTTTTACAACTACTTTCACTCCAAAGAAAGATTAATTGAAATGTGTTTGTTGGTTCAAAAAGAACACTTAAAAGAAAAAGTGAGAGCGATAAGTGAATCTTGTCAATATCCAGATTTGTCTCTTACGCTTAGACAAATTTACCTTTTACATGCGGACTTAAAAGGGGCGTATTACCTGTTGTTTAAAGCGATTTTTGAAATTAAACAGCTTTATCCAAATGCATATCAAACCGCAATTCGCTATAGGCGATGGCTTAAAAATGAAATTTTCTGGGTTCTGCGAGAATCTAAAAAAAGGGCTACGTATGAAGAGTCGGATATTTTTGTATTTATGATTGATGGTGCGATTTTTGGACTTTTAGGTTCACGCCAAAATGAAGAGCCTGATCAGTTGCTAGATTACTTTTTAAAGGTAAATGCTTAAATTGAACCTTTTACATTCAAAAGCTGAAATAGCAAATTAAAGAACAGAAAGAAAAAAGTGAGGCTGCTAGAGCCTCACTGTATATAGGTGTTTATTTGCCTTTTTTAGTTTTTAAATACTCTGCATAAGCTTCATCTGCAAAGCGTCTTAGAGAATCACCAATTGCAGCATATTGGTATTCATTCAGGTTAGCTAAAGATGCACGAGCAGAAGGGTGCTGCACACCGAAGCCAGAACCCGGCAATAAAACCACACCTGTTTCATCTGCTACTCTAAATAATAGCTCGGTCGGATTTTTATTTTTCATAACCCAATCTGCAAACTCATCTCCATAGAGAGTCCGTGATGTGTTTTCAAGGTTGACTAGGGTGTAGTAGTCCACAGCATTTGGATCTGTTGGAACCTCGACGCCAAGCTGTCTATAAAGTGCTGCATCGCGTTCACGAACAACAGATTTAACTGCTTTTTTATAGCTTTGGCGTGAGTCCATCATATTAAATAGTGCAAATAAAACCATTTGAACTTGTTGTGGGGTAGACAGACCAGCGGTATGGTTCAAAGCAACATTTCGGCTATCGGCAACTAAACGGTCAATAAACTTAATGCTTGCTGGGTCGGTAGTTAAAGATGAATAGCGCTCTTCAAGCTCTTTCTTCTCTTTTTTCGATAAGTTTGCAATTTGTTTATCAAGCACATTGTTATTTGAAAGTGCAATGACACCAAGTCGCCAACCAGTCGCACCAAAGTATTTAGAGAATGAATAAACCAAAATTGTATTGTCAGGACAAATCGCAAATAGTGATTTGAAGTTATCTGCAAACGTACCGTAAACGTCATCGGTCAAAATAATCAGATCAGGGCGCTTTTTGACGATATCGGCCAAAATCGCAAGTCCTTCATCACTCATTTTCACCGATGGTGGGTTACTTGGGTTGACTAAAAAGAATGCTTTAATAGACGGATCTTCTAACTTTCTAAGCTCCGACTCTGGATATTGCCAACCGAGTTTAGGGTCGGCTTCAATCAATACTTCTTCAAGCTGGTAGTCATTGAGTTTTGGAATCTCAAGATATGGTGTAAAAATAGGGCTACCAATGGCAATACGGTCGCCATTTTTGATAATTTTATTTTCTTTTAATGAGTTAAAAATATAGGCCATTGCGGCTGTTCCGCCTTCGACCGCAAACAAATCTAAGTCTCTTTTTTGCATGCCTTGTACGCCCATTTCTCTTAAGACGTACTCTTTAATAATTGTTTCACTCACTCGAAGCATTCGGTCTGGTACTGGATAGTTACAGCCTAAAATCCCTTCAACCATTTCAAGTAAAAAAAGATCTGGGTCTAAACCTAACTGGTCGCGCACATAAGACACGGCTTTGCCTAAAAAGACTACACCGGGTTTGTCACGGTTTTCCAAAATGAAGTTATCAAAACGTGACTGGAGTCCAACGGGGCGCGGGAAGCCACCTAAACCTTCCGGCATATAGGAAAATGAAAATTCGGATTCGGTCGCAGAAAACAAACCCAGTTGAAAGAATGCTCTACGTGGGATGGTAGCAAGAAAGTTTGGATTACCACGCCCAGCATTTAGCATCATTCGGTCAGTTCTGCTTTGAGCTAATTCTATTAAATTATCTTTTAGTTCAAATGGGCTGAGTTTTGCGTATTTAGAATAATCGACTTTCCCCATGGGACGTCTCCTTAATTATAGTGAGATGAATAAAATTTCTAATTCAATGTATAAAATCAGGCCAAGCCTACGATCAGTGGTCCGAGTAAGGTTAAGAACACATTTGCTAGGGCATAGGTAATTGCAAATGGAACGGTCGGAATCGAGTTTCCTGCTTTGTCTAAAATTGCACCAAATGCAGGGTTTGCACTGCGTGAACCAGATAGTGCACCTGCCATTACTGCAACGTTGTCATAACGCAGAACATAACGAGCAAAGAGCATGGAAAGTAGGAGAGGAACCAGTGTTACCACAACTCCAATCATAAAGAGTGAAAGACCACTTTCTTTAATGGTTTGAATAGCTTGTAAACCTGATTGTAAGCCGACGGCAGCAACGAAGCCTGCAAGACCCAAATCTTTAAGAAGCTGTGAAGCCGCTAAAGGCATATTGCCATGCACTTGATTTCGACTTCGAATCCAACCAAACAGAAGACCTGATAGTAAAGCTCCGCCACCCGCACCAAGAGTTAAAGGCACATCACCTAAACGAATCACAAAAAGACCAATCACCAAACCAACCACAAGGCCTGCACCATGGAAAATCCAGTCCGTTTTTAAGCTTTCAGGTAGGGCTTTACCTGCTTCTTTCACCAAGCGGTCGAGGTCGCTTTTTGTTCCGTATACGGTGACCACATCGCCTTGTCGTAAAACAGTGTCATCACTTAAAGGTTGTGGCTCATCCTTACGCTTAATCGCAAGTACATAAATACCGTGCTTTAAATACGCAGGCGTATTGGCCTTAATGTCTCCTAAGGTGCGGTTGAGATATTTGGAATTTCTTAGGATGACATCACTGGTATCCATAATCATTTCCATACCTTGCGATGACTGTAATTCGCTACCGATTTGCTCGGCAACTGAAACCACACTGGCACGGCGACCAACCAATAAGATGACATCGTCTGTTTGTAAAGTTAGCTCGGGAGCGACATCAATAAACTGATCTTTACGTTTTAACCGTTCAATCGTAATACTCGGCTCTTTTGCTTCAATTTCCGCAATAGTTTGCCCATTGGCTTGTTTAACTTTATAAATACGACCCACAATTTCCGGCATTGCCAGTTCTTGGCCTGGTGCGAGTTCAAAAGCACCTTTTAGCCGCTCACTCTGAGCTTTTAAAGCATCGTCGTGAATTTCTTTACCCATAAATTTAGGCAAGATATTCACACAGACAATAATTGCTCCCAATGAACCGAAAATGTAAGTGACCGCATAGCCAATCGCGACATTTGCTTGAAGTCTTTGAATTTCTGCGAGTGGGAGATCGAGTCTAGAAATTGCATCTCCCGCAGTCCCAATAATCGCTGATTGAGTCATGCCGCCCGCAGCGAGACCCGCAGCCAAGCCTTTATCGAGATGAAAAATTTTAGCCATTACTAAAACAGTGACTAAACCACACACTGCCATGAATACTGCTAATAAAATTTCTTTTATGGACTGTGGACCCAGTGATTTAAAAAACTGTGGACCACTTTCAAAGCCGACTGCGTAAATGAAGAGAGCAAATAAAATTGCTTTAACGCCGTTATCGACAGGTACGCCAATAAGACTTAAAACAACTGCGACGAGTAAGGAGCCTGCGACTCCGCCAAACTGAAACTTTCCAAACTGGAATTGTCCAATCCAGAAGCCTATTGCGAGTGATAAGAACAATAATATTTCGGGGCTGTGCTTTAAAACACCTTGTAACCATTCAATCATTTTGATCTCACTTTTATTATTAGATCTATCTTTAATATATAAATTTATTTATTTTTCATTTTTAAAATACAATAGGCTTTGTTGCACAAACCTATCTCTAAAGGCTTATTCCACAATATAATTTTGAGATGAATAAGCCTACACCTAAAATCTACCGTACAACCAATTGGCCCACATACAACCGAGCTCTCATTAATCGTGGGAATATTGCCATTTGGTTTGATCCCAAAACACAATGGTATGCTCAACCAAAAAGCCAACATGGTCGAAATCAAACTTATTCCGATACAGCCATCCAATGCTGCTTAATGATTAAATCCATATTTCGTCTTTCTCTACGCATGGTCACTGGCTTTGTACAAAGCCTGATTAAACTTTGCGGATTAGATTGGACAGCGCCAGACTATACGACGCTTTGCAGAAGACAAAAA
>NZ_JAKTIG010000025.1:0-57370 GCF_027855145.1 Acinetobacter sp. AOR18_HL
GGCAGAGTAAAACTTGAAGTGCGACATAAACCACCTAATTAATTTAAAGGGTTTATGGAGTATATAAAATTGTCATACCATCATCTTAACTTTGAAGATCGTACTGCATTAATGCTTGAGTCAAGAAAAGAAGGCTTTTCAGCCAGAAAATTTGCTGAACTCATTAAAAGACATCCTAGTACGATCTATCGTGAGCTTAAAAGAAATAGCATCAATGACGTTTATCAAGCTCGATATGCTTCTGATAACACCTTCGCTAGACGTAGACGTGGTCACAGAAAACTCAAAATCGATTCAATCCTCTGGAAATTTATTGTTGAAGCGATCCGTTGTTTATGGTCTCCTCAGCAAATAGCAAAGCGTTTAAAGACATTTCCTGATTTGGATCAAACAATGAATGTAAGCCATACAACGATTTATTCAACGATACGAGCATTACCCAAGGGTGAGTTGAAAAAAGACTTATTATCCTGTCTGCGTCATGAAAATAAAAAGCGAAAAGCTAACGGTGAACCTAAAAAAGATTCTATATTACAGGATATTAAAACTATTCATGAGCGCCCAGCCGAAGTTCAAGAAAGAAAAATACCGGGTCATTGGGAAGCTGATTTAATTAAAGGTAAAGACAATAAAAGTTCGATAGCAACACTTATTGAACGAAATACACGGCTCTGTATCTTGGCAACATTACCTGATGCAAAGGCAGAATCAGTGCGCAAGGCTTTAACTGAAGCTCTGAAATATTTACCTGCAGAACTGCGTAAAACGTTGACCTATGACCGTGGACGCGAGATGTCAGAACATAAAATACTCGAAGAAGATTTAGGCATAGATGTATATTTCTGTGACCCACATTCACCTTGGCAAAAAGGCACATGCGAAAATATGAATGGTTTAATTAGGCAATATTTACCTAAAGGGATTGATTTAAATCAGGCAGATCAGCATTATTTAAATCAAGTTGCCATGTCACTGAATACTCGTCCTAGAAAGGCGTTAGATTGGCTTACACCATTAGAGAAATTTGCTCAGCTTGTTGATTATCATATGGCTTTTGAAACTGTCGCACCTCATGTTTGAATTCGCCGAGGTTTATAACAACAAATATTATCTATAATTTAATTATGTATATTGAATTAATGATGACCGTCTGAATAAAGAACCCACTTTAATAAGATATATTATTAAAGTGGGTTTTGTTTTATTCGCGCAATAAATAAAACAACTTTAGATTAAGCCTAATGTATTACTATTGTTAGTAAATACCACTAAAAAAATGTTAAGCTGTGTAACATATACAAGAGTATTGTAAAAAATTCTGTAACGAATTCTATTAAGCTAATATAAAAAATATCTATTACTTAATAAGAAAATCTTTAAACCAAATTAAGGCACGGAAGTGTTCTAGTTCAAACAACTAAAGAGTTTCTTTCTTATTCGCTAAAATTCTCTCGGCTTTTCTGATTGCCTGTTGTAAATCAATATCTTCGCACACCCAAAAGGTAAATATTTTTCCAAATAGGTGGAAATGCTGTTTAACATACTGAGAGCTATTGTCCGAATAGTGCTCTTCTATCTTAAAAACATCATTATGATTTTCTATCTTTTGACCGTCTAAAATACCGCCAATACAAATATCCATTTTAGTTCCATACACCTAATTACTTATATTTTAACAAAAAATTTAGAAGCACTTTTAAGAGCACATTTTTATTCTGCTTTTTATTTTTAAAGATAAGTTTAATTAAAACTTATAAAAAACCCACAAGATAGAGTGGGTTTTTAATCTCTACTAAAGCGCTTTAGCCTTAAACATATTCTATTTAAATAATATATTTAAAACAACTCTAGTCGCTCTATGAAATTATGAATTCTGAAGAATCACAATATTTGAAGCTTGTGGGCCTTTTTTACCCTGTACTACAGTAAACTCAACACGTTGACCTTCTAAGAGAACCTTAAAACCTTGTGTTTGAATATCGGTAAAATGAGCGAAAATATCCTTACCTTCATCAGCCGCAATAAAACCAAAACCTTTAGTTTCATTGAACCATTTTACTGTACCAGTAGAAGTAGACATATATTTATCCTAAATTTTAAAATATTATAACTTATTATTGGGGAAACCAATTTAACTAAAAAATAGACGTGAAAACTTAAATATCTGAATGAACCGAAGACTTATAAAGAAAACTGCGAAATAGAAATTTATGATGACAAGAATATTTTGTTAGTTATGCTCGACTATACACGCTTCAAAATCATTTGCAATCGATATTCAAAATAATTAAAGCAAGAAAAATTTTATAGTGTTGACTCCACATCTTTCATCTTGATTTGATTAAAGATCCTTTCAATTAAAAATCTAATATTCTATATTTTAATTGAAAGAAGTACTTTTAATTCTTGAGTTACTGACGCCATTAATAGAATTTCTGTTCACCAGCAGGGCGTGTTTTAAAGCGCCGGTGAAACCACATGTATTGTGTAGGCGCAATACGAATTTGATTCTCAATAATCTTATTTACCCTTTCAGCGTCACTGACTTCACAGCCACTTGGGAAGTTTTCTAATTTTGGCTCTACTAAAACATGATATTGCGGATTACGAATATCACCACTACGGTAAAAATATAAAGGCACGGCTGCTGCTTTTGAGATATCCATTAGTCTGCGATGCGCTGTAACAGTGGCTGCCTGAATACCGAAAAATGATGCCATTACGCCTTGTTTTAAGCCAAAATCCTGATCTGGGCTATACCATATCGCATGACCATGTTTAAGGTTTTGTATGAGTCCACGCATGTTGTCTCGAGCAATTTGGTTTTTATACACTCGCGCACGACTACGATGAATCAGAAAATCTAAAAACGGATTGTTTTGAGGTCGGTAAACCACGTCCATATTAAAGAATAAAGTACACGCCGCTCCACCTGCATCTAAAAGCGTACTGTGGGTACCTAATAAAAGTACGCCATTTTCCTGATTATTGGTTAAGTTCTCTAATCCATCTATGTGAACACGGCTTTTAAACCAGTTTGGGCAGTACCATGCGTTTAGGGCTTCAAACACACCAGTTAAGGTGTCGACGAAAACTTGCTTGGCCTTTGTTTCAATCTGTAGAGGTGTTTTTTCAGGAAAACATGCCTGTAAATTACGTAGCGTTGTTTTTCTTCGAGAACCTAAAGATATCCATGCTATTTTTGATAGAAAATCAGCAAGGCGCCATTGAATAGCCCAAGGTAACATCGCAAATAACATTAGAATAAAAGCTAAAAACCATATACCCCAATATTTAAATGATAAAAAGGAAAATTGAAACTCGCCAGATTTAAACTGCCGTTCATTTTTCGTCATACTATAGATTTCTTGAGGTATAGACTTAGCATACTAACATGCTCAATTTTTAACGTTGTGTGTTTATGTTGCTTTCACTTTTATAGTTTTATATGCCCTATTTATTTATATAAATCTATATTTTAAATATTTAATCTATTTAAGACTTAAATATACATAACCTTCTGTATACATCGATTATTTTCTCATTTAAAGTAAGCGCACAATCTTGCCTCAATTGATAAATAGGATATATCAGCGTGAGCGGTCTTTTAGTATTTATAACAATAGCATTTCTTACCCTATTAAGCCCAGGACCGGGAGTTTTATTTACTGTCACAAACTCAATTAACTATGGTGTTAAAACTGCTTTGTTTGGAATAAGTGGGTTAATTATTGGTATGTTTGTGATTGCTGTAATTTCTGCCAGCGGTGTAGGACTTGTTATTACCAGTAACCCTACTATTTTTACGGTTTTAAAGTTTATTGGTGCATTTTATCTAATGTATCTCGGATATAAAAACTTCACTAAAAAACTTGCAACGCAAGAGTTAATGACCGATCAACAAAAAGATAAAGCTGTAAGTAAATCTAAATTGTTTTATCAGGGCCTATTCGCATCTTTGCTTAATCCTAAAACAATCGTATTTTTTATCGCACTCTTCCCTCAATTTATTGATATCAAGAAAGAGATTTTAAATCAATTTTTAATTCTTTCTTTAACCTTTTGTTTTATTGGTTTTTTAATTCATTTAGTTTACGCAAACTTCTCTTCAATTTTTAAAGAGAAAATGTTAGCTGGAAATAATTTCACGATACTCAATAAAATTAGTGGTGCTATTTTCTTTCTACTTGCCATTTTACTCATCATACAATAAAGCATTGCTCGACCTATTGTTTGTTAAAAAGCCTTAACTCATGGTTAGGCTTTTTAACTCATTAGATCTTTAAACATGTTCTCTTCTAATACATTTTTAGAGTGTTACTCTGTTTAATATCCAACCATAAAAGAAATCTTCGTAGTTAGGGTTGTTCTCGGTAATTTCAATATAATGCTGCCCTTGCATAATATTTAAAATGCGCACAAGTACTTTTTCACCCTCTTTATTACGTCTATTTAAGTACGTAGCCAGTGCTTGCAAAGTAAGAGGTCCGTACTGGCCATCTACCACAAGATTTGACCAACCTTCCTTCCCCTGCTTATTCAGCAGATTTAAAGCACGTTGTAATAAAGGCTTTGTAAAATTGATGCCACAATTTATAGCTGTATCCAGTAACTCTTCTGCAATAGCTGGGCTAATCGCATTAATCTGGTCAAACTGTGGTTCAAGCCAGTATTTTTGCTTATAAATAGATTTGGCGACACTTAAGGGCAAGTCTTGCATGTTGCCTTGATATCCGTTCGATCGAGCGACTGCTTCTGTAATGCCAAATTTAGTCGCATGGCCATGATCTGATGAATGGTTAACATATCCGCCTTCTCGGCTGATAACTTTTTCTAAGTATTGATCAATATTCATTTTATTCTACCTTTATATTTAAAGCTGTCTTTAGCTATTTTGGAGATCATCTTTTGCTTTTTTTAGGTCTTTAATGACCTCTACAATCGTTTTACCTTCTTGTTTATTGATGAAGTTAAATATCCATCTCACAATAGCCCAGCCTGGTAAACCACAAATGAAGAAGAATCCAGATAGGGTGATCATTCCCCAAATATCGGATACCCATTCATGCAGGTTCCATTTCATAATAATGAATGAGCCGCCTGTCAGGCTTGAAACTACGGTACAGATAAGAGCAACAATCCATTCTTGTGGAGAACGAGGAAAACGCATCATTAATACAACTGCGACAACTAAGCTGACTGCTAGAGCCACCATAATTGCAATACTATAAAAATTTAAAAATGTGGCTAACCCACTGCTAGAAACTGTTTCCATGACTTTGTCCTGCGCTAAAGGGTAAAACTTGAAAACTCATCACGTTGACCAACTTGTGGTTTTCAATGTTTATTAATCCCTTCGTTTTCTTTATTACAGTCAATAAAAAACACTAACGCTTTAAAGCAGCGCTAAATTGCAAGACGAACTTATCCTTGACCCCATTTATTTCAGGGGTCCGAGAAAGAATGTTTGTATGCTAAAGCCTGTTAGTGTGCACCGTTTAAGGCTTGTTCAATCAACTCAATCACTGTGATTGCACCAATCGCTTTTTGCATAGAGACTTGATCATCGAATTCGAATGCGTCAACTTCAAGCTCATTTACAATCTGCTTGGCCTCCTCAAGTGCCCTTTTTATTTTTTGTACCTTATATTTGTTTACGTCTTTGGCAATTGTCGGGATATACCCTCCACGTTTTGCATTTTTAAGTTGTTTAGCTCTGTTCTGCATTGCTGTAGTCATTCACTATCTCCAACTCAATGTACTCGTTAGTAAGGCGTCTTTATCGTTTGTTATTCTTGAGGTTTTGATACATTCTTTGAGCAATATAGCTAAGCTATGACTACAAATGTGTGTTCAAAACGTTTCATCTGGTACAACAATCATAAAGAACCAAACTATATGCAATTAAGCCACTAATTTATAAACAAATATTTCCTTTTCTAAAAATGTAAAAAAGTATTAAATTTTGTGGATTTAAGCTTTTTACACGCCTTAATTTTTTGACCAAAAAGTTCATATAAGGCTTTGCCGTATATCGGAAACTTTTGTTAGGTCTCACAATCTTTGTTAAATTCTTCATGTTCTTGATACCCTTTATCGACGAACATTAAGCCTGATCCACGGAAGCGGGCTTTTTTTATTCCAATTTTTGTTTTGATAGCCTGTTTGCAAATAATAATTGAGCTATCTCCCTTTTATTCTGCTACCTCTAGAAACAAAATAAATTTAGCTTCCATCTCAAAGCTTTGATAAAGCGATAAATAGTGACTTAGGCACCACTTAAATTTTCTCTATTCATCTTGAGATATAACTGATATTATAACTATAGTTATTATTAGTCAATAACTATAGTTGTTTTACTAGATATAACTTAAGTTATATATTTGTTATAAGTTTACTGGTGTAACCATTATGGCTCTTAAAGACCGTTTAAAAGACTCTAGAATTAAAGCCAAAAAAACTCAGGCTGAAGTGGCAGAAGCTGTAAAAATGTCGCAACCTGCCTATCAGGCTTTAGAGTCAGGGAAAAATTTAAAATCTGCATTTCTTCCTTTAATTGCCCAATTTTTAGGAGTGGATGGTTATTGGTTAACGACTGGGAATACTGAAGATTCTTTTAGAGAAAGTGATGTATTAAGCCCGACTGTGGTGAGTGCAGAATCTACCGATCAATATGTTTGGATTGAAGTTGTAGAAGCTAACTTTTCTTGCGGGACTGGCGAATCTATTGAATTTCACTTTGATGCTATTAATGGAAAAATTCCTTTCCCCGCTTCATTCTTTAAAGAAAAACGTGTTGCACAAGAATGCATGCGTATTATTAAAGCTAAAGGCGATAGCATGACCGACTACATTAAAGATGGAGATTTGGTCGGTATTGATATCTCACAGACTGAAGTCATTGATGGCGAGATTTATGCGGTTTACTTTGCCGGTGAAGGAATGATTAAACAGATTTTTAAAGAAGCAGATGGTTCTTTAATTTTGCACAGTTTAAATGAAAAATTTAGAGATCGACGCGTAACAGAAGAGAACGGTAAAAACTTTAAGGTCATGGGTCGACAGTTCTGGCGAGCAGGCTAATTTAGTTATTAAATATAATTAAAATAATAATACGAGCTTTTTTAATCCTTTCAGCCTTTTTATAACTTTAATTATTCATATAACCTGTAGACATAAAAAAACCTATCTCCTTTAAAAGAGATAGGTTTTCTCGCTTTATTACCATGGTTTTATCAACAATATGTATTTAAACGATAAAGTTGATTAAACCCGGTATAGAAGCTTTTACCATCTTGGTTTAACTCAATTTCTTCACCAGATTGAAGTTGAATTTTTTTACCAACTTCGACCCAACGATATCCATCGAGAGAGTTTTGTTTACGCACATGAGGAACAATCCTCACATTAATTTCGTTGCCATTTACGGCTGTGGCAATGTGCCACTCATTTACTATATTCACAATCATTCACTCATCACTGAGCTCATGTGATTTTACGGTATGTAATTAGAACGCTAGATTTAGGGTATGGACAGTTCGTCTAGAATTTAATATTTAGCTTTATATAGGGTTATTTATAAGCTAATTGCTTTTCATAATTTTCGTATTATGAAAAGTGGTACATCACAGAGCATAATATTTTTGGATGCGGGAGTCGGATTTGAACCAACGACCTTCGGGTTATGAGCCCGACGAGCTACCAGACTGCTCCACCCCGCAATTGGAAGTAAGCTTTATACGCTCATATATTTTATAAAGCAAACTTTATTTTTTAATCGGTTGTAATTATTAACAATTCTCTTTTTATTATTTTTTCATTTTAACCGTTCAGTCTAAATTCACCTATCAATTTCAATTTTTAATTCTTTAAATTGTTGTATTTATTTTAAATAGAACCCGATATTCATAGACAACAATTGCCTTGGTTGGATGGCTTTTATACTATTTAGTTTGGCCCTTTAATTTTTAGTTCGTATGTCTGAACCTCAGTTTTCCCTTAGTGAATATCTCGGCACAGTTCAGGAAGTCATACGTGTGGCTTTTGATGAGCCAGTTTGGGTAAAAGCAGAAATTCGAAATTTAAATATTAAGGGCGGTCATTACTATTTAGAGCTCGCAGAAAAAGATGCAGAGACTGATAAAGTTATTGCCAGCTGTAAAGCCACGATCTGGAAATTTTCAGCGAGTAAAATTGTTTTAAAGTTCGAACGTGAAACTGGGATTGAGATTTCTAGTGACTTAAATGTACTCATCAAAATTAGAGCACGTTTTGATCCTCAATATGGTTTTTCGGTCAACATCGAAGAGATTGACTCAAGTTTTACATTGGGTGAAATTGCTAAACGTTATCAGCAAATTATTGAACGACTTACTCAAGAAGGTTTAATCCATAAAAATAAACTTCTTCCCACTCCTTTTGATATTCAAAATGTTTTAGTCATTGCTCCTCAAAATGCTGCGGGCCTTGGTGACTTTAAAAAAGATGCAGATGCACTTGAGCGAAATGGGGTTTGCCATTTTGTGTATCACACCGCTACTTTTCAAGGAAACACGGCTGCAACTAGTTTGATTGAATCTTTAGGTTCAGGTTTAAGACAATGGGCCAGTACATTTAACTTTCCACCTGATTTGATTGTGATTATTCGCGGTGGTGGATCGGTGAATGATTTAGCTTATTTAAATGATTATGAACTTGCCGCCCTACTTTGCAAACGCAGTGTACCGATTTGGGTAGGTATTGGTCATGAAAAAGACCGTACTATCTTAGATGAGATTGCACACCGTTCGTTTGACACACCAAGTAAAGTGATTGCTGGTATTCGCAACCACATTGTTGAACGCGTCCAAGAAGCTGTAGATAGTCTGCAAACGATTAAGCTACTTTCTCAGCATCAAATCACGACCTATCAAAGCAAGAATGATCAACTGCTTCATCACATAAAATCTTCAGCACAGAGTCAACTTAGCTCGGCACATCGTTTGCTTGACCAGATGAAAGAACGTATTCAGTTTAGCTCACAACAACAAGTTAAATTTTCATTAGCCCAAATCGAATCTTTGATGAAGGAAATCCTTTTGCAAAACCCGAAACAGGTTCAAGCCAAGGGCTATGCAATTGTTAGATCAGAAGGAAAAGCGATTCGCTCTATACATCAAATTTCAAGCCCCGCCATTGCTATTGAGATGCAAGATGGTGTGGTTGAAGCCAACATTACGCAGGTAATTCCAAATGAAGAATGAAGAGTTAACGTTTAAAGATGGTCATGACATTTTGAAGAAAAATGCCGAATTACTTGAATCTCAGGAAAGCCCGGATATCGATAATTTAATGAAAATTGTTGAAGAATCTATTACGGCTTATAAAGCATGCAAGTCACGTATTGAAGCCGTTCAACAAGCTCTAGATGAGACATTTAAAGAATAAAAAAAGCCCACTCCTACTTCTCATTGAAGGAATGGGCTTAGTGAAATCCACTTAATCCTGAAATGCAAAAATGTGGATTAGGTCACATTTTTACACAGGCATAGTCCCATAACCATTTTAGATGTTCAATATTTTAATTGTGTCTATACGTTAGTTTGGCTTAATTTTCACCATCTCTTAACTAAATGACTTCTATTAAGACCATACAAAACACAAACTTTACTCATGGTTATTGTTAAATTTAATTTAAGAGTTATTCCTCACTGAATGGACCAATTAACTGATAAATTTTGCCGTCTTTAGGGTTTTCATAGAGCAAATCCATATTGGGCAAAATAATATCGTCATTAATTTCAATATGTTCAACACTTTTATGAAGCTCAAGCACGTGGTCATTCATGGGTCTAACTTTTGCCAAAGCAATTGATTCTTTATCAAACTGATCCTTGATAATTACTTTTAATCTTGTCATGAAAATCTCCTGAAAATTAAATTTTTTAATATAAATAAAGGGTTAAGTTTAAAATGAGCTAATCGCAGAATAGCCGATTGGCATCGCAAAAAAAGTTAAAATAAATGCAGCCGTACGTTGTAAATTACGTTGGTTTAACCAAGTTACTTTGTTTGAAATTAATACGGTTCCAAAAGCAATCCATAAAAATGCAATGGGTGTAATTAATGATAAAAAAATAGCAATATGCACAAAATAAACGTGAAGCACTTCCCATGCTGCATGTGGAAAAATAGCAGAAGCAAAGAGTAAAGCTTTAGGATTTAAAAGTGTTGCAACAAATAAAGCCTTAGGCGTAATTAGTGGGCTGTCTAATTTGATATCATTTGTTGATGTTATCCAAAGTTTAAATGCAAGGTAGAGAATAAAAGTTGCACTTATTAACTTTAATAAGGCAGGAAGCCAAGGGATAAAATGTGAAACTGACTCAAGCAAAACACCCCATGAAGTAATTGCAATGAGATAACCCATCACTTCAGCAGGAATAAGTTTAAGAGACTGCTTCACCCCTGCTTGTATTCCAGCCGAGGCTAACAATGTATTTGTTGGGCCTGGAGTCAACAAAATGGTGACCACAAGTCCAATAAACATAAATGACACCATAGGCAACGAACTCTTTAGTTATGCTAGGCGAAATATGTCAAAAAGGAATATCTATTGTCGACATAATGGTTGTAACAAGAAATATTGAATTTTTTTTTAATTTTAAAACAAATAATTAACTCCACCTGACTACAAATTCACTTACTATTTCAATAATTTTAAATATGCAAAATCGATCACAGAAACATAGAATAAGCGCTATTTTTTATGCTCGCTAAACCATTAAATCAAGCTTTTTTTTCACAGAAAAATAAGCCGTTATTTTTAATATTTAACCCTTATTTAGCTTATTTAATAAACGCTTTTTTCTGACTTGAAATTTGAAAATTGATCAATATATAAACAACTAGAAATCGTGATTTTACTGAATATGATGTCCCGTTCCCCATCAATTCTTTGATTGTCGCTTTCATCAAATAAATCAGATGATGGAGGATGCATGATGAATGCTTATGTTCGCCCTCATCCAGATGGTTTTAAATCTTATTTAGGTAAGAATCAGAAAACCGGACTCTACATTGTGCGAGTAGGTTGGACGGTTTATGAAACGAATGGCAATGGCTCTGTGCTGTACATTGTTAAGAATGAAGATACGATTCCATTGGATGTAGAAAAGTTTAAAACTGTCCGCCCCAAAATTTATGCTGCTCTTCTAAGTGAAGTTCAGTTTCAACGCAAGAAACAACTCGCGATTGATCTCCAGCAATCAAACATCCCTTCTTATGACCGTAAAGCCTACAAAAAACGGCGTGGCTTTATAGACTCTTAATTAAAGGTATTTACTTTAAACTCATATAGAAAAAGCACCCTTAGGTGCTTTTTCTTTTAACGACCAGTTGTAATTAATACGAGCATACTCAGTATTAAAGTGCTTAATGATCGTTTGCAATGTATGTGGACTTCATGCTCAGCTCCGTGAGCAAATTGATTAACGTTTTCCATTTCGTGTGCCCTTAAAGTTCACACTGATAATTTGCCCAATTTTCGCACAATAAGAAATTAGCCAAAAGTATTATATCAAATCAAATTTTAAACCTAATGCTAGACAAGTAGTTTTGAAATTTATAACTGAATTAGCTAGATGTAACATTCTTATACGAGGTTAAACCCTATTGAGCGTTTGTAGACCTTTCATTTCAAACTCACCTAGCAAACAAATGATTTTATAAAATGAAAATAGATAACAATATTCTGTTTTTTAATAATAGTCTTCGACAGGAGAACTTTTATGGAAACTCAACAAGAAACCGACTCTTCTTTATTTTGTAATACCTCTACCTCAATTCAAACCTGCATTGAATGTATGATTGCCTGCAAAACATGTGCAGCGGCATGTTTGCAAGAAGAACATGTAAGTATGATGCGTGAATGTATTAAGCATTGCATGACATGTGTAGAAACCTGCCAACTTTGTACGTCTTTAGAACTCAGAAACTCTGAACTAGCAGAATCAGCCATGCAACTTTGTGCGAACGCTTGTCAACTTTGTGCAGCAGAATGCAGTAAACATGACCATGAACACTGCCAAGTTTGTGCTAAAGCGTGCCTTGCTTGCGCACAAGCTTGTCTGGCATATCGCTCCTAAGTGGTATTCACAACTTTAAGCCTACGCAATCTTTAGATCGTAGGCTCATTAAAATTTTTAAATAACTATAGATTAGGTATTTTTTATTTAAGCTGATTACAATTTTTACTTTTTTATAGGCATAAAAAAAACCCGCATCTTGGGGAAAATGCAGGCTCTTAGATCTCCCACAACGACCATGAGTTCATTATTAAACTTGAACTTTAAACCGTTAACCAAATGTACCCTTAATAAAAACAAATTGCAATACAGAAAAGTCTGTATATTTGAAATATTTTATTATTTTTACATTACTTTTTCATAAATAGTTTAAAAATATAAAATATTTCCAAATAAGAAATAGCTTTTTTACAGGCATTAAAAAAGCCCGTTTCACGGGCTTTTCTGCAACGGTGAGCAATATAAGCGTTGTGTCTATCCAACTCTTGTTTGCTCTTTGCTAGCTATATGTAAGGTTTTATCGTATCTTTTGCCCTGTCCCAAGTTTCCCTGTGGAGCGAGGAGATATTACGATTACCTTAGGTACATTTATAGCACATTATTTATTCATGACTAGTCTTGTTCACGTTTTTTTACAAATGAACAAAATACGATCTCTCCTTAATATTTAAGAGTTTTCTACCCCATTTGGATATTGACGAGCGTCATCACAAATTGGATACCACTTCACTTGTGAATTGACAAAAGCATGAGAGATGACTGGCGTCGATATTTCTTCATTAATAAGTCCGACCCTCAGGCGTACCACTTCTGGCTTATCTAGACGTTCACTCCAGATCGGTGAACCGCAAGTTTTACAGAACACTCTCTTTTTGTTTGGAGAAGCAAAATACGCTTGCAAAAGATTTTCACCCTGTACAATCTCTAAATCGCTTTTTTGTACTTGAGTGATGGCAGCAAAAGCAGCCCCTTGTGCTTTTTGGCATTGCTTACAATGACAAACCATAATAGGATTTAATTCAGCATTAATGTTGAGTTGAACGCCATTGCAAAGACAAGAAGCTGTATAAATCATGATTCTACCTTTTTTATTTTTATAAGTTTTAGCTTACACCCACCCCTTTTTCAATATGATCTAAAATGGCACAAGAAGCTTGCTGGTTGCCGCAGCAATCATCGGCTGAAGCCTGCAAAATATTGACCATTTCTTGAAGATGGGCAATTTTCTGTTTTAATTCGGCAATGTGTTTTACGGTTAAGGCTTTCACCTCTGCACTGTGCCGATCTGTATTTTTCCAAAGCGAAATGAGTTCTTTCATCTGTTCAGATGAAAAACCTAACTCTCGGGCATGTTTTAAAAAGTTTAAAGTTTTAAGGTCTGTTTCTGAATAAATGCGATAGCCTGAAGCAGAACGCTGAGCTGCTTCAAGTAAACCGATTTCTTCATAGTAGCGAATCATTTTCGCCGAAATGCCCGAATGTTTGGATGCCTGACCAATATTCATCTCACACCTCAAATACTAAATTTGGTTTAAGATCTGCTGTCATGATCTTAAACCAAAAGTTGATTTTCAGCACGCTTACTGTACTGGCGCATGAAAGCGTTTTAAGCGTAATGCATTACCTAAAACAAAAACCGAAGAAAGTGCCATTGCACCTGCTGCAAACATTGGCGAGAGTAAAACGCCAAATGCTGGATATAGCGCACCTGCTGCAATTGGAATTAGGGCTACGTTATATACAAATGCCCAGAACAGGTTTTGACGTATGTTTCGCATGGTGGCTTTACTTAATGCAATTGCATTCGGCACGCCTTTTAAACTACCTGACATCAGCACCACATCTGCAGCTTCAATGGCAACATCTGTGCCTGTACCAATGGCTAAACCGACATCTGCTTGCGCCAAGGCTGGTGCATCGTTAATGCCATCACCTACAAAGGCCAAACGACCATATTGTTTTTGCAGTTGGCGAACTGTGTCCACTTTGCCTTCGGGTAAAACCTCTGCCACAACTTCATCAATGTTCAGCTTTTTGGCAATTGCTTGCGCCGTATGACGGTTGTCTCCTGTAATCATGGCAACCTTGAGACCTAATTGATGCAAGACCTCAATCGCAGCATAGGTTGTTTCTTTAATTGGGTCTGCCACGGCAATAATTGCAGCAAGTTTCTGATCAATAGCAACGTATAGCGGTGTTTTGCCTTCTTCACCCAATTGAGCAGCAATCGCTTGGAATGAGCTAGTGTCTAAACCAAGTTGATGCATATAACGATCTGCGCCAATTTGTACTTTTTGACCTAAAACTTCCGCTTCAATACCTGAGCCTGTAATCGAATTAAATGCTGTTACTGGTAATAAGTTTAGGCCTTCACTTTCTGCTGCTTGAACAATCGCGAGTGCAATCGGGTGTTCAGACTTGGCTTCGACTGAGGCAACTAAAGTCAGCACTTGTTTGCGTTCAAAGCCCTGTTGCACATTAAAGTCAGTCAGTGTCGGTTTGCCTTCGGTGAGTGTACCCGTTTTATCAACTGCAACGACCTGCGCTTCTTGTAAAAGCTGCAAAGCTTCACCTTTACGGAACAAGACACCTAACTCAGCACCACGTCCAGTACCGACCATAATAGAAGTTGGTGTTGCAAGTCCCATCGCACAAGGACACGCAATAATTAGTACCGCAACAGCATTCACCAGACCAAAAGTGAGCGCAGGCTCTGGTCCCCAAATAAACCAAACCAAGAAAGTAATTGCAGCAATTAACATCACTACAGGTACAAACCACATAGTGACTTTATCGACCAAACCCTGAATCGGAAGTTTAGAACCTTGGGCTTGCTCAACCATACGAATAATTTGTGAAAGTACAGATGAGCTACCCACCGCGGTTGCCCGAATGTTCAGTGTTCCGTTTTGATTGACCGTACCACCGACCACCTGTTGTCCCACTACTTTTTCGACTGGGACAGGTTCACCCGTAATCATAGATTCATCAATGTAGCTGTGCCCTTCAACCACTTCACCATCGACTGGCACACGTTCACCCGGACGAATTTCTACGATAGTTCCACTGACCACTTCAGCAACAGCAACTTCAACCACTTGACCGTCACGTTGAATACGGGCTGTTTTAGGCTGCATTCCTACCAAATGTTGAATCGCTTGCGAAGTACGTCCTTTAGCTTTGGCTTCAAAATAACGTCCGAGTAAAATTAAACTGACAATAACGGCAGCCGCTTCAAAGTAAACATTGACCGTGCCTTGTGGTAACACATGCGGCATAAAGGTTGCTACGACCGAGAAACTGTAGGCAGCCAAGGTTCCAACTGCCACTAGCGAGTTCATATCTGGTGCCAAACGCCACAGGGCTGGAATCCCTTTTTGATAAAAACGGCGACCTGGAAAAACGAGCACTAATGTAGTCAAAGCAAACTGTAAAAGCCAGCTGTTGTATTGACCAATCGTGTCCATGATCCACATGTGAAAAGCTGGAATGAGATGTGAACCCATTTCCAAAATAAACACAGGTAAGGCCAACACAATCGAAATGATCAAATCTTTTTTTAGCTGATCTAACTCTGACGCTTTTTTATCGAGTTGCTCATCTTGATTTTTTTCAGATGCTTTAGCGTCGTAACCTGCTTTTTTAACAGCGCGAATTAAGTCTTCAACATTAACTGATGCATCTGCTTGTACCCAAGCCTGCTCTGTTGCTAAGTTGACCGTAGCTTGTTGAACACCGTCTACTTTTTTAAGGGCTTTTTCTACACGTGCAACACAAGATGCACAGGTCATGCCCTCAATAGACAACTCAACTGGCGCAGCTTTGGGAACATCATAACCTGCTCGTTCAACTGCTTTAACCAGTGCTTCGCGCTGGATTGGTTGATTTGAATAAACAACCGCTTTTTCTGTTGCCAAATTAACGTTAGCAATCTCTATATTTTCAACTTTCTTAAGTGCTTTTTCGACACGACCTACACACGAGGCACAGGTCATGCCCTCAATTGAGAGTGTTTCACTATATGCTGGCAATTTTGTGTTTTTTGAGTCCATCAAACACCTCTGCAAATCTGCAAAATTTAATATTCTGTATTGAGCATACAGATTCCCATCATGGGAAGGTCAAGCATATTTTTTTAAAAATTTGGTCTTGACCTTACAATCATGACAAGGTTTAGACTCAGTGTTATCCAAACAAACATCTCATTCTTGATGGAGTATGAACATGAAACTACTTATTGAAAATATGACATGTGGCGGCTGCGCACGTGGTGTGACTGCAACGATTCAGGACGTCGACCCAAATGCAAAAGTAGATGTAGACTTAGCAACCAAAATCGTGACCGTTGAAAGCAGTGAAAGCATCGATAAAATTACCGAAGCACTTGAAGAAGATGGTTTCCCAGCGAAAGTGCAATAATCAATAAGGCCTAACGTTTAAAGTTAGGCCTTTATTTTGTGTTTATTGATATTGACTCAAAGCTGAAATTTTTTAATTCGATAATCTAATGCTGCCCGAGTTAGCCCCAATAAACGTGCCGCTTCAGACACATTATAATTTGCCTTTTTTAAAGCCGTTAAAATTAACTGCTTCTCGTGTTCTTCTAAATTAAACTCTGCCTGCAACAATTGCTCAAAGTCGGTTTCAACAACTACAGCCTGCTCTGGGTCATGCTTGATCTGTGGGAAAATGGCATTTAACTTAATCAGTTGCTGATCATCCGTTAATAAAACAGCCCTTTCTAATAAGTTTTCCAACTCACGAATATTTCCCGGCCATTCATATTGCTGCATAAAAACTTTGGTCTTTTCACTTACATCCTGAATGGTTTTGCCGTACATTTTTTCAAAGCGATGAAGAAAGTGTTCAACCAATAAAGGAATATCTTCTCGGCGCTCTCGCAAAGGCGGGATCTGCACTGGAAAAATATTTAAGCGATAATACAAATCTGCCCGAAATCGCCCTGTTTTTACAGCCTGCTCAAGATCTTCATTGGTTGCTGTAATTACACGGACATCTAAAATACGTGTCTGTGAATCTCCGACTCGCTCAAATTCACCTTCTTGCAAAATGCGTAATAGTGCTGCTTGTGCACGAGGTGAAAGCTCAATCACTTCGTCTAAAAAAATAGTACCGCCATTGGCTCGTTCAAACTTGCCCAAGCGAGATTGATGCGCTCCTGTATAAGCCCCTTTTTCTACCCCGAATAATTCAGACTCAATTAACTCTGGTGGGATCGCTGCACAGTTTACTGCAATAAAAGGTTGGTCTTTTCTTTGGCTATTTGCATGAACTCCTCGAGCAAAAGCTTCTTTACCAACGCCGGTTTCACCTTGTAGCAAAATAGAAACTTTCGAACCTGCTGCTTTTGTTAATAATGCACAGACCTGTTTATAAGATGCTGACTTACCCACAGAACTAAATAATTGGTAATCGGCTTCACTGTCGCTATAAATTGATTTTTTTAATTCAAACAGTTCAGCCTGCAATGCAATCAGTTCTTTTTCCATAGGTTCGGGAGACATGAACTGAATCAGCTCATCAGCATTTCCCCACTCTTCTAAAGGCTTACCGATAATACGGCAATGCTCGTGGCCGCAAGCTTTACACTCTATTTCTTGATAAATAATGGTCATGCCCGTCGCAAAACTACTGTAGCCGCACGCATAACCAAGAAGCATCCAGCATGCAGGTTCATCACTTGGACCAAAATGCTCTAAATGCACATCGGCTTCAAAAGAGTTAAGCCAATTTAAATCGGCATAAAACTGTTTTTTATCGTGGCTTAAATTGAGCTGGTTGGCCTGTACTTGAACCATTCCGCGAATCGCATGCATTTGTGGACCCGCCATAAAAGCATCGTGTTCATTTAAATCGGGACGCATTTTTGTTGTAACTTCTGCATCTTTTAATCCAGCATGATACCCCAATCGAATAAAAAAACGCTTGGTTCGTTCAAGTCCAATCATGTGCGCTAAATCTTTACGCAAATACCCCATAATGCTGGTGTGTAAAAGCAGCATCCGATATTCATCAAACCAGATTTGGCCGTGGGCAGTATCAAAGTGCAGTTTAGACAGCAGATCATGAATTTCTTGCGGATGATCTGCGTATCGTCCCGTTGTATCGTATTTTACTCGAGCCATGAGTGATCTGTTTTAATCCATTAAACACATTTGGGTTTTATCTCATCTTATCGAAGAACCAGATAAATGTCCTAGTACCTTAAAGACATAACTTCATACTAAAAAAGTATTTCTAAATCTCTCCTTTTTAAAGCCTCAAACATTCTAAAAAGAAATTTTTACGGCCCTCTTCATCAAATCATGAATATATCTATTTCACCATTCAAAAAAATTAATGAAATGGTGAATTTTAAAAACGCTGCACTTTCAATAAAAACAGTAAGTAATTGTTTTCAATTATAAAAATAAAGTTGGCATAGCTTTTGTAAAGCTAGTAGCAAGAGCAAGGAGCATTCATCAATTTCAAGACCATGTCTTGATGGAGTACAGCATGACGCAACCTCAAGTCGAAGCATTAACCAAATATATTCGGGTCACTGGCGACTTAAACGCAGAGTTTATTGAGTTCGATTTTGCCATTCACGACCCAAGTCTATTTGTGGAACTGGTTTTGCCTAAACATGCATTTAATGATTTTTGTAAGACTAATCAAGTGGTTGAAATGACCCAAGAACAGCAAGCTTTTAATGATGCTCAGGAAGAAAAATGGCGCTATGGCACTGAAGCAACCTTAGTCGGCACGCAACGTAATAGCAACGATCACGATGATCAGATGTAAAAAATATAAGGAGATAAAGCCATGACTTTAGAAATCAAAACGTCAAATGTCGAACCTATCCGCCAGAACTATGCCTATATCGAAAGACGATTTGGTAGTAAGCCAGCAACTCGATATCAAGAAGTAAGTTTCGATGTACAGGCAGAAACTAACTTTCACTATCGTCCTTTGTGGAAACCTGAAAAGACCTTAAATGATAAAACCCATACTGCCCTGCAAATGCAAGATTGGTATGCATTTAAAGATCCACGTCAATTCTATTATGGAACTTATGTTCAGCACCGTGCGCGGTTACAAGACACCGCCGAAAGTAATTTTGCTTTTTTTGAAAAACGTCAGCTTGCAGAACATTTGTCTGACGAAGTCAAAGCTAAGGTCATTGAGTACCTATTGCCATTTCGCCACATTGAACAAACTGCAAACTTACACATGATGTCTGGCAGTGCCTATGGTTATGGCACCGTGCTAACCCAAGCTTGTATTTATGCCGCAATGGATCATTTAGGTATAGCGCAGTACATCTCACGGATTGGCTTAGCTTTAGATGGTAATAGCGGCGATTCATTACGACAGGCAAAACAGGCTTGGATGCAACACCCTGCATGGCAAGGCCTACGCCGTCTGTGTGAAGAAAGCCTCACCGAGCAAGACTACTTCAAACTTTTCTTATTACAGAACCTTGTGATTGACGGCTTTGTGACAGAGCTTGTCTATCAACAGTTTGATCAGTGGTTAGTCACTCAAAATGCTCGTGACTTAGCCATGCTGACTGAATTTATGAAAGATACTTTAGGTGATTTACGTAAGTGGTCAGACACCGTCATTAAAACTGCCGCAGCGGAATCCGATCACAATAAACAACTATTAAATGAATGGTTCACTCAGTCTTTAGCTCAAGTAAAAGCGGCCTTTACACCATGGGCAACAGCAGCCTTAACAGCAGATGCAGTCGATCAAGCAGAACAAGTTGTGATTGATCGCGCAAAAAAACTCGGCCTACAACCAGAACTGACAAAAGCTTAAGGATAAGCAACATGTCTAAAGTCTATCTCGCATTACAAGACAACGATACATCACGCTACATCCTCGAGGCGATTGAAGAAGATAATCCGGAAGCTTCAATTCAGTATTTACCAGCCATGATTCGCATTGAAAGTGAAACTGATTTGGTGATTAAAGCTGAAACCGTATCTGAAAAACTAGGCCAAGATTGGGACATCCAATCATTACAACTCAACATGATTACGCTGGGCGGTAACGTCGAAGAAGATGACGATACTTTCCGCCTTCATTGGAATTAATCACAACATAGACGTTGTTTAACAAAGATTTAAGGATGATCAATCATGACAACTCAAACGAAAGAAACCAGCAAAAAATTAAATGCGAAAGATCGTTACCGTGCATTAACCCGTGATCTGGACTGGGACTTTTCTTATGCTAACCGTAAAGATGCTTTCCCTTATGAAGAGTTTGAAGGTATCAAAATTACGGACTGGTCTAAATGGGAAGATCCATTCCGTTTAACTATGGATGCTTACTGGAAATATCAGGCAGAAAAAGAGAAAAAACTTTATGCCATTTTTGATGCCTTTGCTCAAAACAACGGTCAGATGAATGTCAGCAATGAACGTTACTTAAATGCGATCAAACTCTTTTTAACAGCGGTGACTCCACTTGAATATCAGGCTTATCAAGGCTATGCCCATGTAGGTCGCCAGTTTAGTGGTATTGGAGCACGTATTGCTTCTCAGATGCAGTCGATTGATGAGCTGCGTCATGTACAGACTCAAATTCATGCCATGAGCCATTACAACAAGTTCTTTGATGGCTTTCAGGATTGGGCACACATGCATGACCGCGTTTGGTATTTGTCTGTGCCTAAATCATTTTTTGAAGACGCCCGTTCTGCTGGCCCTTTCGAATTTTTATTAGCCATTAGTTTTGCTTTTGAATATGTACTTACCAACTTGCTATTTGTGCCTTTTATGTCGGGTGCAGCTTATAACGGCGATATGGCAACCGTGACCTTTGGTTTTAGTGCACAGTCAGATGAAGCGCGCCACATGACGCTTGGTCTGGAAATCGTGAAATTCTTGCTCGAACAACATGAGGACAACGTACCTATTGTTCAGGAATGGATTGATAAATGGTTCTGGCGGGGAACGCGTTTGCTTTCAATTGTGGGCATGATGATGGATTACATGCTGCCAAATAAAGTGATGTCGTGGAAAGAAGCTTGGGAAGTTTATTTTGAACAGGCAGGCGGTGCGCTATTTAAAGATTTGAGCCGTTATGGCATTCACATGCCGAAATATAGCGATGTCATTGTAAAAGAAAAAGAGCATGTCTCACATCAAGCATGGTGGATTTTCTACAACTTTGGTCATGCTGCTGGTTTCCATACATGGATTCCAACTGACGAAGAAATGGATTGGCTATCTGCTAAATATCCAGACACTTTCGATAAATACTACCGTCCAAAATGGGAGTTGGCTCGCCAAATGGAAGCCGAAGGTAAACGCTTCTACAGCGCAGGTTTACCACAGCTTTGTCAGGTTTGTCAGATTCCAATGACCTTTACCGAAATGGGCGATGATCCGACTCAGTTTAGTTATCGCCATAGCATTTACCAAGGCGAACGCTACCACACCTGTTCAGATGGCTGTCATGACATTTTCGAGCGCGAGCCTGAAAAATATATACAAGCATGGCTACCTGTAAATCAAATTTTGCAGGGCAACTGTGGTGGCGGTGACCTCGAAACTATGCTCCGCGATTATTACCGCATGAATGTCGGTGCCGACAATCTGGATATTGAAGGTTCCCCAGACCAACAGCGCTGGAAAAAATGGAAAGGCAACGCAGCTTAAGCACAAGGAATTGTTCAGGCAGTCATCAAGCTGCCTGATAGGAAATAAGGAGATTGAACATGACTGTTCGCGCGATACACAACAACTATCAATTTGAACCGCTTGATCTGCAAAAAAATTATGGCGATCAATTCTTACTTTACGTGGGTTGGGATCATCACACACTTTTTTGCTCGGCACATGCCATACTTGCCTCGCCTCAACAAACTTTTGGTCAGTTGATTGAGCAACAAATTACAGGTGGTTTTGCCCAACATCCAGATTTTGCCAAAACTGATTGGTCAAAAGTGCAATACACCTTAGATGGTCAAACAATCAGTCCAGAGAGTACACAAAGCTTGGCAGAGCTTGGTTTTGGTCATAAGTCATTACTTCGTTTCGTTACGCCAGAGTTAAATGGCTATAACGATAGCTACGTTTAATTCGGAGGTGTGTCATGAGTTATCAAGTCACCATTGAACCGATCGGAACAACGATTGAAGTAGAAGAAGACCAAACCATTTTAGATGCTGCTTTACGTCAAGGCGTTTGGTTACCCTTTGCCTGTGGTCATGGCACTTGCGGGACATGTAAGGTTCAAGTCACCGACGGTTTTTATGATGTCGGTGAAGCCTCGCCATTTGCACTCATGGATATTGAACGTGATGAAAATAAGGTGCTTGCCTGCTGCTGCAAACCACAATCCGATATGGTCATTGAAGCCGATGTCGATGAAGACCCAGATTTCTTAGGTCATTTGGTTCAAGACTATCAAGCGACAGTCATTGAAATAAAAGACCTGTCGCCAACCATTAAAGGAATCCGACTACAACTAGATCGTCCAATCGAATTCCAAGCTGGCCAATATATCAATGTCCAATTTCCAGACATTGAAGGAACACGTGCATTTTCAATTGCCAATTCACCAAGTGAAGTCGGCATCGTTGAGCTTCATATTCGTAAAGTTGAAGGCGGTGCAGCGACGACTTATGTACATGAACAACTTGCCACAGGTGATCAGCTTGATATTTCAGGCCCTTATGGTCAATTTTTCGTACGTAAGTCAGATGATCAAAATGCCATTTTCATTGCGGGTGGTTCAGGTCTTTCAAGTCCACAATCGATGATTTTAGATTTGCTTGAGTCTGGAGATAGTCGCACGATTTACCTCTTCCAAGGAGCACGAGACTTGGCAGAGCTATACAACCGAGAATTGTTTGAACAGCTCGTAAAAGACCATCCGAACTTCCGCTATATCCCTGCCCTGAATGCACCAAAACCAGAAGACCAATGGACTGGATTTACCGGATTTGTACATGAGGCTGTTGCCGATTACTTTGAAAATCGATGTGGTGGACACAAAGCGTATTTGTGCGGCCCACCAATCATGATCGACTCGGCAATTTCAACACTCATGCAAAGTCGCTTATTCGAACGGGACATTCACACTGAACGCTTCTTAAGTGCAGCCGATGGTGCTGCTGGACAGTCACGTTCGGCCTTATTCAAACATATTTAAAGATAAACCTTTAAGCACTCCACTTTTTCAAATGAGCTTTGTATCTGTAATTTATAAAGAAAATACAAAGCTCATAGGAGTTCTGCATTCCAAATTTACAGGTTAAACAGACTCAAATTTTAAAGACCGTTAAGGAATAACGTTTTTTTAGTGACAAGCCAAACAACACAGAATAGGACATTCTATGAATAACAAAATTGCTGCAATCATATGTGGTGTAACCAGCGCCCTTTACCTTCCCTCTGCATTTGCGACAGAAAACGGCTCGGACTCTTTTGCTTTAGGTGCCGAAGGTATGATGGCGGGTGCCTTACCACCTGCTGGGGTTTATCTACTCAGTTATTATCAAAATTATCACGCATCAGAGTTTCAAAATGGTCCCGATCAGTTCCATGTTGATGTCAACGCCGTGGTTCCGCGGTTGGTCTGGATGACCGATCAAAAAATTCTGGATGGACAACTCGGGTTTTATGCAGCGCAGCCTTTGGTTGATCTAAGACTCAAAGTAAATGGAATAGCTGACTCAAACCAAGGTCTCGGAGACTTGATTTTGGGTGGTATGCTCGGCTGGCATCAAGGAAATCATCACTGGATTGCAGCCCTAGAAACTGTGCTGGCAACAGGTGAATATGACACTCCAAGTACGACACATCCAGTTGAAGCCAATCTAGGGAAAAACTATCACACCATTCGACCTATTCTTGCCTATAGTTATGCCAACGCGGCAGGTTTAGATCTTTCAACTAAACTGTCTTATAGCTGGAATACACGTAACGACGCGACCGACTACCAGTCTGGCCAATACATTGCGGGTGACTATAGCTTAGGCTACCGCATTAACCCCAAACTAAAAGTGGCAGTTGAAGGCTATGCTTTTAAACAAACTACAGATGACAAAGTAAATGGAAATGACATTGGGTTTAAAGGACAGGCTTTTGCAATTGGTCCAGGCATTCAATATGCCGATAAAAACTGGTCTATTGAAGCCAAATTTTTAAAAGAAACCGAAGTCGAATATCGTCCCGAAGGCCATACCAGCTGGCTAAAATTGATTTGGGCTTTCTAAAACACATCAACGCATAGCTTCAGCTTTTGAGGCTATGCCCTGCTTTATTTAAAAATCGATACCGTCTGAATCATCTATCGGATTCTGATCGAGCGTGAAAACGGTGCGCTTATATGGAATACCTTCTAAATCATAAACCTGATAAATACAGTCAAACAAAAGCTGTAAGTCTTCACTTCGGTCCATTGCACGAGCAGTAATAAAAATCGGACTGACTGCACCGTTATCTAAAATCGGAATGTAATTTAAATGAGGAAAACGAATGGTATCGGCACTGGCAGGAATAATACACAAACCTTCACCCGCTGCTACCAAGCCCAAAGCCAGCTGAATTTCCCGTATTTCATGCATATTTTTTGGAACCAAACTATGCTCGGCAAAAATATTTAAAAGCTGGGTCGAAAAATTAGGCTTTGGAGAAGTGGGATACATAAACATCTTTTCATCAATGAGATCGGCCAAATATACCCCTTCTGTACGCTGAGCAATCGGATGACTCGTATGCGCAGCAACCACCAAGCGTTCTTTACGTAGCAAAATACGTCTCACCGCAGGATCACTAATTCTTAGACGTCCAAATCCAACATCAATACGCCCTTCTTTTAATGCCTGTAGTTGCTCAGTCGTACTTAACTCCATCAATTGAATATTCAAATGAGGTTGTTGTTGCCGAAATAAATAAATGATTCGAGGCAGTAAACCATAGAGTAAAGACCCGACAAAACCGATGGTCACACTGCGTTCAATCAGACCAATACGTTTGGTCATACTTTTTATTTCTTCAGCATTCGACAAAAGTTTAAGGGCATGCTGATAAAAGAAATGTCCGGCTGGGGTTGTCTGTAAAGGACGGCTTCCACGCTCAAACAGTTGAATTCCAAGCTCACTTTCCAAATTTTGAATCTGTCGACTCAAAGGTGGTTGAGCAATAAATAGTTTTTCCGCAGCTTTTGTAAAGCTCTGCTCTTCAACAACAGCCACAAAATACCGTAAATGTCTTAGTTCCATAAGGCATCCATACCTTTAAGATATAAAAAAATGCAAATTCAGTCTTAGACACAGTTTAACCATTCTTTTAAGGTATATACAAGCAACAAACCGATGAAGTGATGAATTGCTTTGTGAAAAAGCCCTCTTGCCAATCTTCCAGTGATTCATCTTCATCAATTCACGGTTAAACATCCAGCGCACTCATGCGCTTCATTGACAATATTAGGATATCAAGACCTTGTAAATCGTAGCTAAGGCCTTGGTGACTTCCACACTTTTGGAAAGTCGGAGAACGGACATGCCACGTATTCCTGTAATCAATACTAGCCATCTTGACCGTATTGATGAATTACTTGTCGATAACATCGATACAGGTGAATTTAAACTTCATCGCTCAGTGTTTACTGACGAAGCCCTATTTGACCTCGAAATGAAATATATCTTCGAAGGTAATTGGGTTTACTTAGCACACGAAAGCCAAATTCCGAATAATAATGACTACTACACCACTTACATTGGTCGTCAGCCGGTCATTATTGCCCGCAACCGTAACGGCGAACTCAATGCCATGATCAATGCGTGTTCACACCGCGGAGCACAACTTTGCCGTCACAAGCGTGGTAACAAAGCAACATATACCTGCCCTTTCCACGGCTGGACGTTTAACAACTCAGGTAAATTACTCAAGGTTAAAGACCCAAGCGAAGCTGGTTACTCGGACTGCTTTAACCAAGAAGGCTCACATGACCTTAAAAAAGTGGCTCGTTTTGAGAGCTACAAAGGTTTCTTATTTGGTAGCTTAAATCCCGATGTTCCTTCACTTGAAGAATTCTTGGGTGAAACCACCAAAATCATCGACATGATTGTTGACCAGTCTGAACATGGCCTTGAAGTTTTACGTGGTTCATCTACCTATACCTACGAAGGCAACTGGAAACACACCGCTGAAAATGGTGCCGATGGTTATCATGTTTCTGCTGTGCACTGGAACTACGCAGCAACAACTCAACACCGCAAAGAAACACAAGCTGCCGATAACATCCGTGCCATGAGTGCAGGTTCTTGGGGTAAACAAGGCGGTGGCTCGTATGGCTTTAAAAATGGCCACATGTTGCTTTGGACACAATGGGCAAACCCAGAAGACCGTCCAAACTTCCCGAAAGCAGATGAATACACCGAGAAATACGGTGAAGCGATGTCGAAATGGATGATTGAGCGTTCACGTAACTTGTGTCTCTATCCAAACGTTTATTTGATGGATCAGTTCGGTTCGCAAATTCGTGTACTTCGCCCACTTTCTGTCAATAGAACCGAAGTCACCATTTACTGTATCGCGCCTAAAGGCGAAGCACCAGAAGCTCGCGCACGTCGTATCCGTCAATATGAAGATTTCTTTAATGCTTCAGGCATGGCAACACCAGACGATTTAGAAGAATTCCGTGCTTGTCAGGCAGGCTACGCAGGTATTGCACTTGAGTGGAATGACATGTGCCGCGGTTCTAAACACTGGATTTATGGACCAGACGATGCAGCGAACGAAATCGGTTTAAAACCAATGTTAAGTGGTATCAAAACTGAAGATGAAGGTCTTTATCTTGCCCAACATCAATATTGGTTACACACTATGAAACATGCGATTGCATCAGAGAAAGAAATTGCTGATCAGGGAGAAACAGCATGAGTGCTCAAGACAAAGCAACTTTAGAAAATATTGCTCAGTTTCTCTATCGTGAAGCTCGCTTTTTAGATGATGAACAATGGGAAGATTGGATTGAATGCTATGCACCCGAAGCGTCTTTCTGGATGCCAGCTTGGGATGACGACGATAGATTAACTGAAGATCCACAGTCTGAAATTTCACTTATTTATTATCCAGACCGTCAAGGTTTAGAGGATCGTGTGTTCCGTATTAAAACCGAGCGCTCATCTGCAACCATGCCAGACACACGCACAAGTCACAATATTGCCAACGTTGAAGTCGTAGAGCGCGACGGCGACAAAGTTACTGTTCGCTTTAACTGGAATACATTGAGTTTCCGTTACAAGACAAATTACAGCTATTTCGGTATGTCACGTTATGTGATCGATTTTTCAGGTGATCAACCAAAAATCTTGAGCAAGTATGTCGTTTTGAAAAATGACTACATCAATCAAGTGATTGATATTTACCACCTTTAAGACATACCCCCTCAGCTAAACGGACTGTTGGCTGAGGGTAAAAGTTTCAAATATTTTGTAGGATACATGCCATGTCAAACCACAATATCGCACTTCAATTTGAAGATGGTGTTACACGTTTCATTAACGTAGCTCAAGGCGAAACCCTATCTGACGCAGCCTATCGCCAAAAAATTAATATTCCTTTGGATTGCCGTGATGGTGCATGTGGAACTTGCCGCGCATTTTGCGAGTCCGGTAGTTATGACATGCCAGAAGAAACCTATATTGAAGATGCATTAACCCCTGAAGAAGCTGAGCAAGGTTATATTCTTGCTTGCCAATGTCGCCCAACTTCCGATGCGGTATTCCAGATTCAGGCGTCGTCAGATGTTTGCAAAACAGAAATTCATAGCTTCCAAGGTACATTAGCTCGCGTTGAAAACTTATCAGATTCAACCATCACATTTGATATTCAACTTGATGAAGGCCAACCGGATATTCATTTCCTTGCAGGTCAATACGTCAACGTTGCAATTCCTGAAACTGGCGAAACACGTTCATATTCATTTAGCTCAAAACCGGGCAATCGCTTAACAGGCTTTGTGGTACGTAATGTACCGAACGGCAAAATGAGTGAATTCTTGAGCAAAAATGCCCAAGCTGGCGACAAAATGACATTTACCGGTCCATTCGGTAGCTTCTATTTACGTAATGTAGCGCGTCCAGTGCTGATGCTCGCAGGCGGTACTGGGATTGCCCCATTTATGTCAATGTTACAAGTGCTTGAAGAAAAAGGTTCAGAACAACCAGTTCGTTTAGTCTTTGGCGTCACCAATGACTTTGATTTGGTGGCTCTAGAAAAACTCAATGAGTTGCAGGCAAAATTCCCATGGTTTGAATATCGAACTGTAGTCGCAAGCCCTGAGAGCAACCATGAGCGCAAAGGCTATGTCACTGGTCATATTGAAAGTGAATGGTTAAACGGTGGGGATGTCGATGTTTATCTATGTGGCCCAGTACCAATGGTAGAAGCTGTACGTGGCTGGTTAGAAACTGAAAATATCAAACCTGCTAATTTCTTGTTTGAAAAATTCTCTGCGAATTAATAGGTGGAGAAGTTATCTATGTCAAACCGTCAAAGATTTACTAATAAAGTCGTGATTGTTACGGGTAGCGCTCAAGGCATTGGTCGTGGCGTGGCACTACAAGTTGCAGCTGAGGGTGGACAAGTCGTTATGGCTGACCGCTCTGAATATGTTGAAGAAGTTCTCAAAGAAATTCAGAGTGCAGGTGGCGATGCTGTCACGATTAATGCCGACCTTGAAACCTATGCAGGTGCGCAAGCGGTTGTTGCAAAAGCCATTGAACGCTACGGTCGGGTAGATATCCTGATTAATAATGTGGGTGGCGCGATCTGGATGAAACCTTTTGAAGAGTTTTCTGAAGAAGAGATCATTAAGGAAGTGAATCGCTCGTTGTTTCCAACGTTATGGTGTTGCCGCGCTGTGCTACCCGCCATGATTAAGCAACAAGCAGGTGTTATTGTAAATGTATCTTCAATTGCAACCCGTGGTATTAACCGTATTCCCTACTCGGCATCTAAAGGTGGCGTAAATGCTCTAACAGCATCGCTTGCTTTTGAACATGCCAAAGACGGAATCCGAGTCAATGCCGTTGCTACTGGTGGAACTGAAGCACCACCTCGGAAAGTACCACGCAATTCCAATCCGTTAAATCAAAATGAAAAAGACTGGATGCAGCAAGTGGTTGATCAAACCATAGATCGAACATTTATGGCCCGTTATGGCACAATTCAAGAACAAGTCAATGCAATTTTATTTCTTGCATCAGACGAAGCATCATATATGACTGGCTCGGTTATTTCAGTCGGAGGTGGAGATCAGGGTTAACCCTGATCTTTTTGCATGATTGGGTAAATAACATGATTTGCATGGAGGCAATCACACATGGCAACCCTGTTAAAGACATTAAAAAATGACTGGTCCATATCAGCAACAGTTGCTGGCTTTCTTGCGGTTTTAATTTCTTACTCAGGCTCACTGATTATTTTTTTCCAAGCTGCTCAGCGTGTCCATGTTTCCACTGATATGATGGTGTCATGGATTTGGGGAATCTCAATTGGTGCCGCCGTTTCAGGTATTTATCTTTCAATTAAATATAAAACGCCTGTCATAACCGCATGGTCTGCACCGGGTACTGCCCTGTTAGTTACCCTATTTCCAAATGTCTCACTGAATGAAGCGGTAGCCGCCTATATTACTTCTGCCATCGTTATTTTTTTAATTGGCGTTACAGGTTACTTCGACAAGTTACTGAAGTGGATTCCCCAAGATGTCGCTGCCGGCATGATGGCGGGTATTCTTTTTCAATTTGGTATTGGCCTATTTACCGCGTCTGATAGCATGCCTTTTATTGTCTTTAGCATGCTCATTGTCTTTTTAATTGCCAAACGTTTAATGCCGCGCTACACCATGATTTGGGTCTTAGCTGCCGGAGTTTTATTAAGCCTCTTTTTAGGCAAAATGAATCCGGTTGATGTGAGTTTTAGTTTAGCTATTCCACAGTGGATTAGCCCAGAATGGACCTGGAACTCAACATTGAATCTCGCTGTTCCTCTCATTTTAGTCAGCTTAACCGGCCAATTTTTACCGGGTATGGCGATTATGAAACTCAGCGGTTACGATACCCCAGCCAAACCCATTATTACGGCCACTAGTATTGCCTCTTTAGCTGTTGCCTGTGTCGGCGGTATTACGATTGTGCTTGCCTCAATTACCGCAGCTTTATGCATGGGCAAAGATGCACATGAACTGAAAGAAAAACGTTACATCGCAGGAATCGCCAACGGGATTTTTTATATTTTAGGTGGCTTATTTGCTGGCAGTATTGTCATGCTATTTAGCTTACTTCCTAAAGAGTTGGTGGCAGCACTGGCAGGTTTAGCTTTGCTAGGTGCTATTGCCACCAATATTTCTGTTGCCATGAAGAATGACAATCAACGCGATGCTGCACTTATTACCTTTTTAGCTACTGCATCAGGCATGCATTTCCTTGGATTAAGCTCAGTCTTTTGGGGTATTTGTATTGGTGTAATCGCCCATTTCATTCTCACACCACGCTCAACTCCAGTCATAAATTAATTTTTTATCTAAGCGCCCGCCACTAAAATAAAGCCTCAATCGCCAAATCAGGATGCAAATAATTTGCTAATTCTGACTTGGTGATTTTTATTAAATATAGATTAAATTTAATTTTTAAGATGAATCTCTAAAATAATTAAATAATAGATTTTAGTATTTTGTTTTTATATTTTTACTTCAACTCATAATATAAATTTAACGATATTTTTAGCTGCGATTATCATCAATAAAATATATATAAAAAACATCTATAAAATCCTTAAAATTCTCATCATACAATATTTAACCCTATTTTAAAGACACAACAAAGACAGATAAAACAATAAAAATAAATATATATTTTTCAAATAATTAAATTAATAAAAGCACAATACCTTAAAGACATAAAGATATATCAATTAGGTTTTTGACTCTAATCCAATAACAAAATAGTTTATTAAAAAATAACGCGATGCTTCACAAATTGGAGGTGAAGAAAATGGATACGAGCAAGGTTAATATTAATGAGTTAATTGATAAAGCCAGTTTTACATCTTTTCATTGGAAAGTTTTAATCTGGTGCTTACTTATTATTATTTTTGATGGATATGATTTAGTTATTTATGGGGTTGCTCTTCCTCTGTTAATGCAGCAATGGTCATTAACTGCGGTAGAAGCTGGTTTACTCGCCAGTGCTGCTCTATTCGGGATGATGTTTGGTGCCATGATTTTCGGCACACTTTCAGACAAACTAGGGCGAAAAAAAACCATCCTGATTTGTGTCACCTTATTTAGCGGATTTACCTTTATAGGTGCCTTTGCCAAAGGACCAACTGAGTTTGCTATTTTGCGCTTTATTGCAGGCCTTGGGATTGGTGGCGTTATGCCAAACGTCGTTGCGCTTATGACCGAATACGCACCCAAAAAAATCCGCAGTACATTGGTCGCAATCATGTTTAGTGGTTACGCAATTGGTGGCATGACATCAGCGCTACTCGGCGCATGGCTCGTTAAAGATATGGGCTGGCAAATCATGTTTTTAATTGCGGGTATTCCTCTTTTACTACTCCCACTCATTTGGAAATTTTTGCCTGAATCTCTCGCCTTTTTAGTGAAATCAAACCATAGCGAGCAGGCAAAAAGTATTGTTTGTAAGATTGCGCCAGAAACGCAGGTAAACGCCAATACACAACTGGTGTTAAACGAAAGCACAACCACAGATGCACCTGTCCGTGCGCTTTTCCAACAAGGCCGTACCTTCAGCACATTTATGTTCTGGATTGCTTTCTTTATGTGCTTACTCATGGTGTATGCCTTAGGAAGCTGGTTACCTAAACTCATGCTGCAAGCGGGCTACTCATTAGGTGCGAGCATGTTATTCCTCTTTGCACTTAATATTGGCGGTATGGTCGGTGCAATTGGTGGTGGTGCTTTAGCAGACAGATTCCATTTAAAACCTGTTATTACGATCATGTTTATTGTGGGATCAGCAGCTTTAATTCTGCTTGGCATTAATAGTCCACAATTTATTTTATATAGCCTGATTGCGATTGCTGGTGCTGCCACAATTGGTTCACAAATCTTACTCTACACTTTCGTTGCACAGTTCTATCCGACAGCACTTCGTTCAACTGGCATGGGCTGGGCATCTGGAATTGGTCGTATTGGCGCAATTATTGGACCAGTTTTAACAGGGGCCCTACTCACACTTGAGCTTCCTCACCAAATGAATTTCTTAGCGATTGCAATTCCGGGTGTGATTGCAGCACTTGCAATATTTATGGTCAATCTAAAAGCCTCTGTTGCTGCACAAACGCCATCAACTTTTAACCCTCAAAACACGCTTGCCCAGCAGTAAACATAAATGCGCCGAGGACTGGCGCATCTTTTTGGAAATGGATTATGGAATTATTACACTGCTTTAAGCCACGTGCTTTAACTTTCGCGACCTTAGTATTGATGTGTGGCAATTCATTCGCTGCAAATCCAAATCAGCAGCCCGAAGATGAATGGAAATTCACTTTAAAAAATGCCTATATCAATCGTAATTTTGATAATGATGCACTCAAAGATACTGGCAGTTGGTCTCAGGCAGCATCTTTATTTTATAAGTCGAAAATGCATGACACCCCTCTGCAAATTGCAGATAAGCCCATTACAATTGGTGCAGATGCTTCTGTTCAATATGCTGTGCGCTTAAGTTCAGATAAACACGTCGCAGACACGGTTTTGCCTTTTAATAAAGAAACTCAATCACAAGCATCTGACTTCTTAAAATACGGCGCCACTTTAAAACTAGGATATGACAAAACCCTTTTAAGTGTCGGTGAACTCTGGCTAGATTTGCCTGTAACGGCTGTGGATGCAAGCCGACAATTACTTGCCTCTTATTGGGGAACCAACCTTAAATCGCAACTTTCAGATCAGCTCTATGCAGAAATTGGCCGGGTTGAAAAAGTATCACCACGTAATGAAGAAGACTTTAAAAAGTTCTCGTTCACAGCAAATGGGGTTACTAAAGAATCTGATGGTTTAAATTACATAGATCTGCGCTATCAATTTACGCCATCACTCAAGGGCGAATACTACTTTGGTAATTTAGAAGATCTCTACAACAAGCACTATGTTGGACTTGAGCATAATTGGAAACAACCTAATTTTGCCCTCACCTCTAAGTTTAAATACTTCAATGCAAAAGATGACGGCAATACTTTTGATATTGATGCGCAAAACATTGGGGTGCTAGAGACTCTTAAAGTAAAAAACCATACCTTTGGTTTGGGTTATCAACAGATTATCGGTGAGTCGGCTTACCCTCTACCAGATGGCTTTTTACCAGAGACCTATTTCATTAACTGGAATGCTACTGGTTTC
This sequence comes from Acinetobacter sp. AOR18_HL, assembly GCF_027855145.1. Lineage (NCBI taxonomy): Bacteria > Pseudomonadati > Pseudomonadota > Gammaproteobacteria > Moraxellales > Moraxellaceae > Acinetobacter > Acinetobacter sp. AOR18_HL. The sequence goes on from NZ_JAKTIG010000025.1 coordinate 33,471, forward strand.
TTTAAAGAAGACGAAAAGTCTTACCATGTGATGTATGGCTACGACTTTAAAGATTATGTTCCGGGCTTAAATGCAATGGTTAAATATGTCTATGGCCATGATTTTAAAGCGGCCAATGGCGAAAAAAATCATGAAACTGAGTCGAATGTAATTTTAAACTATGCGTTTCAACAGCCATTCTTAAAGGGTGTTGCCCTGCAATACATTCGTATTGATTACAACGTAAAACATGGCAATGACTTTGGTGAAGATCGCCTGTTTGTAAACTACACCAAAAAGTTTTAATCATTTTTGATTCAATTGAAGCGGGTTAATTTTAGTCCGCTTTATTATTTTCGACCCATAAAAAAACACTCTTACGAGCGTTTTTTAATTAACTTTGCAACTTAAGCAACGTGCTTTTGTACAACAATCGAACCGACTGAATAACCAGCACCGAAAGATGAAATCACACCATATTCGCCATTATCTACTTCATGGCCTGTACGGTGTAAAGCAATAATCACACCTGCTGAAGAGGTATTGGCAAACTCATCTAGAATAATTGGAGCACGGCTTAAATCTGCCTCTTTACCAGCCACATATTTCAAGATTAATTCATTCATGTTGGCATTGGCTTGATGTAACCAAAAACGCTTAATATCGTTTGCAGTTAACTGCATTTTTTCCAACTGCGCATTAATGATTTTTGCCACCAATGGACAAACATCTTTAAATACTTTGCGACCATCTTGACGGAATAACTTGTCGTCAACCACTGCATCTTCACTACGGTTTAAGAAACCGAAGTTATTGCGAATGTTGTTTGAAAATTGAGTAAATAAATGAATATCTAAAATTTCAAAACCAGTTTTAGTAGTCGTTTCTTCAATAATAGAAGCCGTTGCAACATCACCAAAAATGAAGTGACAATCACGGTTACGGTAATCTAAGTGACCCGATGTAATCTCAACGTTCACCAATAAAACACGACGAGCGCCTGAACGAATTGCATCTGCCGCTTGTTTCAAACCAAAAGTTGCAGCTGAACATGCAACGTTCATGTCGTAGGCATAACCTTGAATGCCAAGTGCTGACTGAATTTCAATCGCTACAGCCGGATAAGCACGCTGCATGTTTGAGCATGCCAAAATTACAACATCGATATCTTCAGCAGTTACGCCTGCATTTTCCATTGCCTGCTTCGCAGCAATCACGCCCCACTCTGCTTGAAGTGAAAGTTCATCATTTGAACGTTCAGACAAACGAGGACGTAAACGTGTTGGATCGAGGATACCTGATTTCTCAATCACGTAACGGCGCTTAATACCAGACGCTTTTTCAATAAATTCAGCACTAGAACCACGTAACTCTTCTAGCTCACCTGCTGCAATTTTCTCTGCATTCTCTTGGTTATATTGTTCCACATAAGCATTTAAACTGTCGGCCAGTTCTTCATTAGAAATGATTTCTGTTGGGTGAAATAACCCAGTACCTGTGATACGAATGCCCATGTAAAACTCCTAAAAAAATGAATAGGGTCTGTTAATCTTTCATTTATAAATTGCGTTGTAGGCTAAACAACAGCATAAACAGACCCCGATCTATCTTAACTGATTCCCAAACGATCCCATAACTTTTGCAGTCGAGTTGGCGAAATAGGCATCTTGGTTTTCATCGGTTGAGAAAATAAAGAAATGCGAAATTCTTCCAACATCAAATACAATTCTTTGATTTTTGGATCGTTTTTGAACTTAAACACCTTGTCCATCCATGGATCGACATCGTCAATTGCAGCATGATCTCGCTGTAGATTATTTGGCAATCGATCTAAACGCAATAGCAGTGCTTTTAAATAACGCGGGTATTCCTGCCAAAGATCGACTGGTTGGCGGTAAACAAAATTGCCAAGTGACATTAAATCTAACTGATCTTCAATATCATCAATACTGCGTCCAAATACGTCTGGATCAAGTACTAAAAGCTGACGACGGATTTGTTGCCACTGAATATAAATATCACTTAATTGCTCAAGTGCTTGCTGACCATAACTCAAAAATTGTTTTTTGACCTGATCTAGCAGCTTATTAAATTCGTCAGCGTTAATTGGCAAAGTCGTAATTGCCATCTGCAACGTTGCATAGACCAACATCTGCTCAAGTTTAGCTTTATCGCCCAAAGGTGAATAAGCCAATGCGAGCGGTTTTGAAATCTGCTTTTTCAACTGGCGGACCAAATCACCCAGTTGCATATGTACCAGACGAATAATCCCTTCGCGGTGCTGTTTAATCGCCTCAGCTTGATCATTAAACGTTTGAATAACAATGCCTGACTCATCTTTAGCTTCGAGGTCAGCAAAAGCCTTGGTCGGAACTAAAGCCTGATATTGTTTAACTACAACGCCCGTGACTTTATGAGAAGCCTCGAAAGTAAAGTTTTCAGGAAAGTCCTTAAACTCACCTTTTTGCTGTTTCACTGGACGATGCGTTTCTACGCGGCAACGTGCTTTTAACTCAGGTAAATCACGACCTTTCGCAATCAGCTTACCTTTTTCATCAATCACTTTAATGAAAGGCACCAAATATGGATCAATACGTTCAAACGAGAAATCTTTTTCAGTAATTTGCTCGCCACGTAAGGCAAAAGCTAAATAACTAAAAATATGTTCACGTAAATGTACTGCATCAACCCCTTGCATGAGCTTACGAGCTGTATCAGGAATTGGCACCACATTACGACGCTTGTCTTTAGGTAAAGCTTTGAGTAAAGCCTCAATTAAATCTTGGCGCCAACCCGGAATTCCCCATGACCAGATATTTTCATCGACTTGAGGCAGCGCCTGTACAGGAATTTGAACAGTAGCACCATCTTCGTCATGGCTCGGGTCAAAATGATATGTGGTTGCTAAACGCAGCTGCCCATTGTGTAAATGATCTGGGAATTGCTGCGTAGTTGGCCGATCATTGAGCCAGAGCGCATCATCGTCAATAAATAAATAACGCGGATGATTCGCTTCTACCGTTGCACGCCAGTCTTCAAAACTACGGCGACTCGCGATTTCCTCAGGAATTTTCGACGCATAAAACTGATAAATTGTTTCTTCATCGACCACCAAATCGCGGCGACGTAATTTATCTTCAACTCGCTCTACTTCTTCAAGTTTAAGCAAGTTATGTTTTAAAAATGGTGGAACTGTACCCAAATTACCAGTAGTTAATGCATCGCGTAAGAAAATCTCATGAGCAGCAGGTTGGTCAACTTTCTCAAAATTAATTAACCGTTTTGGCTCAATAATTAAACCAAATAAAGAAATTTGCGCATATGCATTGACGATCCCAGCTTTCTTAGACCAATGTGGCTCGAAATAGTGATATTTCAACAAGTCGCGTGCAGCAAGTAAAATCCATTCAGGGTCAATTTTGGCTAAAGTACGTAAGTACACTTGAGAGGTTTCGACCATCTCAAAAGCCATCACCCAAGAGGTATTGGTTTTATGCAAAGTACTTGCAGGGAAAACTTTAGCCTTTTGCTGACGCACTGCCATAAAGGTATTTCGTTCATCAGTTTTATTGGCAATGAACGATAATAAACCTGTCAGCAATGCACGATGCAAGTTTTCATAATTCGCAGGTTTTTCATTAAAGCTGAGTTTTAAGCCTTCAGCTAACTCAACCAATTGCTGGTGTGTCTGCTTCCACTCACGTAAACGCAACCAGCTTAAGAAATGCTGCTTGGCAAATTGACGCCGTTTATTTTCAGACATGCCTGCTTCGCCTTTAGGATTTAAAGTCTCCCAAAGCTTCAAATAAAACAGAAAATCTGAATCCGCTTCTTTGAATAATGCATGCTTTTGGTCAGCTTGCATTTGTTTATCTGCTGGACGCTCACGCGGGTCCTGAACCGCTAAAGCACTTACCACAATTAAGATTTCTTTGAGTACGCCAAAATGAGCACCGCCCAGGATCATACGTGCCAAACGTGGGTCAATTGGCATACGCGCCATCATTTGCCCAACTTTAGTCAGCTCATTTTTCTTCTCGTTAAGTGCGCCTAACTCAATCAGCAACTTACGGCCATCATTAACTAGACGGAAATCTGGCGGCTCAATAAAATCGAAGTTTTCTAACTCACCTAACCCTAAACTCTGCATTTGCAAAATAACAGATGCTAAGTTGGTTCTTTTAATTTCAGGTTCGGTAAATTCAGGACGACTTAAAAAGTCTTCTTCGCTATATAAACGGATACACACACCCGGAGCAATACGACCACAACGCCCTTTACGCTGATTGGCTGCGGCTTGAGAAATTGCTTCAATTGGTAAGCGTTGTACACGTGAACGATAGTTATAACGCGATATACGAGCAAAACCGCTATCAATCACATAACGAATATTCGGAACCGTAAGTGCAGTTTCGGCCACGTTGGTCGCAATAATAATACGACGACCCTTTCCGCCAGGGCTGAAGATCTTCTGTTGTTCAGAAACGGCTAAACGCGCATACAACGGTAAAATTTCGGTATGTCTTGGCCCGTACTTTTGCAAGGTTTCCTGCAATTCTCGAATTTCTTGCTCTGTGCTTGAGAAAATTAGAATATCGGCATGTTCTGGATGACCTTTTGCTTCTGCATCAGCAAAGCATTCTTCTACAGCCTGTACAACTGCACGAGGTAGGTTTTCTTCAAAATCATCAAACTCATCGTCATCACTGCCACCAATATTCATTTCTGAAATTGGGCGATAAAGTACTTCGACAGGATAACTACGCCCTTCTACTTCAAAAATAGGTGCGTCATTAAAGTAATTACTAAAGCGATTTACATCTAAAGTTGCCGAAGTCACGATAACTTTTAGATCTGGGCGTTTTGGCAGTAACTGCTTTAAATAACCCATAATAAAATCGATATTGAGTGAGCGTTCATGCGCTTCATCAATAATGATCGTGTCATATTTAGACAAATAACGGTCATTACCTAACTCGGCAAGCAAAATACCATCGGTCATTAACCGTACGATTGAGTCCTGCGAACCTTGTACATTAAAACGGATTTTAAAACCGATAGATTCGCCAAGCTTTTCGCCGACTTCTTCTGCAATACGCTGAGAAACACTACGTGCAGCTAAACGACGTGGTTGGGTATGACCAATCATTCCCGTTAAGCCACGGCCTGCTAGCATTGCAATTTGAGGAAGCTGAGTGGTTTTACCTGAACCTGTTTCACCTGCCACAATAATCACCTGATGCTTTTGAATCGCATCAATTAAACGGTCTGCATATTGAGAAACAGGTAAGTCCTGATTCAGTTTAATTTTAGGGAGACGTTCAAATCGCTGCCTTACTTTGGCATTAGATTGTTCAAATAATTTTTCAATCTCTGCTGTATTGGCTTTTTTATCTTTACGCAAACGATTTAAACGGTAACGATCTCTTGCCATCACCCACTGATCAATATTTAAATCATTCTGCACAGACAAATTTTCCTGAAAATACAACAATCCTCTATTTTACGCTCTAATGACCATAAGGTAAAACAGTTGGTTTTTTATATATTTTTAATTTTTTAAAATTTTACCCTTGAATTTTGGCTAAGTAGACTTCATGTTGTTAGGCAAGTTTCTTTTACGATAACTGTCATTTGATTTACATGTTTTTGCAGTCAAATCGAATACAGTGTTTGGGGACTTAAAAATCGTAAATTTATCACTTATTCGATTTTCCGATTTTAGTCATGTAAAAATACTATTTCCCCAATAAAGAATTTTTATTTATTCTACATCTCGTAAACAAGTTTAAATATAAACCTCAATCATGGAGACAATGATGAGCTTGATTAATACTGAAGTTAAACCATTCCAAGCAACTGCTTACCACAACGGCCAATTTGTTGAAGTTAACGAAACTAACCTTAAAGGTAAATGGTCTGTTGTATTCTTCTATCCAGCTGACTTCACTTTCGTTTGTCCAACTGAACTTGGTGACTTAGCTGACAACTACGCTGAATTCCAAAAACTTGGTGTTGAAATTTATGCTGTATCTACTGATACACACTTCACTCACAAAGCTTGGCACGACACTTCTGAAGAAATCAAAAAAATCCAATACCCATTAGTTGGTGACCCAACTTGGACTCTTTCTAAAAACTTCGACGTTCTTATCGAATCTGAAGGTTTAGCTGACCGTGGTACTTTCGTTATCGATCCAGAAGGTAAAATCCAAATCGTTGAACTCAACGCTGGTGGTATCGGCCGTGACGCATCTGAACTTCTTCGTAAAGTAAAAGCTGCTCAATACGTACACGCTCACCCAGGTGAAGTTTGCCCAGCTAAATGGAAAGAAGGCGAAGCTACTCTTGCTCCATCTATCGACCTAGTTGGTAAAATCTAATCTCTTATTAGATTTTAAAAACTCAAAGAACCATCCCTCATCGGATGGTTCTTTTGTTTTGAATAAGCACATCACATTTTCTACTGATACTTTTACAATTATGCCCTTCCCCATTACATGAAGTTTGAGTAATGTCGAATAAATAACCGATGTTTTTTTGAGCTTAAGTAATATGAAATAAAAGGGGAAAAATTTATGGCGAATACTGTGGCAGTCACTTCATGGAAATACAATGCGACTTCACGTCATCTAAAAATATTTTATAGCGATGGTTCAGGCGAACTTTATCATCCTGTACCAGAATTTATTTATGACAACTTATTGCGATCAACAGACAAAGCTGCTTTTGTACATAAATATTTAGAATTCGATTTACACTTTACTCGCCTATCTTTAGTGAATGCTTCATAACATAATAAAATAAGGCCTGCTTTGAACAGGCCTTTATGAATGAATAAATCATTTTTTTAAATGGCTTACCTTGCCACTACAATGCATAAACCAGCGCCTACAGGCAAAATACTGCTCATAAAATTTTCATCTTTTTTAATTAAAGCTAAGAATGAACTGACTTCAGCCGCATGTGAAATAACATTATCAATAATGAGTACGCCACCTTTTGGCTTCATTAAACATTTTAAATCTGGCCAATAATTCTCGTAAGCAGGTCGCTCAGCATCTAACAGAATAAAATCGAAAGTTTCCTGAGTTTCTTTTAGGTAATCGGCTGCATCTCCAACCCAAAAATCTACCAATTCCTCTAATGCCAGTTCAGTCGCATGGCGTTTAGCTTCATTACTACGATTGGCATCAATTTCAAGCGTGGTTACTTTTCCATGAGTAGCTTGAGCAGCCTCAGCAAGCCATAAAGTAGAGTAACCTGTTGAAGTCCCAATTTCTAAAATTGATTTGGCTTGCTGCATCCGAATAAATTGCGATAGTAATTTTGCAGACTCCGCCTCAATATTACGATACCGCAGCAAACGATCTGTCTGCTGAGCATCATGTCGCTTAAAGGTGTCATATAAATCGGCAACTCTTTGTAAGAAAAAAGTATTTGGCATATATTCACCCTTTAAGATCGTTATTTTATATAAAAGTCGTTTGAGTTAAGTGCTTTGAATTAACTTAAAGCGCGGCACGATACTTCCATCAGCCATTTGCACCGTTTCAGTAAACATCTCTAGCGGACGTACCCAAGTTGAATAGTCACCATAAAGACACTGATAAACGACTAACTCTTCTTCAGTCTCGCTGTGTTTTGCTACAGAAAAAACTTGATAGAGATTACCTTTATAATGCTGATAAATGCCGCGTTGCAATGACATGAAAGTACCTTTTAATGTTATGACATAAAATCTTTACAGCCATATAACATATATAAATTTTTAAATACTTTCACTTTAAAACACTACAAAAGATAAAAAAGAATATTTTAGAAATAAATTATTGATCTTATTTATGAATGTTTTTAATAATTCAAAAAACCGATTAAATATATAAAAACATACTGTTTTACCTATTCTGTGTTTTCACGTACTATGCATCTATTGAAAGAATTTGGATGCATTGGAGTAAAAACAGATGTTAGATCAAAACATTAAAACTCAATTAAAAGCTTATTTAGAACGTCTAGAAAGTCCAATCGAATTAGTTGCTGCTTTAGATGAATCAGATAAAGCGGCTCAAATTAAAGAGTTAGTGACAGAAATTGCTGAACTATCTGACCAAGTCACTGCCCGTTTTGACGGTAACAATACACGTCGTCCAAGCTTTGGTGTGGCTAAAGCAGGTGAACAGCCTCGTGTGTTCTTTGCAGGCTTACCTATGGGCCATGAGTTTACATCTTTGATCTTGGCACTGTTACAAGTGTCTGGCTATGCACCTAAAGTGTCGGATGAAGTTTTAAATCAGATTAAAGGCTTAAACCTCAAAGCAAACTTTGATGTGTTTGTATCCTTAAGCTGTCATAACTGTCCTGATGTAGTACAGGCGCTTAACCTGATCGCGATTTATAACCCGAACACAACAGCAACCATGATTGATGGTTCATTCTTCCAAGACGAAGTGGAACAACGCAAAATCATGGCTGTACCAATGGTGTTCCAAGACAACGAGCACATTGGTCAAGGTCGTATGACCCTTGAAGAGATTGTGGCAAAACTTGACACCAACTCGGCTGAAAAAGATGCAGCAGTACTGAATGCCAAAGATGCGTTTGATGTATTGGTGATTGGTGGTGGCCCTGCAGGTGCAACAGCTGCAATCTATGCTGCACGTAAAGGTATTAACACAGGTATCGTGGCTGAACGCTTTGGTGGTCAGGTCATGGACACCATGGACATTGAAAACTTCACGTCTGTGCAAAAGACTCAAGGTCCTAAGTTTGCTGCCGAGATGGAAGCACATGTTCGTGAATACGATGTCGATATCATGAACCTGCAACGTGTCAGCAAAATCACAGGTGCAAACCAAACTGAAAACGGTCTGGTTGCAGTTGAACTTGAAAACGGTGCAAAACTTGAATCAAAAACTGTAATCCTTTCTACAGGTGCACGTTGGAGAGAGATGAATGTACCGGGTGAGCAAGAATACCGTACCCGTGGTGTCGCGTACTGCCCACACTGTGATGGTCCACTGTTCAAAGGTAAACGTGTTGCTGTGATTGGTGGTGGTAACTCAGGCGTAGAAGCTGCAATTGATCTTGCGGGGATTGTTGAGCATGTAACTCTGGTTGAATTCGATACCAAACTTCGTGCAGACCAAGTCTTGCAAAACAAATTGCATAGCTTGCCAAACACAACGGTGATTATGAATGCCTTAAGTACAGAAGTGTTAGGTGACGGATCACAAGTGACTGGTCTTAAATATAAAGACCGTGCGACGGATGAAGAGCATGTGGTCGAGCTTGCAGGGATCTTTGTACAGATTGGTTTACTGCCAAACACTGACTTCTTGAAAGACAGTGAAGTTGAATTAACCAACCGTGGCGAGATCATTGTGAATGACCGCAACGAAACCAATGTGCAAGGTGTATTTGCTGCGGGTGACTGTACGACTGTACCTTACAAGCAAATCATTATTGCTACAGGTGAAGGTGCTAAAGCATCACTCTCTGCGTTTGATTACATCATCCGTTCTGGGCAGTAAAATCGGTCAAAATCATTATTATTTATTTCAAGCCTAGCATTACAAAATGCTAGGCTTTTTTAATACTAGAGTTACAACTTTTTAACAATTTTCGATCTTTATTAATCATTTACTTTATGTTTATATTTTAGACATCCATATTTGGATGCCATGAATTAGAAGGAAAAACACAATGAATAAATTACTTGTTGCTTTAGGTCTTGCTGCGACTGTTGCCCTTGTTGGTTGTAATAAAGATAAAGCTCCAGAAACTGGTGCGACTACAGGTGAACACTTAGAAAATGCTGCTCAACAAGCAAGTGCTGATATCAAATCTGCTGGTGATAAAGCTGCTGACGATATTGCAACTGCAACTGATAATGCTGCTGAGAAGATCGATGCTGCAACCGATCACGCTGCTGACGCGACTGCTAAAGCTGCAGCTGAAACAGAAGCGACTGCACGTAAAGCGACTGCTGATACAGCTCAAGCTGTTGAGAATACCGCTGCTGAAGTGAAAAAAGACGCTCAACACTAATCGTTTTTAGTATAAAAAAGCCCCTATTGATTAGGGGCTTTTTTTTGGCTCTTAAAATCTTTTATGAAATTAAGCCTTCGTCACGCATCGCAATTTGTACAGATTGACGCTCTGCAACTTTATTGCGTAATGCAATAATGTGCTTATAAGGTGTTAAGTCATGCTCAATTGAGTTTGACCAATTTGTTAAAACAAATAGATAAGCATCTGCTGGACCAAAATTATCATTTACCAAATAATCGTAATCAGATTCAGACAAATAGTTATCGATATATTTTAAAAGACGGTCGATTTCTGCATAAGCTTTGGTTTTTTCATCGCTCGTTAACGGTGCCCCAAAGAAAACTGCATAAGCATCATGCAATTCAGAGTTCAAATAACCCAACCATTCCAATACTTTCGCACGGCCCATACCCGATGGCGGAATTAAATCCTGCTTAGGATCGTGCTGGGCAAGGAAAGGTAAAATCGCCACGTTCTCAGTTAACATTAAACCAGGGTTAATTTCTAAAGCTGGTACATATCCTTTTGGATTAATCTCGTAATAATCTGCACCTTTTTCTGTTTTATGTGTTTTTAAATTTACTCGTTCCAAGTCAAAATCAACATTAATTTCATTTAAAATAATATGTGCAGCTAAAGAACATGCGCCTGGCGAATAATATAATTTCATATCTGATCCTTGTTATCTCATATTAACGTTTTAAATTGCTTCTAGAAAACCTGCAAGGTTTGCACAATTCTTTAATTGTAAAAAAGCGTAAACTTATAAAATACTTACACCATCTAATATTCTTGAAAAATTTATTCCTTGCAAGTTGTCTTGCGTGACGATTGTTTAAAATATGATAAAACACATTTACGTCACGCAATTTTTCCATTAATTACGTTTAAAAAGCTGGCTAATCCAATTCATTAATTCAGTTAAGAAATCAAAAATACCGTTTTTCTTATCATCATCAGGCTGGCTTGAATCTTTACCATTTAAATCCAGATCAACAATTACTGGATCATGATCCGAAGAACGATAAGCATCTTCAGCATAGAACAATGCCTTTTGCTCATCAGTTTTATATTCTTCGTTGTAATCTAAAACGGTTGGCTCATCTGCATTGATATGCCATGCAAAGGTTCTGACTACTTTTGGATATAGAGCTGCATCAGCAATTGCATGGTCTAAATTACCCGCTCCACCATTTCCATTGGCATCACTCGCAACACCAAACACATAGCTATATGCCTCTGCACCCTGTCCTACCTTAGCGTCGTTCAACAAAACTTTGTAGTTCGCTTTTTCAAATGACAAAATAGGTTCTTCTTTTGCGTAGCTATTCATATCCCCTACAAGTAAAGCATTTTGCTTAGGCACTTGAGTTGGATTTTTTGCTAACCACTGCACAATTTGATCAACTGCTTTCACACGAGTCGGGTTCCAACAGCCTTGACCATCTTTTTGGTCTGCATCAATAGAGCTAGCATCCACCCCACTACAGCTTTTCGATTTTAAGTGATTTGGAATAACGGTAAAGGTTTTATTACCACGAACGGCTTGGAAACTTTGCGCCAATGTTGTTCGGTTCTTGTCACCCAAATCAAGCACAACGGGTTTATTCAAAGGCTTAACACGCTTGCTGTTATAAATAATAGCAACCGCAATCGCATCACCACCTAAACGGTCTAAGTTTTCAGGAACAACGTATTTCCAATCACTACCTAAAGCACTGGTTAAATGAGCAATTGCACTGTTCGGACCATAACCATTGTTCGCAATTTCCATTAAACCATACACATCAGCATCAATCGCTTTTAATGCACTCACAATTTTACGATGCTGTTTATCAAACTCAGCTTGTGTCGTTGCACCGCGCTCCGTTGGGAAACCCGTTGCGCCATTGTCATAGTTCAAAACGTTAAATGAAGCTACGCGAATGTGATTAGCATTTTTGGTAATGACACTTTGACGCGGGTTTGTTTGAGTAATTACTTCAGGTTGATTGCGTCCAAGCACTGGTTGCACACGCCAACCATTAAAACGATATTCTAAAATACCTTCAGCATTTTTAAGTTGATAACCTGAACGTAGCGTATTAGCAGCACTAAAATTTGTCGGTAACCACGGAGTACGGTTTTGATTGTTATAGCCGTCATCAAAAATAATTTTCGACGATAAATTCTTCTGAGCAAGAGCTTTAGCTTCAGGAGATAACGCTGGATATAAATTAGTCGGAATATATAAGCGACCTAAGCTTAGAGATAATTCACCATAACGGCCATAATTGTAGTTCTCGCTTACCGTTAAAGTCTGAGGTAATTTAACCAACATACCTTGATAACGCTGCGGAGAATGAGTTGAACCACCTGTTAAGCTAGCAAATGGAAGTTCAAGGCTAATCGGCTGCACCTGATTTGCCATATTGCTATTACAAGTTTGAATATCTTGTTGTAATTGATCTAATTGCAATTGGTTTTGATAAGTTGTTAAACGACCACGCAAAATAACCTCATCGCCAACTTGTCCGCCTTTTATAGTGCTACTATTTGGAATATAAACAAAAATAGCATTGCTGACATTTGCACGCGCTTTCGTATCTGGTGTCTGCACATAAAAACCAGAGAAACCATTGGCATAGCGGTAGTCGGCAGTAATTACCCCACGTACAGTATAGCTCTGGTTTTGTGCTGCGGTTGATAAATCAGCAATTGGTGTATCGGAGCTTGAACAACTCACCGTTTCAACAGGTGGCTGTGTTATTGAGCCAGATAAATTTGAAAAGTCATTTCGGTTTGTCCAAGCTGACCATGAACGGTCCAAATCAAATGCTGCAGTTGCATCAATACTTAAAGCTGAGTTCTCAGTTTCAATACGCTTAAAACTATTTCCTAAGCTCGAAACGGCTGTTCCCCATCCTGTTTCTGGTCGCTCACCAATACGCCCAAAACGGTCTACAGGCGTACCTTTATACACAAGTACAACCGCATCATCTCCATTAAAAGATAATGCAGCGATCTGATTTACTTTACTGCCAAGTTCAGCCTGCAACTCAGAACGACCTACTAAAAACTTCTGCTTACTGGTTAACGATCCTTGTAAACGGAAAGTCGCTGTTTTTGCTGTACCGCCATTATTAAATTGTTGAATTTCATAGTCGGCTAAATTAACTGTAGTCGCATCTGGATTATAAATTTCCAAACCTTTGCGGTTACTACTGCCGTCAACATATTGACTAAACATGAGCTGTGCTTGTGCCCAAGGACTATATGTAAAAGCACCAAGTGCCCCTAATAGCACAGAAAGTGTGCGTAATTGAAAAGTTTTCATGAGTAAATATGTTCATTTGAAATTTATATAGATTCTTAGATTAAATATTGAACATGACATCTACATGAAGAAAAACACCGAAACATTTGACTTGACCACATGAAGACTTAAAATACCGCATTTGAATTTCAATATTGCCAAGGTTATGTCGATCGATCAGTTAGAAACGCAAATTGCAGACTTAGACAATTTGCCTGAACACCGTGAAATTGTGACGTTTATGCGTCGTTCAGCACCACTTAATACGTCTCAACGCACGGCATTAGAACAACATCGCGATTTAATTTTGGAATATCCTGTTGGTGACTTACGTCAGCACTTCGAACATCCAGAACGTCCTTTAACTGTTGAAATCGGTTTTGGTATGGGTCGTTCATTAGTGCTTATGGCAAAAGCAAACCCTGAACGCAACTATGTGGGTATTGAAGTTCACGTACCTGGTATTGCTCAGTGTCTTTATGAAGCAGGTATGGCGGAACTTAAAAACTTACGTGTACTTGATGCAGACGCGATTCAGGTTTTACGTGAAATGCCAGACAACAGCATTAACTGCGTACAACTTTACTTCCCAGACCCATGGCAAAAGAAACGTCATTTCAAACGTCGTTTTGTTATTCATGAGCGTATGCAATTGGTTGAACAAAAACTTGAGCTTGGTGGTACATTCCACGCAGCAACAGACTGGGAACCGTATGCTGAATGGATGCTTGATATTTTAGACAACCGTCCAGATCTTGAAAACTTGGCGGGTAAAGGCAACAGCTACCCTCGTCCAGAGTGGCGCCCAGTGACTAAGTTTGAACGCCGTGGTATTGAGTCAGGTCATAAGATTAATGACTTTATTTTTAAAAAGATTAAGTAAATAATAAAAAAGGCTTAGTAATAAACTAGGCCTTTTCTTTTTTATATAAAAAGAAATTAAATATATCTGATCTATAGTATTTCTTCTTTCTAATTAATAATTGCCAATCTAAGCGAATCTAGCTATTTATAGAAACTGGTACTTGCCACACTAAAAATACTAAGGACACCACATGTTAAAAATTTTAGGGCGCGATAACTCCATTAATGTACGCAAAGTCTTATGGTTGTGCGAAGAACTAAATCTTGAATATGAAAGAGAAGATTGGGGACGAGGCTTTCGCTCCGCTCAATCACCTGAATATTTACAATTAAACCCAAATGGGCAAATTCCTGTTGTTTTAGATGGCGATTTAGTCCTTTGGCAGTCCAACAGTATTATCCGTTATTTGGCAAATGCTTACGATAAAGAACATCAGCTTTACCCTACTCAAGCGAAAGAAAGATTCTTTGTTGATCAGTGGATTGATTGGCAAGCCATCGAACTGAATAACAGCTGGACTTATACAATTATGTCTCTCTTGAGACATTCTCCAGATCATCAAGATCCAAACTTATTACAACAAGGTATTGATGACTGGAATCATCATATACAGATTCTCGATCAACAACTTGAAAAAACTCAGGCCTATGTTGCTGGTTCACAATTTAGCTTGGCCGATATTCCAATTGGTCTGTCTGTACAACGCTGGAAGGCCACTCCTTTTGACCATCCAACGCTTAAGCATGTCGACCAATATTTTGAACGTTTAAATCAACGTGCTGGTTTCTTAAAATGGGGCAATAACGGCGAACCTTAATTTTAAGCAAGCTTTAGTCCGAGTGATGGCGCTTCACGATGCCATCACTTAAAAGTTGATAGACCTGTTTTAAGTCATCTTGATTTGCTTGAGCTAATAAGTCTTGATGCATTGCCAAGATATTCTGATCTCCCCTTACTGCAGGCCCTGTTTGCATTTGCTTTGGATCATTTTCAGTCGCTTTTTTTGCTGTTTCTATAATTAAAGGATAGAGCAAGCTAAAGTCGACCTGCTCTTTATCTACAACCTGCTTTGCCATATCAAAACAATAGTTACTAAAGTTACAAGCAAACACAGCTGCCAAATGCAAAGTTAAACGCTGTTTTGAGGTGTATTGATATACTCGTTTACTTAGACTATTTGCTAAATCTGAAAGTAGTTCTTGATCAGTATCTGTTACCGCTTCAACAAATAATGGTGTTGCAGACCAGTCAACGTCTCTCTCAAGGCTAAATGTTTGTAATGGATAAAATACCCCTGCTTTTGTATGCACATGACTAATGACTTCAATATCTGTGCTACCAGAGGTATGAACCATAAGTGTTTCAGGAAACAATTCATGAATCTGTTTTACAAGCTCTGCAATTGCACTGTCTGAAACCGCTAAAATAATAAGATCAGTTGATTGGAATTGTTGAAGTGACTGACATGCTTTTGCCTGAAATTGCACTGCAAACTTTTGGGTTTTCTCAAAATCACGCGCATAGACTTGTACGATGTGATGACCTTGGCCCAATAAAGCCTTTGCCAAATGAAAGGCAACTCGCCCACTTCCCACCAAACTGATTTTCATATCGATCCAACACTATTTATTTCAACAAAAAAGCTTCTCAAAATGAGAAGCTTTTTTCAAATTAAAATATCTAATTTTTCATAAATCAGAATATTATTGAGCTACTGAAAACTCAATACGACGGTTTTTAAAACGTCCTTCTTCTGTTGTATTCTCTGCAACAGGCTGATCAGAGCCATGGCCTTGTGCAACTAATTTAGTCCCGTCTACACCTTTAGATATTAAATAGTCAACTACTGCTTGAGCACGGCGTTGTGATAAAGCTTTATTTGCTGCTGCATTACCTGTCGAGTCAGTATGACCACCCACATTTAATTTCACACCACTGACTTTATTTAAAAGTGTTGCAGCTTGATCAAGAATGGCTTTGTTGTCTGCTGGAATATCACTTGAGCCACTCGCAAAGTTAATGATTTGCAAGTTAAGTGCTTTTACTAAAGCATTTACATCGACATTATTCGGATCAATTGAGCCTAGAGCAGTTTGCGAAGCAGTTAAACTATTGCTTACAGATTGCTCAGCTGTTTCTGGTGCAGTAGAAACAACTTCAGTGTGAGGAACAAGAGCTTTTACTTTTGCGGTTAATGCTGCTAATGCTGCTGCATCACCTGCTTTCAAAGTAATTTTGTCACCTATCCATTCTAAAGATGCATTTGGCACACCTTTTAAGGCACCAAGCACGCCAGCAAGTGCATCTTTATCTGTAAATCCAGCTGCATATGTTTGACTAGTATCAACATTACAATCTTGGGTTGATGAGAAAACCTGTTTAACTTGAGTTTGTAGTGTTGCTAAGAATCCTTGATCTCCAATACCTGCCTGACACTGGCTCACAGCACCTTTATCATCTGTGCTTAATGTTAAACTCGCAGGTGCAGCTGCGGTAGTAGCTTCAACACCACTTGCACCCGTTGGTTCTGGTGCTGGCACAGCCTCCTTATGTTGGCAAGAACGCCATAACCAAGCAATGATAAGACCCAGAATAATGAGTGCAATAATAGGCAAGAATCCACGAGATTTGCCTGTATTTTCAGTCGCAGCGGCAAGTGGTGGTGCTGTTGACGGTGTAACAGAAGACAAGCCTGCACCAAGCCCTAGTGGCGCTAATAGGCCAACAGCCCATCCCGGTAAATGTGAACGAATTGTTTCGGCATGCTGACGTAAATAATTCACAATACTTTGTTGATCATTTCCGGCAACATCCGAAATTGCATTAAGGCTGGGTTTAATTGCACTATTGAGTGTACTTTCGATTTCATTATTTGGTGCCGTACCGCTTAAATGAGTAAGTACCGTATTCTTGATTTGGTCATTATGAGAAAAGAGGTCTGATAATGAAGGAGTCAAACTATTTTTTAATTGTCCAATAAGATCAGGTTTAGCAGCTAACAATGAAAGTAAAATTGGATAAAACTTAGATAAAGCATTCGATTTTTCGCCTAGGTATCCGTCCTGATTATTTAATATAGTTGATGATACTTTTTCTTTAAGCAGTTCTATAGGGTTTATCGACATTGGTTATTCTCCCGAATTTTATACGTCGTAACCAGCAACTTTTGATTATTCAAATACTTCTCTTTGCTGATAGTTTTTTATTCTAATCTGCGTTCAATGTTTTATTGTTTTTTAAATAATTTATATACAAATTTGCATCTAGTCTTTACAAAACAGGCAGATCTTATTGATCTACCTGTTTATATTTTAAATTTACTTTAAATAACCACTTTATCAGTTAGCAAAAGTTTGAAGTACTTTACCGCTAAGGTTTTGGCCCAACAATGGAGTATTTTTCCCTTGCGATAAAATCGTGTCTTTGCTTACTGTCCAGCTTAATTCAGGATCGACTAACACCCATCCTGCTTCATCTTTCCAACGCGTAGTCATATTGGCAACCTGCGCAGGTACGCTAGTCACTTTCTCCACCCACTCTAAAGGTTCAAATAAGCCTTCATTAATGAGTTGAATGCCTAAAGATACATAAGTATCAAAAGCAGTAATGCCCGGTTGAGTTTCAGCAAATGGTGCCATTTTTGCGGAGCTGCTTAAAGGTTCGTGATGCGTACAAATTGCATCAATCACGCCCTCTTTTAAACCTTGACGTAAAAGTTCTTTATCTTGCTCAGAACGCAATGGTGGACGAACATGTGCTAGCGAATTGAAACCATCAGTTAAGTGTTCAGTTAAATGCAACTGATGCATTGCTACATCGGCAGTCACAGGTAAACCTTTTGCTTTTGCTGCGCGGATTAATTCAACCGCTGCACCACAAGATAACAAACCAAAGTGGGCTTTTACGCCAGTTGCTTCAATCATAAGCAAATATTTCGCAATCGCCACAGTTTCAGCAATTGCCGGAATCATTGGCAAACCTTGGCGAGAAGCAATAAAGCCTTCGTGTGCACATCCGTCTTTAGCAATCTGTGGCTCTTCAGCATAAAACACAACCGTTAGACCAAGACCCGCTGCATATTCCAAGGTACGAATAACTACATCGTCATTTTCAAAAGCAGCATTCGCATTAGAAACAGCAGTACAACCACCTTTTTTCAGGCCCGCCATGTTTGCTGGTTGCTTACCATTTAAACCTTGGGTCTGAGCACCAATGATATGCATATGAATGCCCCCATCATGCCATGCCTTTTCAATCAAGCCATGAATGAGAGCACCGTTGTCTTGTACAATCGGCTTTGAATCAGGTGGTGTAATAACATGCAAAATACCATTGCCACGTGCTGCCTTACCTTCCGATTTCAATGTCCCATGTTGCTGTTGACCCGGCTCACGCAAACGCGCGCATAAATCAACCATGGTTGGCATTAACCATTTGCCTTGGCCGTCAATGGTTTGCTCCACTTGCTCTACTGGAGCAACCAACTTGCCATTTTCAATATATACAGTTTGTACGCTGTCTGTTTTTTGGATTGGGTCTAACACACGTACATTTTCAATTTTTACAATACTCATGTGATCCATTCCTTACAACGTAATCGCTTCAATTAAACCTTGCTCTTGGAGTTGGCCTTGCATCGATAACGCCAATACGGCCATACGAACTGCAATACCATTGGTTACTTGTTTTAAAATAACCGACTGATCTCCATCAGCAACACTTGAATCAATTTCTACACCACGGTTCATTGGTCCCGGATGCATCACAATGCAATCTGGTTTAGCTAAACCAAGACGTTCTTTGTTTAAACCATACATTCTGTAAAATTCAGACTGTGAAGATAACGCTGGAGAGTCAATACGTTCGTTTTGAATACGTAAGGCAATAATCACATCACAATCGGTAATACCTTCATCCATCTTGTTAAACAAACGAACGTGCTCGCCATATTCCGAAAAGCCCACTGGCAATAATGTATTCGGTGCAATCACACGAATGTCTTTACAACCTAGAGTTTGTAATGCAGCTACATCCGAACGTGCTACACGAGAGTGTTTAATATCCCCGATAATAGCAACGCTTAAATCTTCAAATGGTTTTTTAGTTTCACGGCGAATAGTCAGCATATCAAGCATCGCTTGCGTCGGATGAGCATGACGTCCATCCCCTGCATTAATAATCGCGACCTTTGGACATACATCTTTAGCAATGAAATGTGCAGCACCCGAAGATGAATGGCGAACAACAAAGATATCCGCTGCCATTGCTTCAAGGTTCCAGAGCGTATCGCGCAGAGTTTCACCTTTTGAAGTACTTGAACGTGCAATATCAATGTTCAGTACATTGGCAGACAAACGTTTTGCTGCTGCTTCAAAAGTAGTACGGGTACGTGTGGAGTTTTCAAAGAAGAGATTCATAACCGTCAATCCCTCTAAGAGCGGACGGTTAATTAAATTATTATTATCGTCTAAAAAGCTTTGTGCGGTATCTAAAATCTTGGTGAGGTTTTCTTTTGAAAGTCCCTCAATCGTTAAAAAATGTTTTAAATTTCCGTCTTGATTGAGCTGAACCTGGCTCGGTTGATGCAACGCTGCAATATGCATAATGGATTCCTATGGGTCGAATCGCGAAAACGTGCATAGTGTAGCTGAATTCCGCTCTTTTCGCAGAAGAACTTTACAGAATAAGGCCCTAAATTGACCAGAAAATTTAGAACCTTATTGGCAATTACCTTAATGCACCAATGTAATGGTGCGGAACTTGTGCCCGATAAATATCCTCGGCGGTAATTTCCGACTCTTCATCGACTTTAACAACAGCAATTTTTTCTTTTTGAGAAGGCTCAGGTATTGTATCAACCAACGATTTCAATCGTTCAACACATCGTTTTAATTCGTCATCCTCTGATTCTAGTGCCAGCGCAATGACATATTTTGCATAATCTTTATTTTGGACAACGTACATTGCATCTATTACCCGCCCCGTCACCCTACGCATGCGTACATATATTTGTGTAGATACTGAGAAAGCATCTGCATTAGCAATAAAACCATTCCCCATCATGTCTTTCATTTATAATTACCCCATCAATTTAAAATAATAAAGTGGTTAAAAACTGGCTATGTTTGTTAATTAAATAACCCTTGATAGGATTGAGTTAGCAAAATACATACCACTTTAATTGTTTTAATCTTTAAAAATCAGTTTATTGGTTGGATTATGATAGGTTGCAATAATTTAAAAACCTTTACACATCAAAATAAGTTAAACTTTGCATCGTTAATATTTATATGTTTTGGTCAATCGAGTTTATGAATACCTCTTTACGTTTAAACCACTATTGGATTACTTGTGCTGATGGTTTAGAAGCCCTCTTACAAGAAGAAATAGAACAGCTTGGCACCAAAGTGACAGAACGTAAAGCAGGACGTTTAATCATTGAAGGGACGCTTGAACATGCTTACCGCATCTGTATGTGGTCGCGCCTTGCTTCTCGTGTTTTATTGCCTATTCATACTTATGAACTTGAACATACACACGATGCACGTGATGTAGCAGAAGAGCTTTATGAAGGTGCGATTAGCTTTGATTGGTCACTTATTTTTGCACCACAAAGTACCTTCGCTATTCGCTTACATGCTGAACGTGAAATTAAGGTTAACACTCAATTTGCAACACTTAGAGCAAAAGATGGTGTTGTAGATTCCTTTATGGAAGCTGTAGGTCGTCGTCCGAGCATTGATACTAAACAACCAGAAATTACGTTGTATGTTTTAGCAGGTAAAACTGAGCATACATATTGCCTAGATTTATCAGGTGATTCATTACATAAACGTGGTTACCGTCGTTATATGACGGATGCACCAATCAAAGAAAACCTTGCTGCGGCAATCTTACAAAAAGCTCAGCTTCAACAGCGCAACCCAGAGATTGTGCTCGACCCGATGTGTGGTTCAGGTACATTTATTATTGAAGCATTAATGATTTTAACTGACCGTGCACCAGGACTTGTACGCCGTTTTGGTTTTAATGGTTGGCATGGTCATGACCGTGAACTTTGGCTTTCACTTAAAGCTGAAGCAGCAGAACGTCACGAAAAGGCGCTTGAATTACCTTTACCTAAGTTTTATGCCTACGATGCAGACTGGGAAGCTGTAAAAGCTACTCGTGAAAATATTATTGCGGCAGGTTTTGAAAAAGTATTAGGTCAAATTCAGATTGAAGAACGTACTTTAGCGGACTGGCCTGATTTTTCAGCTGAAGGCAAAACTGCATTTATTGTGACTAACCCTCCATATGGTGAACGTTTAGGTGATAAAGCATCTAACCGCTCTCTTTACTTAGGTCTATCTGCACTTCTACAAAAACATTTCCCAAATCAATATGCAGCAATTATTGCAGCGCAAATTGAACAAGCCGATGTTTTAGCGTTTGAAGCACCTGAAACCTTACGTTTAATGAATGGTAAGTTACCAATTTACATTCGTTTTGGTTCAATTAAGCCAGAAAAAGTAACTCAGCCATTCTTAGCAACTTGGCAAGCTCAACCTATTGAAATGGAAGAAGCTCAAGATTTTGCTAATCGTTTGCAAAAAAATATGGCTGCATTGAAAAAATGGGCAACGAAAGAAAATGTTTATTGCTTACGTTTGTATGATGCAGACTTACCTGACTTTAATGTCGCTGTAGATTTATATGGCGATCGCTTACATGTGCAGGAATATGCACCACCAAAAACAATCGATCCTGAAAAAGCAAAAAAACGTTTTAATTTAGCACTCGCTGCAATTCGTGCTGTTACTGGTTTAAACCGCGATGCTATCTTCATTAAGACACGTGCGCGCCAAACTGGTACAAATCAATATACAAAACAAAGCACAGCTTCAAAACGTTTTATCGTTCAGGAAGGTAAAGCTAAAATTTTAGTTAACCTGACAGATTACCTAGATACAGGTTTATTCCTCGACCACCGTCAAATGCGTTTACGTATTGCTCAAGAAGCTCGTGGTAAGCACTTCTTGAACTTATATAGCTACACCTCTACAGCAAGCTTACATGCTGCTTTAGGCGGTGCTGCAAGCACGACAAGTGTAGACTTATCTAATACCTACTTAAGCTGGTCAAAAGAAAACTTCGTTTTAAATGGCCTGACTGTAGATCACGCAGATGAACAGCACATGTTCTTTGCGAGCGACTGTTTTGAGTGGTTAAAAGAAGGTCACGAACAATATGACCTTATTTTTATCGATCCACCGACATTCTCAAACTCTAAAAAGTTCTATGGTACTTTCGACGTCCAACGTGACCATGTTTCACTCATTAAACGTGCAATGAATCGTTTAAACAGTGAAGGAACGCTCTATTTCTCAAACAACTATCGTGGTTTTGAAATGGATGAAGAGATCGAAGCTATTTTTCAGGTTGAAGAAATCACTTCTGAAACCATTGGCCCTGATTTTAAACGTAATCAGAAAATCCACCGTGCATGGAAAATCCAGCATCCTGGTCTAGATCAATATTAATAAGATTAGAGGTTATTATTACTTCACGGTAATAATAACCTCACCATGAACATTTTTTGATTCAAAATCATATTTGGTAAATCGGTCTGCTCTTTCGGGGGCGAATTCAAACATGAGGTGCGACAGTTTCAAAAGCCATATGATAATCAACAAGCTGAGCAAATTTCTCTAATGGTGTAAGCCAATCTAACGCCTTTCTAGGACGAGTATTCAGTGACATGGCAACTTGATTTAAATAATGCTGATCTGCCTGATTTAAATCAATCCCTTTAGGTAAATATTGCCTAATTAAACCATTCATATTTTCGCATGTGCCTTTTTGCCAAGGTGAATGTGGGTCACAGAAATATACATCTATGCCTAAATCTTCTTCGAGTATTTTATGTTCTGACATCTCGCGTCCACGGTCATAGGTCAACGTTTTACGCAGTTCTGCAGGTAAATATTTCAGAGCTTCAGTTAAAGCCTTGCGCACTGATTCTGCCTTTGCATCAGGTAATGTTGCCAAGATACAGAGCCGTGTATTTCGTTCAATAAGTGTTGCTATCGAACTTTTATTGTCTTTACCTTTAATTAAATCAGCTTCCCAATGACCCGGTATTTTTCTTTCTTGAACTTCGGCTGGGCGCTCATGAATAGTTTTAATATCCTGTAATATAGAATCTTTTTTAGGTTCACCGTTAGCTTTTCGCTTTTTATTTTCATGACGCAGACAGGATAATAAGTCTTTTTTCAACTCACCCTTGGGTAATGCTCGTATCGTTGAATAAATCGTTGTATGGCTTACATTCATTGTTTGATCCAAATCAGGAAATGTCTTTAAACGCTTTGCTATTTGCTGAGGAGACCATAAACAACGGATCGCTTCAACAATAAATTTCCAGAGGATTGAATCGATTTTGAGTTTTCTGTGACCACGTCTACGTCTAGCGAAGGTGTTATCAGAAGCATATCGAGCTTGATAAACGTCATTGATGCTATTTCTTTTAAGCTCACGATAGATCGTACTAGGATGTCTTTTAATGAGTTCAGCAAATTTTCTGGCTGAAAAGCCTTCTTTTCTTGACTCAAGCATTAATGCAGTACGATCTTCAAAGTTAAGATGATGGTATGACAATTTTATATACTCCATAAACCCTTTAAATTAATTAGGTGGTTTATGTCGCACTTCAAGTTTTACTCTGCC
>NZ_JAKTIG010000026.1:0-4199 GCF_027855145.1 Acinetobacter sp. AOR18_HL
GGCAGAGTAAAACTTGAAGTGCGACATAAACCACCTAATTAATTTAAAGGGTTTATGGAGTATATAAAATTGTCATACCATCATCTTAACTTTGAAGATCGTACTGCATTAATGCTTGAGTCAAGAAAAGAAGGCTTTTCAGCCAGAAAATTTGCTGAACTCATTAAAAGACATCCTAGTACGATCTATCGTGAGCTTAAAAGAAATAGCATCAATGACGTTTATCAAGCTCGATATGCTTCTGATAACACCTTCGCTAGACGTAGACGTGGTCACAGAAAACTCAAAATCGATTCAATCCTCTGGAAATTTATTGTTGAAGCGATCCGTTGTTTATGGTCTCCTCAGCAAATAGCAAAGCGTTTAAAGACATTTCCTGATTTGGATCAAACAATGAATGTAAGCCATACAACGATTTATTCAACGATACGAGCATTACCCAAGGGTGAGTTGAAAAAAGACTTATTATCCTGTCTGCGTCATGAAAATAAAAAGCGAAAAGCTAACGGTGAACCTAAAAAAGATTCTATATTACAGGATATTAAAACTATTCATGAGCGCCCAGCCGAAGTTCAAGAAAGAAAAATACCGGGTCATTGGGAAGCTGATTTAATTAAAGGTAAAGACAATAAAAGTTCGATAGCAACACTTATTGAACGAAATACACGGCTCTGTATCTTGGCAACATTACCTGATGCAAAGGCAGAATCAGTGCGCAAGGCTTTAACTGAAGCTCTGAAATATTTACCTGCAGAACTGCGTAAAACGTTGACCTATGACCGTGGACGCGAGATGTCAGAACATAAAATACTCGAAGAAGATTTAGGCATAGATGTATATTTCTGTGACCCACATTCACCTTGGCAAAAAGGCACATGCGAAAATATGAATGGTTTAATTAGGCAATATTTACCTAAAGGGATTGATTTAAATCAGGCAGATCAGCATTATTTAAATCAAGTTGCCATGTCACTGAATACTCGTCCTAGAAAGGCGTTAGATTGGCTTACACCATTAGAGAAATTTGCTCAGCTTGTTGATTATCATATGGCTTTTGAAACTGTCGCACCTCATGTTTGAATTCGCCAATCTTATTGTAGAAATAAAAAAAGCTATTGCAGGCACTGAACTAAAGTTTTTATATAACTTTGTGAACTTCGAAGGTGTTGTTATTAGTGTAAAAAATGAACTTCCTATTAAGTTAGATATGAGTTTGATTCCAAAGCATAAAAGCGAAGATGACTTCATTTTATGGTTGGCAGATTTTATTGATCGAATCACTATCGATACAAGCAAAAATCTCCCTTAAAAGAAACAATTGCAAACTCTTATCTTTAGAAAAATTTTTACACCAAACCACAATGGATAAGGTATTTAAGGTTCTTGTCTAAGAGCTGAATTCATATCATGTCGAACTCTGCTGATGTTTTCATAAATGACTTTGCGCATTCGGTTTACTGCGCCTAATGGTTTATGCTCAGGTAGGGCATGCCACGGTGTAAAAGACAGATTCTCACAAAACTTATTTTGTTCTGGTGTGTCAAAGTTCTGCTTGGGAATATGAATAGTTGCTACTTGATAGAAAGGAGCTGCTTTTTCATCCCATTCTGTCATTGAGTCCTCTACCAACATTTGATTTGAAGTTCGTGGTTGAATAAGAAATTCCATACAAGCATCTGTACTTTGCAAAGTTTTCTTTAAAGCTTCTCTTAAAAAATCATGACTAGGATTCTTGGGTAGATTGTTTGGCTGCATTGAACAAGCACGTACTGAATATTTAACTGCTTGTCGATCATTGCCAAGCCCTAACTGATAGGGAACCATAGACCAATAACGTGCGTATAATGGATTTGCAATTTGTGAATTACGTGCTCCCAGAGCATTCATTGTTCCTTTAAAACCTAACGCAAATGGAATGTGAAGTTTTCTGACCATATTATGGCTATTCACGTCATTCATAAAAGAAAGATATCGTTTAGCATCATTCGCAAAAAAGACTGGATGATTAATCATAATAAAATCTTGCGTGGTTGCTTGCTTTTCACTTTCTAAAATTTTCTGTCCAGACACACCTAAAATTTTTATTGCTATGCCACGTGCATCTTTTTTAATATCGGCATTAGAGGCATCATTTGAAGCATTAGAAAATCGAATCCATGCTTGATAACTTCGATCTGGAATAAACATTCCTTTAGCAAACTGGGCAGGTATATTTTTTGAGACATGAAAATCGGCACGAACACAACCATGCGCCTTAGGATGTGCATCACGTAAAGTATTTCCTGCCGTATATTGTTCACGAATCGACTTTTCAATGACTTGAGCTATGTTTTGAGCGAGCAACTCTTCGTTAGGCTGTAACTTTTCTCCTAATACTACGTCGATCTCTGGATAAACGTTACTTTCCGAAGAGATCTTTGTGGTCGAAGTTGTGTTGGAATATAAAGTTTCTGTACAACCTAATAATGCAAATACAAGAGGAGTAAATAAAAACAAACCTTTAAAATTTATAGGCTGTATAAAAGTTGCCATTTATTAACTCCTCAGTGTAAAAATATTTTAGGATAATATTAAGATTTCATGTTTAATTTTATTTTGAACTTTATGAAAAATATAAACTGTAAATAATTTAAACGTCATTGTTACTTATCTGAACAATAAAATAGGAATTATTATTTAATATAAAACCTCTTAATACATTAAGAGAATGTAGACATGATAACTAACTCACAAAATGTACAAAATAATACTAATACATCACCTCGCCCAATCACTCAGAATACACTTATTGATCGGTTTAGCCCTATTTATTGGAGAATAGACGGCCCGCAAACGATGTCTTTCGCCATTACGAACTATGGAAATGGTTTTGAAGCATCTTTTAGATCACGTATGACAAATGATTTGGTAGGAATTACTTGGGATTCTTATGACACTAAAGATCATAAATTTTTAGCGTATCTGATCCTAGCCAAAATAATGGACAGTACTTCCCTCTAAAGATAACGTAACGTTAACTTTGGAGATCCAAGAAATGGCCAAACGTTTTAGTGCTGAATTTAAACAGCAAGCAATTGATTATGCACTTTCAAACTCACACGAGCCTATAGCTGCAATCGCCCAGAAATTAGGTGTGGGTTATTCAACTTTAGACAAATGGATTCGTGAAACCAATCCAGTGGGTTCAAGCAAACGTCAACTTTCACCAGAACAACAGCGGATCTTGGAATTAGAGAAAGAAGTCAAACAGCTCAAGGAAGCCAATGACATCTTAAAAAAAGCGCATGTGTACTTTCTAACAGATCATGCCAAGAAAAGTACACGGTAATTCAAGATCTAGATATGAATGAAGTCACGGTATCTTCTGCCTGTAAATACCTAGGTGTCAGCACTTCAGGCTATTATGCCTGGCGAAAACGTCAGGCCAATACGGTAGAGAAATATAATGATTTAAAAGCCGTATATTGGCAGCATCATGCACGATTGGGTGCACCTTCATTGGTACATGACATGCATGATTTAGGTTACAGCATGAGTGAACGCACTGTTGGAAGAATGCTGAAAAATCTGGGTTTACGCAGCAGGATTGCGCGTAAATACAAGCATACGACTGATTCAAACCATCGTTTGCCTACAGCACCCAATCTGTTAGAGCGTCAATTTACAGTCATTCAGCCTAACAAGGTTTGGACAACGGATATTACCTATATCCGTACCAAGCAAGGTTGGCTGTATTTATGTGTGATGCTGGATCTATTTAGTCGTCGTATCGTGGGGTGGCAAACCAGCCATCGAATAGACCGCCAGTTGGTGTGTGATACGTTTAACTATGCAATGGCTCGTCAGGGTTATCCAACTGGTGTTATGGTTCATTCGGACCAAGGTTCACAGTACTGTAGTCGTGATTTTAGAGCGCTGTTACTGACAAATGATTGTACTCAGAGTATGTCTAGACGTGGAAACTGTTGGGATAATGCAGTGACTGAAAGCTTCTTTCATACATTGAAAGGTCATGTGGTCCATGGCAGTGTGTTTGCCACTCGAAAAGAAGCGAATGCTGTCTTGTTTGACTATATTGAGATTTATTACAATCGGGTCAGAAGACATTCTGCAAATGGCTGGTTAAGCCCTGAAGCCTTTGAGAAGAAATATTTTAAGAATTTAGAGGGATTTGTTGTCCACGATACTGTCTAGGATCA
>NZ_JAKTIG010000027.1:0-17620 GCF_027855145.1 Acinetobacter sp. AOR18_HL
GGCAGAGTAAAACTTGAAGTGCGACATAAACCACCTAATTAATTTAAAGGGTTTATGGAGTATATAAAATTGTCATACCATCATCTTAACTTTGAAGATCGTACTGCATTAATGCTTGAGTCAAGAAAAGAAGGCTTTTCAGCCAGAAAATTTGCTGAACTCATTAAAAGACATCCTAGTACGATCTATCGTGAGCTTAAAAGAAATAGCATCAATGACGTTTATCAAGCTCGATATGCTTCTGATAACACCTTCGCTAGACGTAGACGTGGTCACAGAAAACTCAAAATCGATTCAATCCTCTGGAAATTTATTGTTGAAGCGATCCGTTGTTTATGGTCTCCTCAGCAAATAGCAAAGCGTTTAAAGACATTTCCTGATTTGGATCAAACAATGAATGTAAGCCATACAACGATTTATTCAACGATACGAGCATTACCCAAGGGTGAGTTGAAAAAAGACTTATTATCCTGTCTGCGTCATGAAAATAAAAAGCGAAAAGCTAACGGTGAACCTAAAAAAGATTCTATATTACAGGATATTAAAACTATTCATGAGCGCCCAGCCGAAGTTCAAGAAAGAAAAATACCGGGTCATTGGGAAGCTGATTTAATTAAAGGTAAAGACAATAAAAGTTCGATAGCAACACTTATTGAACGAAATACACGGCTCTGTATCTTGGCAACATTACCTGATGCAAAGGCAGAATCAGTGCGCAAGGCTTTAACTGAAGCTCTGAAATATTTACCTGCAGAACTGCGTAAAACGTTGACCTATGACCGTGGACGCGAGATGTCAGAACATAAAATACTCGAAGAAGATTTAGGCATAGATGTATATTTCTGTGACCCACATTCACCTTGGCAAAAAGGCACATGCGAAAATATGAATGGTTTAATTAGGCAATATTTACCTAAAGGGATTGATTTAAATCAGGCAGATCAGCATTATTTAAATCAAGTTGCCATGTCACTGAATACTCGTCCTAGAAAGGCGTTAGATTGGCTTACACCATTAGAGAAATTTGCTCAGCTTGTTGATTATCATATGGCTTTTGAAACTGTCGCACCTCATGTTTGAATTCGCCATGTGTTTTATTAGGTGATCCAAATTATTACAGCCGATTTGGTTTTAAAAATTATCCTGAGCTAATTTTGCCTGATGTACCGAGTGAATATTTTCAGGCTCTAACTTTCTCGGGCAATATTCCAAAAGCGAATGTTAAATACCAAGAGGCTTTTAATGCGATGCAATAATAAAAACTTACTATCTTTAAAAGAAAACTCCTAAAATAGGAGTTTTCTTTTTCATTGGTTTTGAACAATATTTACTTAAAATATTAGCTTTTATTTAACACGCTCAATTTGGAAAACTTCAATATCGGTAGGCTTAACTCTATGCTTATCTACCTCACCAACGACACGTACTTTATCCCCTGCTTTTAGTTCAAGAGGTTTCCATAAGTCATCATCGATATCAATTATGATTGAACCCGTAGCGTCTTTTAACTCAAAATGATCCCCAGCAATATGCTTTACGATCGTACCAGTTAAAGTTACTCCAGATTCATCAGCCAAAGTTTTTACTTTGGACACTGTGACTACATTTTTTGTTGCTTCGTTTAATAAAGCAGCATCTGGTTTAGCTATCACAGCACTACTTCCTAATAAAGCAAATCCAGCCAATGCTGTTAAAAGTATTTTTTTCATGACGATTACCTACTTTTTAATATTCTTAGTTATATAAACAAATTCTTTTAAAGTTATAGATTTAGCTTTTGTGGCTTTTTGTATCTTATTAAGTTCTTTGTTTAATGATAATAAATAGTAACATTAAAAAATTTCTTTAAGTTCTCTTTTCCAACAACTATTTTATGGCCTTTATTTTTTCGTGAATTTACTTAAGAAAGCTTTTTCTTAAGTAAATTAAACTCAGCATTAAAATATCACTTCATTGTTAGGCAACAAGTTGTCCTAAACTCAATAAAATATTTATGGCTTCTGTCTCATCCTCTGTTTGCATAACAATCATTCTGTCATAAGAAATTCCACCAACCTCAATATAAATTTTTGGATGTGGAAGCTGAGGAATATAGACTTTTAGTGGTTGATAAAGAGCAAGAAGATAACCAAATGAATCATAAGGATAATGATCATCTTTTAATGTCTTCTTTATAACAACATAGTTGTTCAATATACTTAAAATAAAACCATATTCATTTTCAGAATGAAATTTAGCGTCCATACCTACCTCCTTGATTAGTTAATATTTTTATAATCAAACTTAAAGGTTAAATTTCTGATCTGAGGATATTTGAACTAATTTACTTTAAATATAGAGTTCTATTTAAAATAATGAGTTTCGAATTTAAATATATTTAAAACCAAGTGTATTAGTCAACATATTTTGAACGGCGCCATTAAAAATAAATATTTTGAGTTACAAATCACACTTTAAGACAAAAATAAAAAGATATAAAAAAACCCATCTTACGATGGGCTTTGGGCATTCAACTAGATTATGAATCTTTATCCTTTGTATGAGGAGTTGTGGTTTTATCTTGCTGTTTTGTGTCGTTTTCACCTTGGCAAGCACTCACACTCAAAGAAATAAAGGCGGCTAAACCCAAGGTCGCTATAATTTTTGTCATGTTTCACCTCATGAATTGTTTAGATTGATGAGTTAATAAATACTTTTTATTAGTTTTACGATCAGCATAGGTTTCTAGGCTTTTTTGTAGATTTAGCGCAAAAATGTAAAGCTATTTAGTTTTGACTTTAAGCGCTCATTTAAATTTAACTCAACAAGTTCAAAGCCGAGCACCTAACATAAACTTAAATTAAATATTAACTGAGTGCCTGAGCGTTTTGAGGAGTAAGTCATATAAGTGATCTACAGCTTTAGAATCCAAAGATGCCCGACTCCGATAAACAGCGACCTCCATAGGTTCTAAAGGTCCTAGGCCATGATCAGCACTTAAAATAGTTAAATGCTCAGGCGCACTACACTGTGTGAACACGGCAATTGCTAAACCACTTTCCACCGCTGCAATTTGACCAGCCAAACTTGAACTATTGTATACCACACGGTAACGGCGTCCTTGTAATGCCAAAGAATGAATAGCACTCTTTTTAGCTTGGCTAGTACTTTCGTAAACTGCAATTGGAAGCGGGTCTTCTCGCCAGAGTTCAAATTGTGGAGAGCCAACCCATACCATTGGTTCATGAAATAATAGTGTTCCTTGACGAGCGTTATCTCTCGAAATTAATGCTAAGTCTATATCACCGCTTTCTACTCGTGGAATTAAAGAAGTCGACTGTTCACAAATCAATTCAATTTCAACCCCTCCGTAACGTGGTGCAAAACGTTTAAGTACGGGCGTTAAATATTTAGAAGCATAGTCATCAGGTACTCCAAGACGTATACGGCCCTTTAATTCATCTCCGTGAAATGCCATTTGGGCTTCAGCATGCAAATCTAAAATACGGCGTGCATAACCTAAAAGTAGCTGTCCTTGAGACGTTAATTCAATTTGTCGGTGCGTTCGTATTAAAAGTTGGCAATGTAGGGCTTCTTCAAGTTTTTTTAATTGCATGCTAACCGCTGACTGTGATCGATATAACTCAGGGGCTGCATTCGACAATGAGCCTGTATCAACGACAGTGACAAAACACTTTAACCAATCAATCTGTAAGTTTTTTATATTCATTACGATTTATCTATTCGATTTTCAAATAGTATATAAAAGAATTATGCGCTTTTCTTTATTTATTGCTTCTCTCATACTGAACTTATAAAAAGTTAAAACAGTTCATTTTTAAACGTCCCTAACGATGAATTGATTAACAACTGAATAACTCGTTAATCACTGTCCTTAATAACCATTTTATCACTTCGTATTTCTTAGGTATTACGCACTAGGAGGAGGTTTTATGCGCCTAAATAAACAGTTGCTTGCGTCACAAAGTGCGACATCCACTTTCGTTTTACTGTGGGGAAGTGCTGCGATTTTTACTCGATGGGGGCTCGACAGTGCCTCACCTATAGCATTATTAATTCTACGCTTTGCCACAGCTTTGTTTGTTCTGTTGTTAATTGCTATTTTTAGAAAAAGACTTTTACCTAAGTATGGAACTCGAAAGCAAGTTTTATTAACTGGACTACTGATTATTGCAGGTTATTCAATTTGTTATTTTAAAGCCATGGCTCACGGAGTCACCCCTGGTTTAATGGCCACAATCATGGGAATACAGCCAATCTTGACGCTTTGTCTTTTAGAAAAGAATTTACAAAAAGAGAGATTATTAGGTCTATTGATTGCTTTAGCCGGACTCATACTTTTAGTGTGGAAAAGCTTAACTATGTCTTTTATCGCTCCAATCGGAATATTCTTTGCCTTAGCAGCACTGATCTGTATAACTTTTGGTGCCATCATGCAAAAAAACATTCAACAAGCCCCAACAGATGTCTTACCGCTCCAATATATAGTTAGCCTTCTAGTTTGTTTATTTATAGTTCCATTTGAACATTTTGAAATAACGTGGAATTCACAACTCATTATTTCGGTTTTATTCCTTGGAATTTTAATTTCTGTAGTTGCTCAACTTTTACTTTACCGTCTTCTAAATCAGGGCAATCTTGTAAATGTGACAAGTCTATTCTATTTAGTCCCTGTTGTTACTGCACTTTTAGATTTTTTAATTTTAAAAAATAAGTTGCCGCTTGCAGGCTTAATAGGAATGATTGCGATTTTAATAGGCTTAACACTTGTATTTAAAAAGAAATAAATCATTTAAAGTAGATTATAAAACCCTCGACTGAGGGCTTTATACTGAGTTAAAGACTAGTCTAAATTTTTCCAGTCTTTACCAATTTGAGCTAATGCTGGCAGTTCATCGCTATTAAAAACATTAGAATTACGATCAATAGCAAATCGATAGATGGGCACAGAATCAGCTTCAGTTTTTTTATAGAAGCTGAAATTTTCAGTAATGTGGTAATTGCCAGCTTCTGTAGATTTTACAGCTGCTCCTGATGGAATATGAATATAACTTTCACATTCCACTTCAATATTATTTCCAGCAAGATCTTGGTAGGAAAATTTCATGTTTTGATCCTTTCTAAATTTTTATGATTGAGAAAAACTTAACATGCTATCTGGCTAGATTATTGAAACTTTTTTCAACTAATTGTTTAAGTGTGTGTATTTAGTTAAAACTAAAAAAGTTGTTCAAGATAAAAATCCTATTTCTAATACTTCTACTCTCTCTCACAATCCCAATACTTTAAAAGCTCGCTCATCAAGTTCTTTTAGCTCCTCAAGTGTATACAATCGTCCTTCTGGATCAAAAAACTTATCAAAGTCGAATTGTCCTTCTTTATATAATTGATATCTTTTAGGCCCTAACCACTCTTTTTGAAAGAAATCATCTGTTAGTTTAAAAAACTCTTTAAATGACATATTTGCATCTAATTGGCCAATTAACTGTTCACGTTCATTTTTAGGAATATCCTTAAATTTTCTCTCATCCATAATGAAGGCTCGGCTGCCGACTAGCTGACCGTCCTCATGAGTTGGAACTAGAATACTGCGGCAATGAGGATGTAAAGGCGGAACTTTTTTTGTAGGGTCATTGATATTCCACACACTACTATCAAGGGCTGCACATACTTTTGAGGTTCTACCATCAAGAACACTTACAAATCTGACATATGCAAACTTTAACTGTTTATAGCTGTTTAAATAGGCCTGATTGGATATATGACTTCGAATCGTACGCACAGTTCGTTCAATATCAATCTTAGAGCTATTTAGTAGTCCATCTTCATATTTAAGGCGTTTAGTCCCTAGAATCCTTTGAATAATTTGTTGATTCGTCGCTCCAGTATTGAGGCCATCCCGAATTGCATACTCAGCTCTTTGACGGGCAACCTCTGCAATTGTAGAAAGTAACTCATCCACCAATGCTCCACCTGCTAAAGGAACACGTTTAGCAGCTTTATAGAGCTGTTCACCTTTTAACTCGTTATGTTTACCACCAAAAATTTTTGACATATATCTGACTTCATAGACAGCCAATGCCACAGCAGAGATGGTAAAAGTTTCAATGAGCATATCGTTAGTAGTATTAAACCACTGAGAAATCAGTGCACGTATTTCTTTTAATGGGGCTGTTGAGTAAAGCCCACCCGCCAATGCGGTTTTTTCCTTTTCATTTAGCTCATCTAACAGCTTACTTAGTTTGGTAAGCATATTAACTGTTTCGGAATTAAATAAATTAAGAAGTTCATTAACCGATCTTGAAGATGCTCGATATAGATAAGCTTGATGTTGAGTCAGAACATCAAAAAGTGATTTCTGATGAAGATTAACCATAAAAATTACCTCTACAGAATTGCCCTTTTTATTATTTTCTATTTGTTTGTCTTACCTTATGTAATTTGCTTATTATTAATATCTCTAGAATAAGTTATGACTAACAAGTGTACCTACGTAAAGTTATTTAGCTAACAGCTTATCCTTGTAATTTATATCTTTATAAACTTGTCTCGTGTCTAACTATACCATCTCTTTAATGCTGAGTAAAACAGCATTACTCGGAATATTTTTAAGTATTTTCTTTTGTTGTTTTCGCCATTCTTTATAAAATTTTTTATCAGATTGTTCAGAAAAACTGTTTGTATTCTTATTAGCGTATGTAGTACCCGTATTTGATGATTGTATACTTGGCCAATTGTTTAATTGAGGTGTTAAAACCGCATTACTCATCAATGAAAGTTCTTCTAATCTAATTAAGTTCATATTTACTTCCTTGCTTATATCTAGCTCCTGATGTCTTCAACATGTTCAAACTTTATATTGAACCGTTAAAAGATAGCTACTGTTTTATTTCCTAAGCCAATCAGAGCCTACACAAATACCACACCCTTAAAAATGCAAAGTGCAAGTTTTGTGTATTGATTTACCAATGATGTAACTTGCTATACGCCCAAATAAATTAATTTTAAATAGAATGAAAAAGGTATTTATAAGGTTTTCTTCTCAGTTGCTCCAATTTCAGATATACTG
Organism: Acinetobacter sp. AOR18_HL; assembly: GCF_027855145.1. Taxonomy (NCBI): domain Bacteria; kingdom Pseudomonadati; phylum Pseudomonadota; class Gammaproteobacteria; order Moraxellales; family Moraxellaceae; genus Acinetobacter; species Acinetobacter sp. AOR18_HL. The sequence continues at coordinate 7,070 of NZ_JAKTIG010000027.1, forward strand.
ACCTTAGTATGAGATGAGCCTTATATAGTTCATTGGTAGATCAATGAATGACTAAGCCCTTCGCTTTCGAGCAAGGGCTTTTTTAATGCGTGTAATTTGGAAAAATTACTTTGATCTGACTCAGCAATTCAAGCCTCGGTTTGCCTTTACTGAACAGGTCTGTTAGATTGGTCTTGTTCATCAACTCCTATTGTGGATGAATACTGAAGCCTGATTCGTAGCATCAGGCTTTTTTTATGCCTAGATTTTATTAAAGATCAGAACGGCTTTTCTGATCAAACCCTATAAAGAATTAAAAGACTATGATCCTAAAAACAATTTCTTTTCAATAGCGCGGCGTCTAACCAATCCAGCCAAACGCTTACCGCCTGCGTTTACCCATACATCAAATTGGTTTGCGGCCCCTTTGTAATCGCCTGAATTTAATTTTTTTAATAAGGTCGATTTTTTAAAGGCTCCTGCCCCGATGTTATAACTTAGTGAGACTAATGCGTCGAATTGATTTTGCTTTAAAGGAACTTTTACAGCGCCATTGACTGCACGCTCAAATATTTTCAAATCATGCTGCATATATGCTTTGGCCTGCTCAAGAGTACATGTGTCACCTTTTTGAACGCTCAAACCGTTTGGGTATCTGGTTGTGCCATAACCAATGCTCCAGACACCTACGCCATCATCATAAGCACTGAGTCTTAATCCTTCAAAATTACAAATATGGTTTACCCCTTCCTGACTCAGAGACATCTCATCTACCACAAAACCAATTTCCTCATCGCCATTGTCTGTTGCGGTAGCAATCGGACTATTTGTAGCGGCACGTGACCGAGACTTGGTAGTAAAAAGCTTGCAAAGATAATCCAATATTTTTTGCATCTAATCCTCTTTCATCTTACTTTTTCTCTGTAACCCAAAGTGTAATATACCCTTGAACTACAGGCTGTCCATCTGCTCTATAGGCATTTACTTTTATTTGCATATCGCCAACTTTCCATTCTTCATCAATTGTTGCGACGACTTTAATATCAGAATCGGCTTTGGCGACATAATTTACATTCATGCCTTTAGGTAACCATCTTAAATGTTGAGGAATAGATGCTTCGGTTAGTACACCCATAACAAATTCTAATCCATTACATATGGCAATAACGTGAACTGTTCCTATGTGATTTTCGACTGATTTATTCTTTTTGATGAAAGCTTCACACACGTCAGCATCTAGTTTTTGAATAATTGGATTTACTGTTTGAAAATATGGAGCAACACGGCTAACAACTTTTGACAACAACGTTAATCCACATGGTATTGCTTTCAATGTTCTAAAAGCGAGCAAAACGTCATTAATTGGTGGTACAGCGTTATATTTGATTTGGTTGGCAAATTTATAAATATAATTACTCATAGTTTTACTTCTGGCTGAGAATAAGAATTTAATAAATATATAGCCTCATATCTCTAGACTCATTGCTTAACTTTCATGTTTTTTAAGTCATTAATGATAATTTTTGAATAATATCTAGAGTTTGTTGTTGTTCAACCAAATACGCTAGAAATTAAAATGCCCAATATAAAATTGGGCTATAGATTATTCTTCGACTTCTATGGGATCGCCATCTTCAGGTCGAATATGTCGCTCACCATCATCTGCCGGATCGACACTAGAGCCATCTTTGGTAATACTGTTATACAACTCATCCTCTTTTTTATCATCGATAAATTCTTCATCTGCAAAATCAAGAGGCTCTTCATCATCATCAAAATTTAATGGTTTTTCTTCATCTATCATGAGATTTATCCTTTACTTCACTTGTCTCATACCATGCTCAAATAATTAACAGATACATTCAACATGAAACAATCATCATTTATGTAACAGACACTTTAAGATACATATAACAAAGAAAACCGCCCTCGAAGGCGGTTACTAAGCTCTAAATTGTTAGAGATAATTGGCTTATAACTTTTATATATTTTAAGAAGGTAGTTTATTATTTTTAATATAATCATCTGATTTAAAATAATTAACAATCATTTCTGCATTTTCTTCTTTTACAGGTAAAGTAGTTACTGGAATATTTTCATTTCCCATACTAAAGCCTTGAGGGACCAACTGAGAAATAGGAGGAAATTTGGCTTTACCTCCCTCAGTGATTCTTTCAATAAATCCTGCAAGCCATAAAATAAACTCACCTTCATTATCACACTTAGGCATAAGACTAAAATCAATTTTTACCGAGCATTGCTCGATGGGCTTGGTTAAGCAGTCTTCAAAATTAATAAAATTATACTTTAATTTGAATTCAGTACCTTTTATCGCATTACGAATAAGCCCAACCAAACAATTTAAATTTTCTATTACATCATCAGAAAACAAGTTGTCATTTTTAATTTTTTTATAAACCTTATCTGCTATTGCTAGATATTTTGGCATCTTAACCTCCTATCTTCTCATGCGTATATTTATATACTTCTTTAAACTATTATTTTTTTATGTAAGATAGGGTAAAACTCATAAACTAAATGTAAGAAATACAAGGTTTTTGAAATTTAATCGTCAATTAAACATCAAAAACATTTAAAAATGTGAAGTAATTAACATAAATAATCTATATATAAGAAGATTTTGAAAAATTTTCTTTCAATTTTTCATATTATCGAGAAGTGCTTTAAATAAAATCTTAGCTCTATTTAATATTTGAACTGAATTTATTCAAAGAAATTCTAGTTTTTATTATTTTCAAGGTGGTTCAAAATACTACTAATTTTTAAAAGTAAATAACCGAACAGCAAACCATTAAATATAATAAAAAGACCAACTGTGACCATTTGTGTAGACCACACTCGAATAATATCTAAATTATCATTTCTAGTTTCAACTTGCCCATATGACAAAATAAAGGCTATTCCTAAAACAATTCCAAATATAATTAGACACCACGCTACAACTTTCGTTGCTTTACTTTCAGTATGAGGCTTCTTTACTTCACTCATATTTTTACTTACAACTCTTACGAAATTATTTATTTTCTATAATAATTTTTCATTCTTTTAAAGTTCTGTTTATGTTACCTTTTGATATTAATGTAACAAATTTTTATATTTTTTTAATATATAAATAAAATGTCTTATTTTCTGACTACACTGAAATGTTAGCATTCTACTTTTGAATTTAGCTCTTAAAGATCAGTTCAATATAGCTAAAACCTACTATATCAATACTATAAATATCTAAAGAGCAGATTTAACTTACTCAAAATTATAAATCTGCTCTTAGTATTCAAACATAACTGATTTATTTTACCTGAAACTTAATATTGAATTTTCTTGCTTGCTTTCTTACCTCTGGATTAGAGGGTAAAACAAATGGACTAGAACGCCAGATAGCTTTTTCAATACTTGTTTTAAATTTTTGCTCTTCTTTATCTAAAAAGATAATTTGCTCAATTTCGCCAGTATCCATTAAAAAGACTTTAACACTTGCACTCATACCTGTAGAAGACTTGGGAATATCCCAGGTTTTATAAATTTTCTTTTGATATTGTTTTTTATATTTTTCAGCCTCTGAAATAATTTTATTATCAGCCACTTGCATAGGAGTGACTTGTTTGTGACCTGTGGCACACCCAACCAATAAAAATAAAGAAGCAACAATAGTGAAGTTTTTCATTTAAAATACCTTGTTTTCAATAACTAAAATTTAACAGTTTAAAATTTAAAAAACCACCCAAAAGGTTGTATTAATCATTGATTATTATGAGTTAGCAAAGGTGTTAAGCCACCTTTGCTCCGTCCTTTTTAGTTAATATTTTATTTTTCTTTAAAAAGGAACTTCATAACGAAAATTTAGATTCGAATTTTCTGATATATTTATATTATAGACATCTCGATCAGTGAAAATCCCATGTTCAGGTGTTTTAAAACTATTAAAAGCTTTATTCTCTGGAACTATTGGAGGTTTATTCAAATAATTTTCTTGAGAATTATATGGAGATGAAGCACAACCAATCAGCCCAAAACCCAATAAAGATATAACTAAAAATGTCTTCATAAATTTTGTCCACTTTGATAAAAGCTACACAATTTAACAAATTGAACTGCTATTGTCACACCAGAATAATTTAGTTTAACTTAACAATAAATTTATTGAATGTATTTAAAAAGAAATAATCAATTTCAACTTCTATAAAAAACAAATAAATCTGGCCCATATAAGTTTTTAAAACTGGATGTATTAAAGGCCCTATTCTAGTTTTAATATTTCCTTGATTTTTAACCAATGATCTACCTATTTTACGTTTAGATTTTAAGGATTGTTATGCGGCTACATTTTATTATTCATGAAGATTTTGAAGCGCCCGGCGCATATGAAATTTGGGGCAAAATGAATAACTTCAAAATTACCTATTCAAGAGGGTATTTAAATGAAGTTTTGCCAACTTCTGTTGAAGATATCGACTTTCTTATTGTAATGGGTGGCCCACAAAGTCCCGATACTACATTAGATATGTGCCCTCACTTTAATTCATTAGCTGAACAAGCAATGATTAAAAAAGCAATTGAAGCAAATAAAGTGGTCATTGGGGTATGCCTAGGGTCTCAATTGATCGGTGAAGCTTTAGGTGCCAAATTTGAACATAGCCCTGAGCGAGAAATTGGTAAGTTTCCAATTATGCTTACAGAATATGGAATAACACATTCTAAGTTTTCACACTTAGGAAAAATGACCGAAGTTGGCCATTGGCATAACGACATGCCAGGCTTAACTTCCAATGCAAAAATTATTGCTTTTAGCGCAGGGTGCCCAAGACAGATTATTGAATATTCAAAATTAGTTTATGGCCTACAATGTCATATGGAATTAACTTCAGAAGTAGTTGAATTACTGATTCAACATTCAGAAGTCGAGTTAAATGATGCTCACAATTATAAATTTGTGAATACTCGTGAAGAATTACGAAATCACGACTATCAAGAAATGAATCAAAACCTGTTTATTTTTCTGGATAAATTGAAAGAAGAATATTCAAAACAATCTTAAAAAAATGAGTGTAAAAAGCCTTTTTAAATTGGCTTTTACGCTCCGCTACAGATCTTATTATTTACCAGTTGATCAAGCACTCTTGAAGTCAAACCTTCAAAAATTAAATTTTAATGTTACAATACAGTGATTTACTCAATTTCAATTGGACTCCCAAAGAAATGAATAGATTTTTATTAACTTTTTTATCTTTAAATATTGGGCTTTTTTCTTCTTCCATCTTTGCTGAAACAAACACATTTCAAACGAAACAAGAATATAACCGCCCTAGATTTAATCAGCATAAAAGTATGCTTGAAATAAATGCTAACACTCAGAACCCTCAGCTGACTGAACAGCAAAATTCATTTAATTCTCCTCATTCCCAAAACGTAGATTTTTTTGAAATTGCAAAACAATATCAAGAAAATGAAGCAAAGCCTTCTTCGTTTACTGATGAAACAGTGAATATGAGTGATCATGAGCGTAGCCTTTACTACATGAGACATCATGATAATGTGGGTATTCAAAGAGAAATTCGTGGTCAACAGTTTAAATCGCTAAAACAACAGCGAGATAAAGGTGTTATTTCTAATGATGTATATAAAGAAAAGGTCTACAAAATCTTAAATCAACCTAACTTTAAATAAATTTGAAGCCCTCTTCGGAGGGCTGTTCTGTGAAAATGATTAGTGAAAAGCTATGTTTAGTTTTTCTAAAAAACTTAAATTACATTTATAAAATTTTGTTACTTTTTCGCTATAATGATTATAATTATCGTTTAGGATTTCGATACATCAACATGGACCGCTCATCTGCTCTTTTACTCCCAAATTTTAAGTTCAAAGTTTCTACACTTAGCTATGCAATCGGACTAGCTTGTACTTATTTAGCACTTCCTGCACATGCCGAAGATACAACCACTAGTGCATTACCGACTATTACCATTAAGGCACAAGGTAACTGGTTAGAAGAAGCAAATGCAGAAACTGTTCACAAACATGCTGGCGCTCGAACTATTATTGACCGTAAGCGTTTAGATGAAACGGCGGCAACTTCACTGCGCGAAGCTCTAAAGCAAGTTCCTGGGATTCAGGCTCAAGACAGTAGTGGAACAGGCGGTAGTGATGTTTCTCTCAATATTGGGGTTCGTGGTTTAGCATCTCGCCTATCACCTCGCTCAACAGTTCTAATCGATGGTGTTCCGCTTTCATTTGCACCGTATGGTCAGCCACAGTTATCTTTGACACCTGTTTCAATTGGGAATATTGAATCAGTTGACGTTGTGCGCGGTGCGGGATCGGTTCGTTTTGGGCCTCAAAACGTAGGTGGAATTATTAACTTTGCTACTCGATCAATTCCTCAAGATTTTAGCGGAACTGTTAGCCTAACTTCAGAATATGCATCTGGTACTGATCAAGTAAAACTGAGCCCTAATTTATTTGTGGGGGGAACTTTAGATAATGGTTTAGGCCTTGCCCTTCTATATTCAGGGACCAAAGGAAACGGTTATCGAGAAGCAAACAACAAAATTGATATCGATGATGTAATGCTAAAGTCTGCTTATCAATTTAATGATAAAGACTCGGTTGCTTTAAATCTGCATCACTATGAAGGTCGCGGCGAAATGCCAGAGGGTTTAACTCAGGCGCAATATGCTGAAAACCCGTATCAATCTTCTGGTGAAAAAAACTATTTTGCAGGTCGACGTACAGATGTCTCTTTACGTTATAACCATAAAGATGAAAAAAATAACTTCGAGGTTTTGAGTTACTACATCGACTCTTTCCGTACTAGTAATCTTGAGACTACACTAGCGAATGGGCAAAAACGCCTCGATTCTGCTCCACGCGATTATAAAGTCTATGCAATTGAACCGCGTTACTCTCGCATTTATGAACTTGGTAATACTCAAAATGAAGTAACGGTTGGCTATCGCTATTTAAAAGAAGAAAGTTCTGAATTTGCAGGACGTACTGCATCTTATGCAGCAGGTTCATCAGTGCCAGATTTTGCTCCGCGTAGTAGTAGTGAAGGCGGTACTAAAGCACATGCTGTATATATCGACAACCGTATGGAACTCGGCCGTTGGACCATCACACCGGGTGTTCGTTTCGAATCAATTGAAACCCATAATAACTTCACAGGTTATAACAAAGGACAACCTAATACTGTTTATCCAAAAATTGATTCAGACGAATTTTTACCAAGTTTATCCGTGATGTACTCAGCAAATGAAAACTGGAATATATTTGCAAACGCAGGCGTATCGTTCGGTCCACAGCAATACAGTCAATTAGCTCGTCTTGAAGGAACAACCGCAACGGCTACAACCGAAGGCTTACATCCTGAAAAGTCGAACAACTATGAAATTGGCACCAAATATTTGGGCAATGGTTTAAATGCCGAATTTACCGTGTTCTATTTAGACTTTGATAAAGAGCTTTCATTGGTTCGTGATGCTGCTAATAACGGAATCTGGACAGATTTAGGGGCAACCAGCCACAAAGGTGTCGAAACAGGTATTAGCTATGATTTCGGACAATTGTCTGATGCACTGGAAGGCTTAAAAGTATATGGAAACTATACTTTCACCAAAGCAGTGGCTGAAGCTGGTCAATTTAAAGATAAAGACTTACCATTTTACTCGCGTCATGTCGGTAATGTTGGGTTAGGTTACACAGTAGATAAATGGTCTTTAAATGCGGATATGTTTGCTCAATCTAAGCAGCATTCACCAGATCTTCCAGATAGTAATGTCTATCAAACAGAAGAAACTGCTGATGGTAAATATGGAGATATTCCGGGTTACACCACTTTTGCGCTACGTACCTCTTATGACTTAAGTTCACAAGTTAAAGGTTTAAAAATCGCTGGTGGAATCAAAAATGTCTTTGATAAGCAATATTTTACTCGCTCAACAGACTCTACTGGCGGTAAGTATGTAGGACTGCCACGTACGTTCTATCTACAAACATCTTTTGATTTTTAAAGCTAAACCAAATTGAATAAAAAGCCCTCTTCGGAGGGCTTTTTCATAAGTTAAACACTAGAATATGGATCAATTTAAGCGAGCGTTGACATAAAATATTCTAATAATTTATCCCTTTCATCAGTACTATTCGCACTTAAAAGCTGGGCCATTGCCCCATCAATCACAAATAAAAACATGTAGGCATCTTCAACTGTAGCGTTAACTTTTACAGTTAAAAGGAATTTATGAATTTCTTTAATGAACCAGTTCCGGTAGTCAATCACGATTTTATAGGCCGCAGGATAAAGCTTTTCAATTTCAAAAATGGCTTTAAATGGTAAACGATAAAAGCCTTCTAAGTTTGCATGTAAAAAGTAAACTTTCTTAAGTTTATCGAATGCCATGAGTTCACGGTACAAATGAATAATTGAAAACACCTCATGTTTTAATGAATCTGTTTGAAAAGTTAAGCTCATCTGAATGAGCCTTTCTTTGGAGTGAAAGTAGTTATAAAAAGTGGCTTTGGGAATTTTGGCATCCGTAATAATTCGGTCAATCCCGATGTAAAACCCATATTGATTAAACAAATCTCTTGCCGCGTGTAGTACGCGAAGTGCTCTAAATGATGCTTCTAAATTTGGCATTTTTATACCGTATAAAATAATTTTTTGTTGTAAGTAAATGAGATAGAAATGCTGTTACTCTTAAATTGAGCATTAAAAACAAGCATGCAAAAGCGGCACAAAAAAGGTGTGCTCGCCTATCTCAGGTTTATTGTTGCTATGATTTTTTAGTCGTAACGATTCTTAAGATGTAGAAAACCTAGAGTCGATTAAACCGTTTGAAAGACTGTTTAAGTGGAATGAATAGAGAGATTTTGGCAGAGGCCAATAAAGAATAAATAGTACGCATAACGGCGGACTCCTTTTGATTTAGAAGAGTCTTACCAATTACTGTCAAATAATGGTGGCAAGACTAGAAGGGTTGACAGACTGGTACAAAAGGAAACCAGCGCACGCAAGCGTGCCCCTCCTAGCCTCACCATAAAGGCGTGACTTAGGAGAACGCACAAAACGAAATAATACGTTGTTGTGCGCCTTTTGTACCAGCTCTGTCAAAAGCTGACTGGCAATGTGGCCAACAGGCAAAGGATAATCGGAGAGGTTTTGGGTGTCAATGTTCTAAACTGAAGAAGTAAGAGTATTGAATATAAAAAGATCTTTAAATAACAAGAGCTTTAAATATGAGCCTGTAAATTATTTTGTGTAAGTTCCATTTTTTATAAATGATCTTTTAATCGATCATCGAACTGAATCGTAAACCAATTCATTGCTAAACGCCAATTTTGAATTGGCATCGTCCATTTCTTCGCAGCATTTGATGTTGCTAAGTAAATGACCTTCTTTACTGAGTCATCAGATGAAAAGATTTTCCTTTTCTTCGTTGAATGGCGTATTACGCTATTCAACGACTCAATCGCATTTGTTGTATAAATTGCATGACGTATTTCGGCTGGATAGCTAAAGATCGTTCGGATATTTTCCCAATTGGCCCGCCAGGATTCTCCAATTTTGGGATACTGGTGATTCCATTGATCACAGAAGATGTCTAGGGATTTTAAAGCATTTTCCTCTGTACTTGCCTGATAAATCGCTTTCAGACCCGACGTAACAGCTTTGTAGTCTTTCCAGCTTACAAATCTCAGGCTATTGCGTACAACATGCACGATACACAGTTGAATATCAGTATGAGGGTAAACAGAGGCTATCGCGTCAGGGAAGCCTTTTAATCCATCTACACAGGCAACAAGAATGTCCTGTACTCCTCGATTTTTTAGCTCTGTCATGACTGACAGCCAGAATTTGGCACCTTCTGTCTGAGCAATCCACATACCCAGTAATTCTTTTTGCCCATCCATATTGATGCCTAAAGCAAGGTATACGGACTTGTTAATCACATTGGAGTGCTGACGGACTTTGACAACAATACAGTCAAGATAGACAACAGGATAAAGGCTATCTAAGGCTCTATTTTGCCACTCAGTCACTTGCTCAATCACAGCATCGGTAACTTTGCTGATGAGAGATGCTGACACATCGGCATCGTACATTTCTTTGAAGAAGGCTACAATTTCCCTATTAGTCATTCCTTTTGCATACAGTGAGAGGATTTGGTCATCCATACTGGTGATGCGTGTTTGGTGCTTTTTGATAATTTGTGGCTCAAATGAACCTTCTCGATCACGGGGAATATCTAAAGCCAGTTGTCCATCTTGAGTTGTAATGGTTTTAGAACTAAACCCATTACGGCTATTTGAGCCTTTCTTGGGCTGATGCTTTTCATAACCGAGATGGTCTGAAAGTTCAGTATTGAGTGCAGTTTCAATCATGAATTTTTTAAAGACTGCTGTCATTTGGTTTAAGTCTTCTGGTGTTTTTAGACCTTTAGCCAATTCGGCAGCCATACTTTTGATTGTTGCTTCATCCATGTGAAGTACCTTTTGTAATTATCCTCTGAAGGATAAATGAAAATTAAGTACTTACACAAAATTTAGAACAGTCCC
>NZ_JAKTIG010000028.1:0-47691 GCF_027855145.1 Acinetobacter sp. AOR18_HL
GGCAGAGTAAAACTTGAAGTGCGACATAAACCACCTAATTAATTTAAAGGGTTTATGGAGTATATAAAATTGTCATACCATCATCTTAACTTTGAAGATCGTACTGCATTAATGCTTGAGTCAAGAAAAGAAGGCTTTTCAGCCAGAAAATTTGCTGAACTCATTAAAAGACATCCTAGTACGATCTATCGTGAGCTTAAAAGAAATAGCATCAATGACGTTTATCAAGCTCGATATGCTTCTGATAACACCTTCGCTAGACGTAGACGTGGTCACAGAAAACTCAAAATCGATTCAATCCTCTGGAAATTTATTGTTGAAGCGATCCGTTGTTTATGGTCTCCTCAGCAAATAGCAAAGCGTTTAAAGACATTTCCTGATTTGGATCAAACAATGAATGTAAGCCATACAACGATTTATTCAACGATACGAGCATTACCCAAGGGTGAGTTGAAAAAAGACTTATTATCCTGTCTGCGTCATGAAAATAAAAAGCGAAAAGCTAACGGTGAACCTAAAAAAGATTCTATATTACAGGATATTAAAACTATTCATGAGCGCCCAGCCGAAGTTCAAGAAAGAAAAATACCGGGTCATTGGGAAGCTGATTTAATTAAAGGTAAAGACAATAAAAGTTCGATAGCAACACTTATTGAACGAAATACACGGCTCTGTATCTTGGCAACATTACCTGATGCAAAGGCAGAATCAGTGCGCAAGGCTTTAACTGAAGCTCTGAAATATTTACCTGCAGAACTGCGTAAAACGTTGACCTATGACCGTGGACGCGAGATGTCAGAACATAAAATACTCGAAGAAGATTTAGGCATAGATGTATATTTCTGTGACCCACATTCACCTTGGCAAAAAGGCACATGCGAAAATATGAATGGTTTAATTAGGCAATATTTACCTAAAGGGATTGATTTAAATCAGGCAGATCAGCATTATTTAAATCAAGTTGCCATGTCACTGAATACTCGTCCTAGAAAGGCGTTAGATTGGCTTACACCATTAGAGAAATTTGCTCAGCTTGTTGATTATCATATGGCTTTTGAAACTGTCGCACCTCATGTTTGAATTCGCCATATTTTGTTAAAGAAAATTAAAGGGATTGAACCATTCAATCCCTTTTTTTGTGTGATTGGATAAGGCCATATATGATTGTAAATGACCTAAATAATACACCTCGTACTTGATTTAGTTTTCTCAAAAAATAGATAACTTAAATATTATCAAAAACTAAGCGGTTATTTCTTCAATTTCTGGAAATAGAATTTCTTTACTGTCAATTGCTCTTGGCATTTCTTTATATTCTTTTTCAAAGTTGCGTAATCCCTTATGTGATGGAAGGTTTTCAACTGCCATTTCAATTAATTCAAGTGCTTTTATTTCATTCCCGTTTTCTCTATAACGTTCAGCTAATTGAAGAATCATGCCTGATTCAAAAATATCTGGACATCTTATTTTTGATTTTTTATCCCTATCTCTAAAATATTGTTTGAAATATTTATCGTGGGCTTCAATATCCCATTTAATAGGATGTGTTAGCAAAGTATTAACAATAAGACCCTCTACACAAGGATTAGATATTTTCACTTCATGTTTCTTAATAAATCTCCTAACTTTTTTTATGCGGTCAACACTATTTTCATATGTTTTATTTAAATATGCGTAATAAATAATGTAGAGGGTAAGAAAAGCATTTTTATCTGCTTGTTTTAATGTATCAATTTTTAATTCGAACTCATCTAAAACGCTCGTTAAGTCAGTTACACTTGCATTAGGAACATTTGTTAAGCATTCTTTTAGTTGAGAAAAAAAGCCTTCTAACTTTTGAACTCCCGCACCTTCACTAAAGTCAGGTACAGCAATCCAATATTGAGGTGCTAAATGCACTTGAAAAATATTAGTTCGTTCTAATGAATAATTATATGGTTCTTTTTCAATGATTTTTTGCTTCATTACGAATTCAATAATTACATGTCTAGCAAGTCTTGATAAACCTTGAAGAGTTAACCATTTTTTATCTTCAATTACACAAAATTCAGAATATTCAGCTAGAGTTAACATTTTGGGTAATTTTTTTAAATTGTGAACGTATTTTGATCTAGCTTGATATGCATTTGAAAGAGCTGTTGGCAAATCCAATTTAGCAATTGGATTAAGTGCAGAATCAGCTTCATCTCGGAAATAAGATTGCGAAATATGTTCAAGAGCAAATGCTTGGAACCTTTTTCGTAAGGAAGTATGTTCTATACTTAAAATTGCCTCTCTAACTTTTAAAGCAATATCTGTTTCACATCCATTTAATGCTTCGTCTATTATCTTCTTTTTATTCTGATCGTAATCTTCCCAAGTTGATTGATGACCATCGAAATTTTGTGCAAGAGATTCAATTGAAGCAACCAGAAGAGTGTAGGCTAGTTCAAAATCATCAGCAATTCGATGGATACCTGTTACATATGTTCGAATTGAGCTCATTACACCTAAATATGTTTTTCGTTCTAGGCCAATTAAGTGATTTGTAAAATTGATAAAAAATTTTTTATTTTCTTCGTGGCATAAAATATTTTTGTCAAAAACAGTTTTAATCATTTTATTTGGTGATCTATGTGTAGATACACCTTGTTGATCGCTTAATAATCTTTCTGTTAGTGAATGGCTAGGTGAAGCAGTACAATTTAAAGCAAAAGAAAGAATGGCTGCAAAGTCTAAAATTAAAGAACTGATCCCATTAGAAATTACACTTCCGGCTCCAATTTCACTTCCTTCCATCAGCTCTTCTATTTCATAGATAACAGTATTTGGACCACTTGCATTTTCAACGAAAAATATTGAGCCTGCTTTTGTTTGGATTTTATCATCTCGAAATAATCTTAAATTCGTATAAATAATTCCTTTTAAATTATTTCTATACCCAATATCTCTAGAAAATAATTTACCTGTAGAAATTTGTAGCATGCATAATTTCCAAAACTTCAATTTACTGAAGATATTGTTAGAAGTTTAATATATTTTCAAGAAATAAAAACTTTAAACATGAATTGAATAGGCTGCCTTCTATAAAGGATAGATATAACTGAAAAGGAAAAAGAAAGCCAACTAAATAGCTGGCCTGTTTAATTCTATAAATGGTCGTATTGCGTTAGATAGCTTCTCTACTATTTGATCCCTCGGATAAGAAATTTTTACATTTTTAGGATCTTTAAAACCCAAAACTAATTGCTCATTTGCCTCTAAAGTAACAATATTTCTTGAGGTACTTGATAATTTTGAATCAACTCTATTTAAAAAACCTATAACAGCAGCTTGTTTTGAGGTAATCAACTGAGGTCTCACTCTGTGATCAGGATAGTTAGTATTTTGAAATTCATGAAACTGTTTAGTAGTAATCACAATTACTGAGTCTTGATAGTCAAATTCCATAATATTGTTATCATCACAAAGTAATACATCTTCATATATGTAACTTGGACCATTTTGCTTAACTTTATTTGGATCAAGTGTATATTCTTGCCCTTGATATTCAAATGTCATTTTGAAATCCTAAATAATATTGTGATGGAATTCTTGCTTTCTATGAAGCTTGATAATTACTTGTATCACCATATAAAAGGAAAAAGAAGATTTCATCATAAACTTTTTATTAACCTGTTCTTTTAATGGACAGTTTCTAATCATTTAACTTTTCTGATAAATCTATTCATATCAATAAAAATTGGAAAGGATAAAAAAACCAGCTATTTTGCTGGCTTTCTTAACTTATCTAACAAAATTTCGTACAGCATTAGACAGATTTTTAATAATCACATCCCTTTCATAGCGAAAATCAAAAGTTTTAGGATTCTTTACATTAAGAACTTTCTGTTGAGCAAGCGTCAATGGAATCTTATCGTTCTTATTACTAACAAGAGAATTATCGATATCAATTAACGTGTTTAATTCAGCAGTCCTTTGAATATTTAGCCATTGAATTTGAACATTCATTTGAGGAAAAGTTGCATTGAAAAAGGGAGTAAATTTTTTAGTAGAAATTGATAAATCTTGACCTTTGTGTTTCCGAACAATTAAATCATTTGTATTACAGAGCAGGGTATCTGCATAAACCAAGTCATTGCCAAATTGTTGAATCTTATTTGGGTCAAGGTGAACCTCTTGACCTTCATAAACAAAATACATTTAAAACTTCCATATAAATAAATTAGTGATGTTTCAGCCATTCTTTGTGGCCTATTATTCAGTTGTATCATTTAATTAGATGATATGTGTAGTTTATTTTTTAATAAGTGCAACGCTTTGAAACTTGGATGGAACCTTTCTCATTTTGTTAGGTTAGGGAATATCAAAATAGCCTCATTTATATGAGGTTATTTTTCATGGGTACTCTTAATCTTGCAGCTGTAACAGCTACGACTCCATATATTAAAAAGATCCAATCAGCTTTAGAAAAAGCAACAGGCCAAACTATTGTTACACCAGAGTTTCTTAAAATTAAACGAGTAGCTGGGGTCAGTGTTTTACCAGTAACTTTTTTCTTTTCAGGTGGCGCAACTCTTACGCTTTATGTACGTGCTTTAGCGGATGTAACAAAGGCAGAAATTAACGATAAAGTTGTCGTCTTGTCTGGTGATTTCAGTGATGACTATAAGCCTACTTTTGATAATGCCGTAAAAGGTGTGGCAAAGCTTATTCGTGAAGCACAATCAAAAATTCAAGCCCAAAACAAGCGCGAAAAAGTGCGTTTACCTCCACGCCGTACTTCAGTAGATCAAAAGGCTAAAGAAGTTGAAGAACAAGAGCAAAAGCTTGATGAAGATTTAGCAAAACAAACGGCGCAACGGGACCAACTTTTGGAAAAAATTGAACTAGCCAAACAGCAACTTGGTATCAGTTCTATTACGGAGGCTGGTCAATCCGAATTGGGAAAGTTCAGTAGTGTCATTGATGAAGCTTTTGATAGTGTTAACTGGGACGAAAATGAACATCCAAGAGATGCTAACGGTAAATTTAGTGTAAAATCTCCTACTAATCACACTTCAAACTTATTTAAAAATATGAAGTTATATCGCACTGATTGGGGGAAATTTCCTAAAACGGTTATTGACCGTGGATTAGGGGATGCTACTTCTCACCCTAAGTATGAAGCAGCTAAGGCTGGGGATGTTGAAAGTGCTTATGAATTAGCTAAAGATTTAGTTTCTGATGAAGCAATTGATGCACTAAAAAAAATAATTGATGATCGGGATACAATTATTGTGCCGGTTCATGCTGAAGAGGCTGTAGGGCGTAATATGATCCCTTTAGCTACTTCGGCTGTTATTGCAAAGAAACTAGGGCTTGAAGTAGATACAAATATAGTTCAAGCTATTAAAGTATCAAGAACTGGTGGTGATGGGTGGCATAGACTAGCTAATCCCCCAGCATTTGACGGCGGAATCGACAATGATAAATGTGTTATTATTGTTGATGATACCCAGACACAAGGTGGTACTTTTGCGGCATTGAAAGGCCATATTGAAGCCACTGGGTCGAATAAAGTAATTGGAGCATATGCACTGACGGGTAAACAATACTCATCACAATTAGCTCTAAGTAAAGAAACTCTTCAGCAATTGAGGGATGTATATGGCAATCTCGAAGCATGGTGGAAATCGATTTACGGGTACGATTTCGAAAAGCTCACAGAGTGGGAAGCAAAGTATGTCCTCAACTCTCGTAAAACAGCTGACGAAGTCCGAGATAGAATCATTGCGTCAAAACAAACGTGATGCTTATGCCCAAATGATGAAAATGAATTAATTGTTTTATTTTTTAAAAGACTGCTAAATAGCGGTCTTTTTTGTTTTGGAACCTTATAAATATTGAGGAGGTTCAAACAACTACTCTTATAAAAATCCAAATTAAGGGTAGTACCATGCAAATTCAAATCGGTATAGATATTGTCTTAATTCTTGCATTTTCTGCGTATCTTTATTTCATAACGGGGTGGAATGGCAAAAATAAAGCGGCATCAATAAAACAATTTCGCCAAATTCCAATTAACCTTTTATTTAAAGAAATAAGATGGATGTACTTCGCTTGCATGGCATGCGTACTGATCACAATTATTTTAGTTGATTGGCGAATCTATTACGTTGCTTGCTACTTTGATGCATTAAGCGTTTCGCTTTGGATCTTTCTTATCTATTTTTCTATTTTTTCTACTTATCAAATTGGCACTGCAATTTTACTAAAGCTTTTGACTATTTTTAGCAATAGAGCAACTACCTAATGATCACAGCTAAGTCAATTTTAGACATGGTTGATTATTGGCTTAATCATCCTGTCAATGGAAAGTATGGGTCTGATTTTGGTGCACCTCTTTACGATTTGCTTATGGCTCCACTCGATGCAAGGGTTGCAGATAGCTTTCTAATTAAGATGAAGAAGGATCTGCCTTTATTATCTGAGCTTAATTCTGATCAATTAGCGCTTTACTCAAAAACAGAAGGCTTTGAGACTGTCCATATTTATCTAAACATCATGAATGTGCCTATTGATCTAAACCAAGTAGCAGAACGACTAAGTAAACCAGTAACAGGTGAGACATATGACATTAACGCAAGCTAATTTTGAAGCTCAGCTACAAGCAGCGATAGATGATTATGAGATTCAGGAACGTTACAAAGCTCAAGATCCACTAGTCGTTCACCAGCTGCGTTCTATGGCTAGTTTTTTAACTGCATTTGGTCCAGAAATCGATATTGCTTCAATTGAACCATTCACAAAAACACGTGACCGCTCAATTATTGCGGATGCTACTAATAAAGGCATCTTGCCAATCGGAACGCCGTGCCAACACTTAGTAGAAATCATAAATCGGTCAACAAATGCTGTTAGCTTAAGCCAAGGGCGAATGATTGAAGACCATAGCGGCGGTAGAGTATGGCGGTTACTTCAATCAATTACAGTTAAAGCTGGTGAAACGGCGGAAGTAATTGCAGAACAAAGTGAATATCGTGAAATAAAGTATGTGGTACCAGTAACTGAAGGGTTTCATAAATATCGAATAGATCTTTTAGAGGATCTTTCACTTGCAAATATTTCCATTAAGCAGGGCAATAATAACTATGTAATTAAGCCACGCTGGATGAATGTTGAGCCTGGTGAATTTGCTGTTACGGTCACTACAGATAATCTTAGAAGATTATTTATTGAATTCGGTGATTCTGAGAGAGCAGGTCGAACCCTACAAGCCAATGAAACGGTCACAATTGGTGTCCTTGAGACTTACGGTGAGGTTGATGCAAATCGTTTAAAGGATGCTGCTTTACTTGATGTACTTACTAATGATGAACAGCGGGTATCAGTGCGTTTTAAAGCTGGTGGATTGATTAGAGAGGGGGTAGATCCGTTAGCTGTATCGGAATTGCGTTTATTATCAAGCTATCCATCACTTTACGATGAAGATGCGGTATTTCTCGGTAACTTTGACTATGTGGTTCGTAAAAAATTCATGAAGCGGGCTCATTTTATTTCTGTTTGGAATGAAACGCTTCAAGAGCAACACTTTGCAATCACATACCGTGACATTAATCATTTAAATCTTGTGGTGGTTGCGAAGAATCCAGCAGAACAAGCTGTCTTAGAACAAGATATCTGTCGATATATAGGTTTTTGCGATAACTTGTATGAAGGTAAGGTTAATGTACATGAAGTAGTAGAAAAGCCATTACCAATAGTAATCACTGGCACATTAGCCTCAGTACATAATACCGATATGGTCAAAACCCAGATTATTGAATTACTAGTTGAGCGCTATGGCCGTGAAGCACTTAGCTCAAGCCGTTGGTTAGTGAATGGTTTTAATAGTCAAGAAATGTCAAAGCTCATAAATGACAATATCGTCGCTTTCCAAGACCGGATGAGCGATTTCTCCATTAAACTTTCAAATGAGATTAATAAGCCTAATGAATGGGTTTACATCACAAAGGACAGTATTGTAGTAAATATGGAGCGTACAGCTGATATTTCGGGGGCAACATGGACCCTATAAACTTTACACGTCCTATTGATGAACACTATGTTAATGCTGGCTTAGAAACGGTGCTTTCCAAGGCTTTTAAGCAAGTATTTGCCCAGAACTTTGAGCAGTCTATACAAGACTTACTAGATTACGGATGCCCGCATATCGGCAGTAAAACAGTTATAGAACGGTTCTCTAAACAAAATGGGCTCGTTGTTTTAAGGCGTAATAACACCTCTGATACGTTAATGCGAATTATCTATGCCAATTGGAGTAGTATGGGTAATAAAAGAGGATTGGCTTTTTTAGAGTTTGTTTTGCGTATGCTTTGGGGGAAAGATCATTATCAGATTATTCGACTATGGCATAGCTTGGAAAAGCTAAAAGAATATCCTACCTATTTGTCTGATATTGAGAAGCCAAATTACTTCTTAACTAGTCGGATTAGAATTGTTTTAGATAAAACAGTTGATGCAAATGAAGTGGTAGAGCTGTCACCTATATTACGGCGTTTGGTACCAGCTAATATTGTTGTTAAAGTTTACTCAATGGCATTTGATAGAGATTTAGGTTCCACAAGCTTTGCAGCGGCAATAGCAGCTAAGCCTTATGAGGTTTATAATTTCATTAAATTACAATGAAATTGTTGAGTAAGCACGAGTCTAGTTGGTAGTTAACATGAAAAAATTTATAATTTTTGCTGTAATAGGTTTATTAATTGCCCTTTTAGTTGAGCCAGTACTAGATAAAGCAATGAAGAGTGATGAAGACACTAAATACATTGAAAAAATACTTTCTGATGACTCTAAATTAAAGAAGGATTACGGAGAGGTTGAAAGCTATAGTATTGTTTCTAAAGGTAGGTTTTCTGGTTCGCCTAGTTTACCTGCGCATAACCATTATAAAATCCGTATTCAGACAAAAAATAATAGCCAAGTTATATTTCTTAATATATTTAAGGATGAATCAGGGAAATTATTAAAGTATGAATACTCTGATTAACAATTATATTTTGGAACTGTTGAGTTAGCGCTCAAATACAAAATGATTTCATAGTCCTGTTCATTAGTTCAGGACTTTTTTATATGCAACAAGCTCAAGAAAATGTTTTAGTAGGAATCGCAGAACCTATCAATGGTCAAGGAGATAACTTATTAATTGATCATTTCTTAGGATATGCAAACCAAGAATTAGAACCACAAGAAATTGATAAAGTTGTAAATGGGGAAGTGGTTAAGGGCATTACAGCTTATGCTCAAGGCCATTACTATAAGATTTCAGCAAAACCTGAAACTCCAAATGCAAAAGATTTTGAAATCAGCCTTCATTTTCAAGATGGCCCAATTCACTCACACGGTGTGAATGGGGTGACCAGTGAAGCATTGCTAAAAGTGCTTATTCATCGTACTAAAACCTTGGATGAAAAGTTCCCAAGTGAGTTCAACAAACAAGCCATTATTTACATGGAAAGTGCGCTAGAAGAATTTAATAAGCGTACAGCTGAGCGCCGTGCTCGTGGTGTTGAAGACACTCTTGCTAAGTAAATGGATGAAGTATGCGATTAAATATCTTTTGTCGAAAGCGTGGTTGTTCTCAATTAATTGATTTATCTGAAATGGATTGTATGCAAGTCTCCAAAAGTGATCATAGAGGCAGCATGGTTTATGAGAGCTTTTATGATGTTTTTATCTCACTTAAAAGTGGATACATCTTTGATGCAACTATTGAAGATAAACAACATGACAAACTATTGGAATTGATTGAGTTTGATAAAAAGATTTGATCTGGAACTGATTAAATTTCAACTATAGAACAACTGAAACAATAGCCTCAATCACAGCATTGGGGCTTTTTTATGGCTAGCAAAAATAGAAAGACAAAAGTTCTCTCTTACAACTTACATGATCGGTGCCGTAAATATACTGGTGTTGATCGAAGTAATGTCGATGTTGATGCAATGATCAACCTGATTAATAGTGACTATGTTCAAGAAATGGTTGCTACTAACTCATTGCAAGGTTATTACGGTCATCAAATCCGGCAGCGTTTCGGGATGGTACCGCCAGAAACCGTCATTATTAAGGGGAAATTGGTATATCTTGCTAGTGCATTTAAAACGATTGAATTACGTGCATTCAAAGATGGTACAGTTGAACACCGTGAAGAATTCTATGAAAACGAACCAGGTGAGGTTGCCTTACAGCAGTATAAAGCCCAAGCGGGTGGCTTTAGTACAGCTGTAAATTATAAAAATGTTGGTGGCCGCTTAATTCCAACTGGATTTTTTGGATTCGATTTTGCCCTATTGCCTAACTTTGCAAGTAATGTTGGGGATGGTCAGTTATTTGACGATTTATTCATACCTGAAGAGCCTGAAAGTGTTGTTTCTTGTTTTGATAGTGCAACTGATATTTCACAGTTAACACCATCTGAAATTGTTATTGCTCAATTGCTTGAAGATCAAATCTTGCAGACCTACGACAATATCAATAGTCAGATTCACCTTTTAAATGAATTGGGTAATGCTCAGGGCTTAGTCGGTGAATTATCAGAAGTAGTTGATAAGCAAAAACGCGTACAACAACTTAGAGAAGAACGAAAAAAAGAACTCTATACGGGTATGGTCAATCCTGTGAAGAGTTTTGATTCAGTACAACAACAAGCTGAACAAATCATTCAAAGTTTGGACAATCCAAACGTAAAAGAGAAAGTTAAAAAGCCGAAAAAGTCTTTTGGCAATATCTTTAGTGTATGGGGGTAATAATGAATTATCCCAACGATTCGCTTAAATGCATCCAAAACGCTTGGTATAAGCAGCTTGTCAATTTTCGTGCTTCGTATATGCCAGAGACACAATTAACGGCTGACTGGAAATTGAGATCTATTGGCAATGCTATAAAAGCATGTCCCTCACGGATGATGGACGATTCAGAAGCAATGCTATCTGAATACAGAAAAAGCCAAAAGCATGATGAAGTGTCGAAAGTACTTTTACCCGTAATGCTCACTGCAACAGCGTTAACAGATCAACCTCCTGATGTTAATCAATTACTGCCAGTACCAGATTTTGTTGAAACGGTCATTGATGAGAAGCGGGTAAAAGTACGTCTTGTACCCACAACTGTAAGAGCTCAAATCGCTTTCTTTGCCACCAATCCCAACGATCTACGTTCAGTCATTGGGCAATTTTGCGCGTACATGTCTAGCAATGATAACCGTCGTTTTAATGTGCCATTTCAGCAATGGAATGATCATGTAGTTAATTCAACATTCACTGTTTTTGAAAATGAACTTTTTCCATCACCAGTCCCAAGCGAAGCAATCAATCTTTCTATCTCAACTGTAGATATTCAGCTCGTGGGTTATACACCTAACGTCATTGGTTTCGGTGGTCCATTCGACCAAAACACAGGTAATGGCTATGAACCTGATGGCTCAGCAACGGAACAGCCCGCAATCAACGACAAAGTTGTAGTGCAAGCTGATCAGTACACATCACTCGAGCACCAGCGTGTGAAGGGTGATAGAGAAACAGGTGAAATTACAGTTGAGCGTATAGATGACTGACTTAATCGATAAGGCACAAGAAAGTGCTGATTATTTATTGCAGCAAGAAATCGCAAATCGATGCCGTTTTGACGGCGAATCTGAAAAAGAATGTGTTGAATGTGGTGAAGAAATACCAGAGCGCCGCCGTGCTTTAGGTGGCGTGAAATTCTGCATTGAATGCCAAACCAAGATAGAACGCAAACGGCGCTAAGGATACATGTAATGTCTGGAATTATTCGTATAGACAGCCGTGTTGCTGGGTTTTCTGATCAACCATTTCGTCTCATTGGAGCCGCATTTGCAGATACTGGTGAGCTTGTTATTCAAAAAACAGCCGTTTATTCAAATTTACCTGTACCAAGTGATTTAAGAGATCAAACGGTTGTTGTTACTGACTCACCTGACCAAGTACAGAACTGGCAATTAAGTTTCAATGCTAAAGAGCATTTAGAAGAAGTGATTTCAATTTACCAAGCTCGTTACAGAGCAAAGTTAATTGAAATTGAGCCGAAGTTAAACCAGTACAATCCTAAGAACGTACTTGAAATCCGTAAGGTCGATAAAAACGGCCTTCAGCAGGAATTTGATAGCAGCAGCTTAAACAACGGCCACATTGCAATCCTGTTAGCAGTTTGGGCTAGTACAAAAATTGCTAAAGGCTTTTCAATTACTGAAGGGAATCAGTTTGAAGAAGATGCTGTAGATCCAACAATGCTTCCTTTTTCAATCTTTTAATTAATGGTGTTTTTACGGTATGGCTTTGGCACCATTAAAAGAAATTCCCGAATGGTGGGAACTTTGTGAACGTTATCGATACGACATCTATGCTTTCGCCGTAGAAGCATTAGGTGTCGAACCTACATGGCAACAAGAATTACTTTTTGAATCTATTGCATTTGATGGTAGTCGTACATCCGTAGCTTCAGGTCACGGTTGTTTTGGTAAAGGGACATTAATCAAATTAGCCAATGGGGACTTTATCCCAGTTGAGCGGATTAATCTAAATCACAAGATCCTAGCTGCAGATGGTAAAACAGAACTAGAGGTAATTAAAACAGTAACCGGCTATCAGGAAATGTACAGGTTTGAATATGAGAGTGGTAAAGCTCATACCTTCAATAAATCCCACATCCTTTGCTTAATAGCCTTATACGATGGTAACGGCTGGTCCAAGGGAGACAAGATTGAATTACTTGTTTCTCAATACCTGAACTTAAAGCCAGAAAATAGAGAACAATTTGCATCTTATAGGCTTATAGATGGTGAACATAAGCCTTTAAAAATCACATCGGTTGTCGAGCTTGGTGAAGGCAAATATTACGGTTTTGTACTCGATCCAGATCCATTTTTCTTAGGTGAAGATGACTTAGTACTACATAACACTGGTAAAACAGCCAGTGCCGGTATTGTTGCCTTATGGCATCTCTTGTTTTTTGATGAATCAATCATGATGTTTACTGCTCCGCAGATTGGGCAGTTAAAGAAACAAGTCTGGAAAGAAATCAGTATCAATCTAGCACGATTGAAGCAAGGCCCTTTGGCTTGGCTTGCTGATTATGTTGGGTACCAGTCTGAACTCGTTTACATCAAAGGCTACAAAGAAAAATGGTATGTCTTTGCTAAGACAGCACCAAAACATCAACCCACGAACTTAGCTGGTAACCACGGCGACAACTATATGGTCTGGGTCGATGAGGCCAGCGGTGTAGATGATGCTGTACTTGATGTAGCGTTTGGTGCATTAACTCACGAAGACAACCGTGCTGTAATGACGTCGCAACCTACCCGTAATGCGGGTATGTTCTATGAGACTCATCACAAGTTAAGTCATCGAGCTGGGGGTGTTTGGATTGCACTCACATTTAACGGGGAAGAGTCACCACTTGTTAGTAAGCAATCTTTAGAAGAACAACGGCAAAAGTATGGAAGCCGAGAAGATGCTCAGTATAAGATCCGTGTTCTAGGTGAATTCCCAGACTTATCTGATGAGTTCTTAATTACTAAACGTCAAACAGAAGAAATGTATGTTGGCGCGAGTATTTTTGAGGATCATCAATTTGGTTATGTCATTACGGTAGACGTTGGTGGTGGTGTTGGCCGAGACGATTCTGTAATTGTTGTTTCTAAAGTTTGGGGTGAATCCCAATGGGGAGAACGTGCACGCCGTGTAGAGGTTGTAGATATACCTTTGTGCAAAAACAGAGATGATATCTTAGAACTATTCGCAAAGATTAATGAGCTACTTTTACAGTATCCAAATGCTAACTTGGTAGTAGATGACAACGGGGCAGGTAAAGGTTTAGGCCAGTATCTTAAAAAGCAAGGTATTTTCTACGTTCCTGTTTATTGGGGCTCACAATGTTTTAGTAATGACAATAGAAAAGAGTTTACGAATAAAAGGTCGTTAGCTTATGTGGGCTTAGCTCGAGCAATCGCTAGTGGTCGTTTTAAAATGAAAACGAAGAAACACAACGTGAAAATTAAAGACCAATTAATTCACGTTCCATACCGTTTTGATGACTTTGCACGTTACAAAATCTTGAGTAAAGATGAAATGAAACGAATGGGAATTAAGTCGCCAGATTTGGGTGATGCTTTTGCCTTCTTATTCCTTGAGAACGTTCATTACACAGAAGCTTATGAAACAGTCAATGTTACAGATGATACCCCGGAAGGCCGAGAACAGGCAGAACGTAAGTCAAGATTCAATGCTTTAAGAGATGCAGCTGAAAAAGATAATGATCAATCTAGTGGAACTGACCAGTAATACTGCATGAAGCCATAACTACCATAGATCAATAAATCTTATGGGTGGGTTATGGCTATTAACTTCTTTTTAACTGACGCAGGTCGGAATGCATTAAATAAAGTGGGTGATGTCGCTAGTTTTGGTGGGGAGCTGACACATCTTGCTGTAGGTACTAGTAAATTTGATGCATCAGTTGAAGCAAAGAACTTAACTTCACTTAAAAATGAATTAGCCAGATTTTCTCTTAACGGTGGTGGTGTAGATACTGAAACAGGCACTTTGCGTTTTGTGATGAGTATTGAGCCAACTTTAACAATGGAAGTGTTTGAGATGGGTATATACCTATCAGATGGCACTTTGCTTGCTGTAGCTTCAACTACAGAAGCTCAATCAATCATGTCTTTACATGCAAACGTAGTAGCCATTGTTACATTCGGATTTGTTTTAACTGACGTTAATTTAAAAAACGTAACTATCAAGATTGATCCAAACACACCAATTGCTGTGATGTTGATGAATCAGCATAGTGCAGATGAAGACCCACACCCACAATACGCTGCATTAATCCGTAAACTTATGACTGAACACAATCAGCATGAGGATCCTCACCCCCAATATGCATTTGAGAAGGACGTAAAAGCCAAAGACGATGATTTACAACATCAGATTGATGATCTAGATCTTGGTTCCAAAAACTTATTACAGCAGCTAATCGATTTTAAGAAAAACTTAGATGCTCAATATCCAAAATTGATTGGAGCAGGTGTAAATATTGGTAGCACTGCAACAATTGAATTAGGTGGCAAAGTTACAGATTTACGTGATTCAAAGTATGCAATCCTTCTAACGCCCGAAAGCTCACATGAAGCATGGAAGCTTACACGTGCGGAAAAAGGGTTCTCATATGAAGTTTGGGAGCGCTCAGGTCAAAACCGTATTGGATATGCTGGTGCAGTGAATTGGTCCGTTGTTCAGGTAGCTGCAGAAACACTAAACGATGGAAACGGCGATTACACAGTACCAGGTGTTTATATCATTCCAATTCAACCAAAAGAACAAAAAGAATTCATTTTAGTGGGTGCTGGCGGTGCTGGTGGTGGCAGTGTATGGGAGTTAGGAGCATTGGCACATGGGACCAATGGTACAGATACACGCCTACGTTTAAATGAGCTCGATTTGGCGGTTGTTGGTGGGGGTAAAGGCGGTACAAGTGGTCAGTGGTCGAATGGTAGTGCTTTCTCAAATGGTGCTGGCGGTTTAGCTGGAACAATTACTATCACATCTAGTATTACAGAGCTTTCAAGAAAATTAGGTATTGCTGGTACAGCTGCAAACCAATTGAATCACATGGGCGGTGCATCTGTAAGTCCAATATCAAACTGGGGTGCAGGTGGGGATGGTGCTAATGGTGTAGGAGATGACGGCTGGGCACTTGGTGGTGGTGGTGCAAGTGGTGGTTTACTCATTTGCCGATATTCTAATTCAACCGAAAAAACTCAATACATGACTTTAGTTGTCGGCGAAGCTGGTCACACTACTGAAAGTAACGGCAACAGCGGTAAAGCGGGTATTGGTGGCTTTGCGCGTGTAAGTACTGTTAAAGCTTAAATAGGTGAAACAGTATGAGAAATGATTATCGAAATGCTATTAGAGACTTAATTCACCGAAATCTTCAACAGAATAATATTCAGAATCTAATCGTTTGGGAGATTAAGGAGGATGAATCGCAAGATCCATCACTCTTAAGCTACAAGCTTTATGGTTCAAGTAATCATATTGATGCGGTTTTAGTGGCCTGTGGTGCCAACGGCATTTGGGAAAAGCTACCACTACAAAAGGTAGCATTTCCAAGACTCGTTGATATTTTAAGACTTCAAAAAGAATACTTGCAGGATAATTAATATGTCAGCATTCAAGCCAGATGATTTACGCCGTGCCCAGCTGCAATTAAACCAATCTTTGCAAAATGGTGGAGTTCGTAGAGATCAACAGAGTCGCCAGCGTGCAGATAGAGAACAGCGGGCATTTGCCGAAAAGGAAATTGAATATGATGATTGGGGACGAAAGATCCCTAAGCCTATGTTCTTGCGGCCACATGATATTGCAAAAGGCGAAAAGTATGATGTAGAGAGAGTTCTATTTACTACGTTAGGTCAGCAAAACGGAGAGGTGCCACGGCGTATTACCCGTGATGATATATTGGCTTTTCAAGAAAACATTCAGCTTTTAAAAGATCAGTATAGTAAAGGCATTACCCCTCAAAACATTATTAATTTAAGCCGACAAGATGATATTGATCGAGCAAATGAGCAAATCTATTTGGCGGTACCAGTTAGTAGAAAAGCTGGCTTAGTGCACTTACTCACTAATGCTGGTCCTAAAAGTAAAGTTTTAAATCATCACGTAGAAATTGAGTTCTCAAACTTTAAATCAGTCGTTTTTGATATCGATAAACAAGCATTAACTACTGTTAAAAACCGCTTAGCTAAAGGCAAAATCAAATTTCAGTGTGATTGCGAGCGACATACGTTCTGGTACCGCTATATGGCAACTATAGGGGGCTACAACTTAGGACGTGATGAGGGCGGTTTCCCGAAAATACGTAATCCTCATTTATCTGGTGTAGCTTGTAAGCATGTTTTGCGTGTTGTTAAGTGGATTAATTCCCCCTCAGGCATTGCATATCTTAAAAAGGAAGTAGAGAAAGACCGTCAGAAACAAGTTGGTGCTCGATATAAGCAAACTGATAAGCAGATACAGAATTCGATTAACGAACAAGTAAAAGATGTGATGAGTGGTTCAGTAAAACCAATCAAAGCAAATATTCAAAAAGCTGAAAAGGAAATGATGCGTAGAGCAAATAAAGTTGCGAAAAAGCTCTTAGAACGCGAATTGAAAACCCTCAAACGTTTTGAATCAGAAACTGTTAGAGCCAGTCAAATTGAAAGAATTCAAGCATTGCATAAGTCAGGTGCTATTGATCAGAGCATGTTAAATGTCTTCATGAAAGGTTTAGGTAAAAATGCTAAATAGATCAGTAAATCAAGTTGCCAATGGACGCCGTTTAGCAGCGAGACGTGTTGTTATGAATGCATTAGCAAGTATTCCAGCACAAGTTTGGCGTAAAGAAGTGATTTTCAATAATCCAGCTGAAGATTCAAAACCATTAGATCCACTTTCTTTTGAAGCAAACACTTTATCGATTCAAGACGAACCTAACTACAAGTATGAATATAAGGGCGCTGCTTATGTTCATTTCGATAAATTTAATGGTGGTCATATTCAAAAGAATTTCTCAATGAATAACCCCTCAGATTTGGTGCTAACTGCACAAGTAGAGCCATTTAATGATGAGTTGGAAGATGTATTGGAAAGAATAATCAACATTCCCGACATGATTCTTAAAGAAGGGGATCTTTTAGGTTTAATGATTTATGAAAATCTTATGTTGTGGTTTGAGATTGTGAATATTACTGGTTTTAGCCTCATGGCAGATTTTGGCAGTAAGTATGTTTTAAACCGTAGAGATGATTTGTTTATTTCACCTAATGGTGATGGAGAGAGTTAATGAGTTATTTAGTTTTTAATGAAAAAGGGAAGAAGACAGGGGATATTGAAATAGCTGAGCAATGTACTTCTGCAATTTTCAATTACCAGGTGATCGGGAACGGGGCAGAAGTGGATTTTTTCGGAAGTAATGTTCCAAATGCAGATCCGCAAAATGATTCACACTGGGTACCTATTCTTTCTTTAACAGCTGCTGCACCAGATACTGAACCATTTAGACAACATTGCTGGGATAAGCTCCGTTATAAAGTGAAAGCAGGTGATAGTGTGGAAATATATGTTTCTAGTGGTGTAAGCGGCTAAAGAAAAGCCCTATTTTTAATAGGGCTCTCTCGAATTATTTAACTAGCCCAGTTTCCATCTTCACAGCAGCGCCATGTAATGCATAACCTTTGGAATTGATTTGATCAATAATATTTGAAGGATCCATCGCAATTAAAGGCATGTCGGCCTCAATAGTTTTATTCGATTTAAATAAAGTCAGTTCAATATAATCATTATCAGGAATTGATAATGTTGTAATGTCTGTATCTTTAAGAACAGAAAGAAACTTTTCAGAATTACTCTTAGAACGATAAATATCTATTATCATTTTATCTACCTTTAAATTTAAAAATTTTTAATGTAATGAAATGAGTTGAAATTAAAAACAAAGTTTAATTTTTATATTTAACTTAACTCTAGTTCTTTATTGAGATTCAATAAAATTTTTCAAGATTTATTTTATTAAAAAATTGGAACTAACCTCCTTTGTATAAAATTAGACATGCCATCCTTTCTTCATCTTACATAGAAAGCCAAAGGCTGGTTTAAAATGACTGTGTTATCAGACGAAATTCGTAAAAAGTATGAGGCTCAACAAATTGCTACGACTCAGTGCCAAAACTACTATTTTAAAAGTACTGATGAGTTTGAAAATGGTTTTGACAGTGCGCAAACAGCGGTAGAAGAATACCCTGAAGTATTAAAAGCTATTTTTGATTCTATTGGCATTGAACATGCTGCTGATGTTGATAAAGGTGTGATGTTCGGTGTTTCACAATATCAAGCACGTCACGGTGGTGATTTACCACACCCTTCAATCATTGCAGCTGCCTTAACAGCTGGTTTAAATGGTGCAAAACAAGCAGCAGCTTTGCCTGCTGAGACCATTAGCTATTACGATAGTATTAATGAATCTGGTTTTGATGATGTAAATCACCAGCATCATGAATCTGTAAGTATCGTACCAGCGATTACAGTTGCTACTATCGCCAACGTTATCGCTTATGCAACACCTATCGTTGCTATGATTCCCAACTCGAATGGTTCAAATGAAGTTCCGCTAGTATCTATTCGTTTTGTCACCAATCGTGATTTTGGTGCAATGAAAAAATCAGAGTACCTAGATGGTGCAAATGCCTCTAAGCCTTATGTAGAGGGCCGTTTCCGTTTTGCCTTGTCAAATGGGGGTGGGGGTGCGACATATTCTGTAACAGCCCGAACTGGTTATGATGATTTCAAAGCTAAAACGCCAGATGTAAATGCGAAATTACTGCCGTTTATTGCTGGTAATGTATCAATCAAAATCAACGGTAAAGAAGTTGCGCATACTCGAAACCGCAGTAAATCAAAATTTTCAGGCAAGATATCTGCTATTGCTGAAAAAAACGTATTTGTAAACGGCCTAGAGTATCGTGTTGTTGGTAGTGAAATTGACCTTTCTGCTAGCAAAATTAGCGTGACCTTAAATGAAGCTTTACCAGCTGGTGCTAAAGTTGAAGTTCATCTCGTAGCTGATTTTGATGCGCGTGATGGTAACGGTAACTTCTTAATGACGCCTGTAGGTGTTGATTTTGAACCTGAATATGAAAATTTGGTGGCTTCACCAATTATGGCACAAGTTACCGCAGCAACTTTATTGCAGACTCAGTTGAATAATGAACTCAAACTTGGCTTCTTAGGTCAAGCTTTGGCAATTATTCAGGGTAAAGTTTTCTTGGAACAAACGGTCCGTCTTTTAGGTGAAGCAAAAGATTTGGCTGAATACTCAGGCCATGAAATTACTTTTGATGCTTCTCGTGGTGTGACTGGTAAATTGGCAGCTGCCTTTAATACGACTGGCGATCTGTTTGGCGAAGTAATGAAGTTTATTTCTGCTGCAAAAATGGATATTAATCAGCGTACTGGTGGCTCTACTGTAGCTTACGATTTGTATGTTGGGGATAGTGGTGCAGTATTCTTTAACCAATTATCTAGCGATAAGATGCCAACAAAAACTGGGTACTCTGCTGGATATGGTCAAATTGTTCGTATTGGTACACTTGCAGATGGTACCAACGTTTATCATGCGCCATCAGCTCAAGAGCTTGTAGCTGAAGCTGATACAGCATTTGATATGCTTTTAGTAGGCCGTGGTAATGAGCCAATTCGAGCGCCGTTTGTTGGGTTTATTCAAACGCCACTCTCAGTTATTGAAACACGCCCAGATGCACGTGAATCAGTACTTACTTTAATTGGCTCTCAAGCTGCAGAAATGAACCCATTGGATCGATACGCTGACCAAAGCTATGTCATTCACTGTATCAATATGCCATCTCTTAAAAAATCGTAAGTAATACAGAGTAAGGCGCATTTCGATGCGCCTTTTCCCTTATTTATTGAAAGGATAATCTCATGGCTGCAGCAACTCAAAACACTGATGAAAAAATAGTTTCAACTGACGAACAAGCGACTACTAAACCAAAAAACACACGTAATAAAACCAATAAAACTACAGAAATACAGAATACCCAATCTGATGAGAACAATACTTCAGATCAAGGTGACTTGTTAAGTGGTCAAAGCCCTGATAAAGGCAATCCCGATGATGAAACTGCTAAAACTTCTGAAATGAATAATAGTGATCCAGATAATGAAGAGTCCAATACTCAAGAAAATGGAAATGCAACTGTAACATCGAATGATTCTGTCAAACCTTCAAACGATCTAGATTCAAAGGGTGGTAACCCTGGTGATGTTGTGGGGAAGGAAACGAATCATGCCCTTAAAGAAACTGATACTTCTAAAGTTAATACTCCCATTACGGATTTGTTAACAGTGTCAGGTGGGAGTAGCGTGGATCCGCTAGTTATCAAAGTAACTAATAACGGATTTTCAACAGTTTTAGAACCGTTATCACGTGTTGCTATTGAGGCAGGTAAAACAGCAAGTATTACGTGTCATAACCAAACATTTAAACATCAAGTACTGGAAAACTTACGTCAGTTGAAGGGGCTTGGTAAGAATCTAACTGTTGAGTAACAAGATGACTATCTTCATTATTGATGGCACGAATCCAATTATGGATGCAGTAGGTGATCAACCAACTGAACGAAGTATTACACTTCAAAATAACGGTTTAAGTGACATTACCGAACCATTTACACAAGTTTTGGTACAGGCTGGTCAAAAGGTCACATTCACTTTGATCGGTGACGAAGCTCATAAACAATTGCTAGATAACCTAGATCAAATTAATAGCTTGAAAGGTAATGTACTTCAAGTTGTACCTTCTGAGCCGCAAGAACCCTCTGAACCAGATGGAACGGTATAAGAATTTGATTATTTTAAAAACCACTTCCGAGTGGTTTTTTTACATTGGAACTAGCCAGAAAATTAAATAAGCCCACAGCTCAAAATACTTAAAACAAATAGCCTTGGGCGTGTAATGTAATGAATATACTTGCTCTATCAAGTACAGGTGAGCTATCCCTTGTAGCAGGGGCCAGCCCATCACTCAAATTGGAATTTGATACTCACAGTTATCTTGCAAATGCAGAAATCAATGTGGCCTTTTTTGCGAAAGTAACTAGCCCACGTGGACCTGCAGATATTTCTATGCGCTTGGAAATACGTGATGCGGTAACTGGTGATCAAATTGTTACTGTACAAGGATTAGTAGATGGTGACATTGAAAATTCTGCTTCAATTGTTGCAGTAGCTGATGCTAAAGAATACTTCGAGAAATTTGATTTATCACTGGGCATTGATGCGCTACAAGCAATTCTCAAATCAACTGCATATAACGAATCTAATAGTTTAGGTCGAGCTTCAAAAACATTGGCCTTAGAAGATGAAGCATTACCTTCATTTAATCCAGATGAACTATATAAAATCCTGACAAGTCAGTTAACTACACCAGCATATCTGACTTTGCCTAATCCACATGATTTACCAATTTATGTTGCGGCACAACGTGCAGCTACAAAATTACGTATTCCTTTAGATGCTGAAATCAACCCAACCTTTACTGCTGAACAGGCAGCCCAATTTGCTACAAGCGTAGATGCTCAATCACAGTTTGTTCAATTCATTTGGAGTCCGAACCTTTGCCGCCCTTCAGATGCTGTCACCCTTAGAGGGCGTAAGGTACCAGCTTACTATTTGGGCCATTACATCGGCGATAAATTATTACGCAATGCGAAATTGAATAAACAAGGTTTTGCGCCGTTAAAAAATGCTGTGGCGTGGAAAGATTATCCATTTACAGCAAAAAACTTAAGCCAGATGCCAGGTAATGATCTTGAAGATGAGCAAATTCAGGAAATGTTGGCTAAGGCTAAAGTAAATGT
Source organism: Acinetobacter sp. AOR18_HL (assembly GCF_027855145.1). Lineage (NCBI taxonomy): Bacteria > Pseudomonadati > Pseudomonadota > Gammaproteobacteria > Moraxellales > Moraxellaceae > Acinetobacter > Acinetobacter sp. AOR18_HL. The sequence goes on from NZ_JAKTIG010000028.1 coordinate 22,466, forward strand.
GGTTCGCCCAGTTAAGTTCGAAACTACATTATTTGTATTAAGTGATGTGTTAACCCAATACCAAAGTAAAAATAGTGCTTTGCGCTTAGTTCCTGCAGCCGAAATATCGGCACGGGTTACAAATAAATGTATCGAAATTCTTAGAACTTATATGTTCCAAGCAACACCTGACTACATCAAAAAAGCTGGTGACGATATCAAAGAATTTTTAGAAGGAGCATCTAGCGAAACAACTGGTTGGTTACAACCTGCTGAAGAGCTGGGGGGGAAACCTTTTGAGTTCAGTTTAGTACCTGATAATGACTTTCCTTATGAGCGGGTACGCCTCTATTTAGCCCATGGTGTTGTTGGTACAACGCGTGCCGCAATTTTTGATGAAGACGTTTTAGTTAAATAATTTTAAGGATCTTTCAAGATGAATCCATTTGGCCCAACCACAAATAAACCTTTAGCTTTACGTGCATTCGATTCAGCAGCTGAGAATATTTCAGTAGTCGTAAGTAAAGTATCAAGTACTGACCGTGAACAACAGTCAGTGATTGAGCAAATTCGACAGATTGCTTTAGATATCCTTGCAGATACTGTAGATACAATCAGCGAAGGCAATCTAGAAGAAGGTGAGCTCGCCGTTGATTATTTGGATGCGTTAATTGTTGATGCGTTAGATAGTGCAGATGATGATGAAGGCACCTATGAAAATGCTCTCATGGCCTCACTTTCAGATGCTTTCTTAACATTTGGTGTTGATGCTACAGATATTGAAGAAATCTTTAGCGAAGATACAGAAGTTGCTGACGCTGCATTAGAAGCAGCAGCAAATATTGTTCTCGCTAATACGCCTGATGAAGGTCCAGAACTCGAAGAACTGGTACGAGAATTTCTTTTCGGTGAGGCAGATGAAACTGAAGAAGGTTTCGACTCAATGGCTAAAAAAATTAAAGCTCGAAATGGAGCGTTTAGCCAACGTAAAGTGAATGGTCGAAAAGTTCATTACCGTGGAGTTCTTGCGATTCGACAAGGGGTTAAAACAGTTGTGAATAAACGATTACCAGGTCAAAAGGTGCGTTTAACATCAGCTCAAAAAGCTGGTATGAAAAAAGCTCGTCTTCATGCTTTCACGGCGAATGCAATTCGCAAGCGTTTGCGTTCATTCAATAAAGGTAAACGTTTAGGTATTTACTAATTGCTATTAGTTAAAGTCATTTTATGGCTTTACCTACCATCCATTCAATTCAGGAAATAAGCATGAATACAACTCAAATCTTAGGTGAAGCGCCAGGTATTCAATATCAGAAAAAAACTGATAAAACTGAAACAAAAACAAATCAATCATTAACCGACACGATTATCATTGGCCGTTTTATGCGTGGGCGTTTTGATGCACCTATGACGATCCATAAAGGAAATATTCGTGGTGAACTCGGTTATGAACCAAATAACCCTGATTATCGTTGTGTCCAAGATGCGCTAGATCGGGGGGTGCCTTCGGTACAGATTCTGAGAGTACCACCAAATATTGGATAAAAGCAGATTTAAAAAGCTACCTTTTAGGGTGGCTTTTTTATTAAGACCTATTAAGTGGTTGTTAAACAGGTCTTGAAACAGGTCTTCAAATTGTTTATATTGAGTTAACCCTGTAGCAAACTTAACTTCTTGAGGACGGTTCTAATCAATTGGCTACAAATTGATGTAGGACACATCAAATGGGAAACGTCATGAACCACATAATCCATAGTCGATTTGTGGCTAGTGTTTCTGAATTAAAAAAGAATCCTACAGCAGTTGTACAAAATGCTTTTGGCGAAGCAGTAGCTATTCTGAATAGAAATAATCCAGAATTCTACTGTGTTCCGGCAGCAATGTATGAACGCATGATGGATCTAATTGAAGATCAGGAACTAATTAAACTAGCCGAGCAAGTTGATACTGACGAAACTGTGAAGGTATCTATTAATGAGTTACGAGCTAGAGTTCTCAAAAACAGCTCTTAAAAAGTTTGACAAACTTAACCCACAAATCGCTGAGCAGTTTATCCGTAAGCTGGAAGCAATCCTAGATAACCCTAAGATACCGAAGAATAAGCTGAGAGGATCAGTTGATCTATATAAGATTAAACTGAAAACAGCAGGATACCGCCTTTTATATCAAGTCAAGGATGATGTAGTCGTAGTTCTTGTTCTTGATGTAGATAGGCGAGATGTTATCTATAAACAGATGTGATATAGCCCGCTTTTGCGGGTTTTTTATTATTATAAAGTCAGTTTTCTAAAATGGAACTGATTAAAAACCAATAGCAAAAACATCATTAATCTTGTTGCATAAATCTGCCTTTTGAGCATCAAAATTATGCAACAATCTAATCCGATTTTACTAAATCAGCTTAAACAAGATTACATTGCTCTACAGCAACTTGGTTCACCCTTATTAGCGTGTCAGGGGATGTTTGTTCCTCGTGGCATGGAAGACCTTCGCTTTTTATTTAAAAGTTGCCCACGGCCGATTGTGAGTAATGAAGATCCAGCAGAAGTTCAATATGCGGGTGGCTTTACTGGAATTGTTGCTGGTCCGCCGAAAACCCATTACACAGGCAACCTTCAAATCCTAGTAACTGAAGCTGGGCATGATCAACTATTAGCTGAATATGTCGTAGCTAGTGGTGGAATCATCCATGGTGATTACTACGATGGCCGATTAGGAAGTTTTACCCGCTCATATGCACTTGAAAACTGTGCTATTCGTTTTGAATCAGCTGAATACGATTCTGATAGCAGATCACAAGTAATGACAGTTTCTTGCCCAATTGATTACAACTACTTTGGTAGTTTCGCAAACATTGGTACCAACGGTAGTATTCAGCCAGGTAAAAAAGAAATTGATGGTACAGCTGAGCTTGTTAATCGAGTTCAGCAAGTGATCAATACTGCTCAACAAGCAACTAATCTTACAAATGCTGTGCAAGGCGTTGGTCGTCAACTGGGCAATCTATTTGGGTAATGGCTATGAAGTTATTACCTGAATCAGAAGGGTATGCTGTAGTTGCTGGTTCTATCCAGCAACTTTCAGAAGAACTCTATAAAGAATATCAATTAACTGGTTACTCAATTTTGCTTGAGGATATCGTTAAGGCATTTATTGAAGAGACAAAATCTTATGCGGGTTGGGCGACATTAGATTGTCAAACAAAGGCAATTACCAGTATTGAACTGAATGAATCCATTGAACTTAATGGCGATGAGTACGTAATCATATTGCCTTTAGTAAAAGCTCATTGTGATCTTTTGCAAGCTCGATTAGTTGAAGCTACCCGTGGACTTGGAGTAGAAAGTTACGGGCTTTCAGTCTCAGAAGCTCAGCAAAACTATAATGAGAAGAAAGAAGCTTTGCCAAAACTTGCATTTTTAATGGTCCCGATGAGTTTTAACATGGGGAACCGTTAATGCAAATCACCATAGTATCTGCTGGAAAAATTATTCCAGCTTCTGAGCTTATTAGTGCAACTTTAAGAACTGATCTCATACCTATTCCAGCCTCTATTGAGTTTACAGTTCAATCAACCACTGAATTAGATTCCCTTTTAAAAGAAGAGGAGCAACTTACTGTAAATGACATATCTCATCCTTTTGAACTTATTAAAGTCACCCCTCTAAAAACTCAGACTATTAAACAAGATCGACGTGTAGGTGGTATCTCTTGTATTGGCATTTTGGCTGGCTGTAAAAGACTTATCGAAAATTCAAAGCAAGCTGTTATTAGTAATGAAACCTCCTTTAATTCAGTAATAAGAGCTTGTGGAGCAACTATCAGTCTAGGTGGTGATTTACCTTTGCCAAAATTCGTTTGCCTAAAGGGAAGCTTGCCTACACAACGTTTGGCTCATTATCTGCAGCAAGAAGCGGCAGTCATTTGTTTTCAAAACAATAAGGTGTCAGCTCAAAAAATTGATTCTTTCTTCAAAAAGGAACCAGTCACAAAACTAGATCCTAGCAGTGTCGTTTGGATATCCAGTAAACCTTTGGAACTGATGCAAAAATCATCTTTCGTGACCGTGGAGAATAACGGTTCAACGGTTGTTGGTGATGACTCAATAACCCCAGGCCACACTGTTACGCAAAGAGCTGGTTTAGATGCCCGACAAGTTAAAAACTTGGAAAAAGTTTTGATCTTGCGGGGAACCATAATCAGGCCGCTAAATTTGAATTGGAATGCGGGCGATATATTCGAAATTGATAGTAAGAAGTATGTCGTTTTAACAGCTGCACATCATATAGATACAGGCGCAATCGGGGGATCAATGGGGACTTCATCAAAGTTCTGGATTGCTAATTTGTAGGTCAAATATATGAATGGTTATAAACGTGCAAAGATTTTAAGTTACAACGCAAAAGGTCGTACTGCACAAGTACACATTCATGGTTTAACTGATGGCGCTAGTGAAGGCATTACGGCAACTTTTGCCTATCCAGTCGGTGATAGTGATTTAGATACAGAAATACAAATTGTGGATGGGGAAGACGTCTATGTCTTCTTTGAAAACGGCAATGAAGAACGTCCAGTAATCCATAGTTATGTCAGTCACGGAGACGGCGCAATTGTAGGTGTGCGCCGTATTCGACAAGACAATATTGAATTTATTTCTAAAGAAAATTTAAAAGTAGATTCTGGCACAACTGTATCTATTAAAACGCCGTTGATGAATGTGCAAGCTAATACACAACAAACTGGTAATAGTACATTAACGGGAAATAGCACTGTAGTAGGTAATACTTCAGTTGCAGGTAATAGTTCTGTTGCAGGCAGTATGGCCGTTGGTACAACGCTTACTGTAGCAGGTGTGCCTATTGATCCTAAAGCTATTGAGGGTGCATTTAAAGACGCTCTTGATAAGTTAGAGAGTTTAAAAGAAGACTTAAAAGAACAAGGCGAAAAAATTGATGAAAACAAAGATCAGATAAGCCAAGAAATTGATGAAAAAATAAAAGAAGTAGAAGAGTTAATTGATAATATTAAAGATTCTGATGCCTATAAATTGCTTGAAGAAGGTATTAATCACATTGATGAAGAGGTGCAAAAAATACATGACCAAGTAAAAGAAGTAGGTCAGATTGCACAAAATAAAGTTGATGAAATTCGGGCTTATATTGATCAAGAAATTGTCGATACCAAACTGATTGTTGAACAGCATGCAAATGATGCAAATATTCGTTTGGATGAAGCCAATCAACGTATTGATCAATCAATTCAGGCAAACGAAGCGTTGGTAGCTGATGCTCAACAGCGGGCTATCCGCGCTGAGAAAGAACTCGATGACAAAATTGGTTTCATCAAGAGAGAAACGGATTCTATTATTGCTGATGTTAGAAGTGATTCTGATGAAATTCGCTTGGTCGCAGAAAACGCGAAAAAAGTTGCTGATCAAGAAGTTCTAGACCGTCAAAAGCAAGCAGCTGACACTCTAATTGTTATTGATCAAACTAAGGCCGCTTTAAAACAAGATATTGATCAAAACTTAGTTAAAGCTGGTCAAATGATTGATGATGCTAAATTAGCATTAGGTGAAGAAACTAATACCCTCATTAATCAAAAAATTGAACCAATAGTTAGCAAAACTGAAGCTGCAGTTAAAAAAGTAGATGAATTTGCAGCCCAGTATGTTGAGCTTGATAAGAAAGTCGATTCTGGTTTTCTAGCTGAAGCTGAAGCACGTGCAAATGATAAAGAGGCTTTAACTCAAAGTTTTGAGCTTAAGTTTGCTGAAATGCAAAACGAATTGGGTAAATCAAACGCCTTAATTTCAGAAGAATCTAAAACTCGTGCAGCTCAAGACAAAGCAATTACTGAACAAATTAGTATTGCGCAATCTCAAATTGGTGATAACAAAGCTGCCATTAATAGTGTTGAACGAACTGTAGTTGACCTTACCAAATCTGTGGCTGAAAAAACTGACCAAATACAGGCCAGTTTAGACACAACAAATGCAAGTTTATTAAGTGCTAATGAGTTAGCGCGGATGCAATCACTTGGTAAACCTTTACGTGATGATCCGACGTTTCTTTCTGGTAATGGGGGATTAAGTGCCTATGTGGTACCAGCAGGCTCAACACTAACTCGACAAGCCAAATCTACGGATAACCCCGTAAATAGTACCCATGAGATGCTTTTAAGATCTACAGCATCTTTAGGTGGTGGTTGGTATCCAACTGTTCCTACACTTGTAGCTGCGCCTAATAAAACCTTTTTAATAAAACAAATTATTAAAATGCCAAAAGGAACTTATTTATTACCAGTTGGCAATGCTACAGGTACGGGGGGTTATTTACGAGTACTTGGAAATAAGGAAGGTACAGGCAAGTTTGAGGTTTATTACTCTGTTGTTCAGTGTGGCTATGATGCACCAGCAGCTATCCATGGGCATTTCCGTGTTATTGCTGGCACTAATCCACCTTTGCCAAGCGCTACAAGCCCAGTTGATGTAATCCTTGCTGATTATGAGGTCTGGGACATTACAGCACTAAATGACACCATTCCTAAAGCATGGCGTGATCAAATTACTGGTAATGCCTCATATATCGAAAAGGTTGAATCATCTGTAAAACTTGTTGATGAGAAACTTGTTTCAGAAGCAAAAAAACTTGAAGAACTAAAGACTGACTATAATTCAAATAAGACTAAAACAACGTCAGATTTAGCGACAATTACTCAGTCAGTTTCTGATGGAGATAAAGCCTTATCATTACGTATCGACCAAACAAAAGCAGCTCTCGAAGAAGCAGATCGTCAGTCTAATTCAAATATTCTAGAAGTTACTGAGTCACTAGCTGAATTTGAACAGTCTACCACGACGAAATTTACAGAACTTGATACAAGTATCTCGAAAGAAAATTTGAAGGTACAAGGTCAGATTATAGATGTCCAAAAAAGTGTATCTACCTTAGAAAGTAATACAAACACTAAAATATCTGGCCTTTCTTCTTCACTTAAAACTACTGATGATATTGCTAAACTGGCTTTCGATAATGCAGCCGAAGCGCAGCAAACTGGTACAACAGCGGTAAAAGCAACTGAAGCACTTTCTCAAAATTTATTAAGTCTCAAGTCTCAAACTCAAGTAACTACTGGTGTGAGGGCAGTAGTAACAGCAAAAGGAATTGATGACTGGTCAACTTGGCGAGCTACAGGTGAAGCTAAAGTACTTCAAGATTCTGATGCATTTGGCGGTTATATTCTTGAGCTTGGTAATAATGCTGGCAATGATGAAGCTTGGGTTCATTGGAAAGAATTAGTAAAAATTAATCCAGATACGCTTTATCGGGTGCGTGCACGTTTCCGTCGTGTTGCTGGTGAAAATGGAAGTATTTATTTAGGTGTTGCATGTAAAACAGCAGATCAAACTAAGTATGTAACAACTACAAATAATCTTGCTGCAGACATGGGCTCATCAAATTACTTGTTGTCTGCAATTAAACCAAATTTAGGTGAATGGCAAGAAGTTGTACTTTATCTGAAAGGAAAATCTACAGGTGCAGCTACGGGACTTGGAACAATTGATAATCCGCGTACTTTCCCAGCACAAGCTGAATTTTATGCCCCAATGTTTATTGGTAACTATGCAGCTCAACCAGGTATAAGTCAGCTTAACTACATTATCGTTGAAGATAACAACTCTTTAGCTTCAGCAAATGATGCAACAGCAACCGCAAATGATTTATTCAAAACTGCTACTAATAGAACTGAGGCTGAAGCAGAACGGACCAGTAAGCTTGAATCAAGAATGCAGAATGCTGAAACAGGTATTCAGAGCAACGCTCAAGCATTATTGAAAACAGCTACAAAGAGTGATCTTGATAGCGCCATGGGACGTGTGGCTACTGATATCACAGCTGCAGTAGATAATATTAAAATTGGTGGGGTTAATGCGGTAGCTAATTCAGAAGCGCCAAGAAGCTCAACAGCATCAACTAGTCGTGAATACTTAATGTATGAACGAAGTAAAGAGCTCAAAACTTTTTATGACGAAAATTTAGATAAGCCGGTTACTATTTCTTTTGACGTGAGTGTGCCCGTTGCTGGAACAGTACAAGTTTACTCTTCAAATGGATCTGCTCATTACTTTACAACATCAGTTACTGTAACAAAAGCAAATGAGTTTCAAAGATTTGCTGTTACAGTATCCCCTAAAGTACACACTGGAAGTACTACCGAATCAACAATTGAATTTTATGGAACATATGGTTCTGGTCGAATTCCAACGATTCAAAAATTACAGATCGAAGCAGGCAATAAGGCTACTGCTTGGAGCCCAAGCCCACGTGATACTCAAAGCTCTTTAAATGCCAATGCGGAAGCAATTAAAGTTACTCAAGCTGAAGTGAAGAAGAATGGCGATACTTTATCGTCTCAAAGTATAGATATTTCAAAACTTAGAAATGATCTAACATTAACCAATACCGAAGTAAGTAAAAAAGCTTCAACTGAAGCATTACAAACTACAAATTCTCGAGTAACTGAACAAGCTGGACAGATTAAGGCTGTTACTGAACAGGCGAATACCTTGTCTGCGAACTTAAGTAAATCAGCACCAGCGGGTACAAACCTTTTAATTAATTCGAATGTAATTGGTACCTATGATGGAGTTTCGTATCCTCATGTACTTTATAAAATGGGGGAAGATTGGGAGGTAGGTGCAAAATATACATTGTTATGGTGTGCAGAACATAAGCGTAATAATGCTGATACAAACTCTACATTAGGTGCATATGTAGGTGGTGGACAGCAGGTTGTTCAATCACTTACAAATAGTAATGGGAAAGTAGTAAGTAAAACTACTTTTACTAAAAACAGTAGTGGTTTAGGTAAGTACGTCAATTTCTACATGCTCAATAGGCCAAATGCAGCACAAGGTTCAATTGGTACAGTTTACTGGGCTGTATTAGTTAAAGGGGAGTTAATAACTACTGAGAGTTGGATTGCTAGTCCTTATGACTTCAATGCGGCATTTGACCAAGTTTCTGCGAATCTAAATGAGTTTAAACAAACCTATGTAACTGAGAGTGGTGCCCTTGCTCAAAGAACATCAAAACTTGAAGCAGGGATGAGTGATGTTGAGAAAAACATTTATAACACTACTCAGGCCCTAAATAACTACGCTACAAATGCAAAATTAGATGAAGTTACAGCCTCTCAAAATAAGGCATTTAATACTTCACTCACTAAATTGGATGAAGCACTGAAATCGGCAAATGACAGTGATTCTTTGGCAGGCGATTATAATTGTAAGAATCCTGACATGTGGTATAGCCATTACGGTTACGACATGCCTCAGTATTTTAAGACAACAACAACTGGGAAAAGTGGTAATACAGTTTTCAGAAAGGATACTTCAAATCCAGTCAACTGTTTTAATTACAATAAACAATCACTACCAAATACACGAACATATATTGTGAGTTTCTTTGTTCGTCGTAGCTCCGATTCAAACGGTCTTTGTTACATTCCAATTGGTCGTGCAAAAAATGATGGGGTATTTTCAACAGCAAATTATACTAGTGTAAGTGTTCCAATTGCTGAAATCCCAGCAAATGAAACTTGGACTCTTATTTCAAAAGTCATCAACATGACTTCAGTTGCTGATACATATCCCCAAATTCAGTTAGGTATTGCTTTAGGTCATACTGGAAATGCGGGTTGGTGGGAAGCACAAGCATATAAAATTACACCAGTTCTAAATGAGTCAGATGTAGACAGCACAATTGTTAAGTCTTCTATTCTTGTTGATTACTCAAGTAAGTCTGATACGACTAAAGCAATTTCCGCTGCTACTGAGTCTCTTGAAGCTAAATTCCGTCAGAAATTTGGTGATTTATGGACCAATAGTTCAGCAACTCTTGATAGTACTCGTTATACAAAAACAGAGACTAATCAAGCGATTGCAGAGGAAAGTAAAATCATAAAAGCCGCAATTTCAACTAGTGGCGGCGATAATATTATTAAAAATGGTGATTTTTCTAAGCCTCTTGAAACTTCAAATTGGCGTCAAAATTCAGCAGTAGCAGGTAGCTTATTAGAAGTTTATAAGGACTCAAATGGGATTACTTGGGGGCATTTTAAATCAACCAATACAGCAACATATTTTAAAGGCTTTATTGAGACGATTACTTTAGCTGAAGGCTTAGAAGGAAACCAGAAATACACGTTGTCTTTCAAAGCAAAATCATTGACGGCTGCTCAAACACAAATACTCCTAATCATTCACCGTCGTGATGCTGCAGGTAGTAACAATCAAATTGGAACTACTTGGAATAATATTTCTACAGATAAAGAAGTTTTATGTACTTACACATTTGACACTAATCTTTTTGATTTACAATATATTAATGTAATTCTGTATGCTCAAATTGGATTTGCACCTGATTTTTTAATTCGTGAAGTACAAATTGAAAAAGGTGAATTAGCAACTGGTTTTAGAAAAAATCCTCGTGAACTTGAAAAAGGGTTAGAGGCTAATGCAACCGCAATTGAAGGGACTAAGGCAGATGTTAAAAAGAATGGTGAACAAATTGCATCCATTTCTGAAAATTATGTAACTTTAAAATCTGCGGTCGATAGTAATAAATTATCTGCTGACGGTAAGTTTCAAGAAATTAACTCAACAATTAGCGACAACCAGCAAAATACAACACAGTCAATTTCGAACTTAGAGTCAAGTTATAAACAACTTAATCAAGATCTTGGTCAAGTTTTCAATTATCGTGTCTACTCATGTGGTTGGAATGGCTTTTTCACAGGGATAAAAAACCTTAAAGGTGAAATCAAATCCGTAGCTTCAGCTCGCGGATTCTCAGTTCATGTTTTAGCTGCTGATGGGTCAATTGCTTCTTCAACTCGATACGATACATATGCTGCTATCGCTAATGCAACGGCGATGAGTAATGCTATCGCCGCGATTCCGAATGACACATTTGTTATTGTGACCAATTACGACAGTATCGGAGTAAATATTGCTACTGTTAAAAATGCCTTAATCTCTCTTGGGGCAAATCCATTTACAATTGATCAAATTACTGGCCGTGATGCATACATATTAGTAGGTCAAAAAGGAATTGGTTCGGGGAGAGGTATCGAATTACATTCAACACCAGATACGGGCCCAAATGGAGCCAAACAAATCATGCTTGCCGTTCAGGTCGTAAGTGGTATTCCGATTGGTTTGGCAAATAACAGTGGTAACTTACAAAAGGTGTTAGAAAACCACGCTCAAATACTTCAAGAAAAAATTACTCGATCTGATGCAAAAGAAGTCTTTGCTGAGGAAATTAAAGTCTTCAAAGCACAACTAGATACCTTACGTTATTCCGAAGAAAACTGGATTTTACTAGGTGATGATACTAAAAATTTAAGTATCACCACTGGTACCAATAGAACAGTTGCTGTTTGGGAACTTCAATACAAACATAAAGAAATTCCTATCGATAAAGGTGATCCGGTTGTAGCCCGTATCAAATATACAGCTGCAGCTGGATTAGTTGGCGCTACCTGTAGCATTCAATTTCATGGAGCAACTTATAGCATTGGATTACCTTCATTTATTGTTGCTGCAAGTGGTGAAATTGAATTGAATGGTATTTTCCCTTCTGATTTAAAAGCCTCTGCTTATGAAGGTATTCCATTGGGTTTACGATTTGATAATGCTCCTTCTGGCGGAACATTTACTGTGACCAATATGTTTATTAGCCGTGGTAATTCAGCACCGAACTTTAAAGGAGGTTTTAGATCCTCTCTTAAGCAAAATGCACAGTTTGTAGAAGATACTTTTATCAAAGCAGAAGCAAACAAAGGTGTTATTGCCCAGCAAATTCAACAATATGATGCTGGTGTACCTAGTGGATTATCTACAGTTGTGAAAACAACAAAAGCTACAGCTGACCAAACTTCACAAGATCTTGCAACTCTTAAAAATACTGAAATTTCACAGTTACAAACAAGTACTAACAATCTTGGCTCTGCATTAGAAAACACAACAATGCTGGCGATGATGATTACTAACGGCAAGTTGGTGCAAGGAGACGTGAACTTTAAAAAGGGTAATAATGCAGTAGGTGTATATAACAATGCTGGCAATGGGAACGTTACTGTTACTCGTGTTGCAAAAAGTGCGGATAACCCGACTACATCAACACATGAGCTGGAAATCAAAACCATTGGTGCAGCGAATCCAGTCTGGGGTGGAATTTTCCAACTTGTTTATGGCCGTGCAAATGCTGTTTTTGTCATCAAATATTTAATCAAGCTACCAGTTGGATATAAGTTAGTGAATGCTGGCAACTCGATGGGGACTGGCGCAATTGATCGATTCATTGGCAGTACAGAGGGTACAGGTAAATTCGAAACTTATATTCGAATGATTAAATGTGGTGCGGTAGGTACTTTTTCAAACTCAGGACATGTTTATGTGGCTGGCGGCTCTACACCAACTGCAACTGTACCTTTAGTTTGGACCTTAGCTCAAATTGAGCAATATGACGTTACTGATTACGCTTCAGCTGACCCGACATTACAAGATTTTGTTTCTACAGCTACAGACTCTATTTCAACATTAACCAATTTCAAAGAAACGTGGGCGGCCAAACTTTCTGAGATGTCTTCAAAGTTAGACAGTAAAAACGGCGCTTATATTCTAAATGCGGATATGACAAATACTAATGTTGAGCGAGCTATTGCTGCATCCTCGCAGAAAATTACATCAGAATATACCAATGCTATGAGCGTTCAGCCATTGGGTTCAGGTGGGGGCAAAATTTTCGTGAAGCCTTTGACTTGGCGTCAACCAATTACTACTACTGGTACCCTTGTAATTAAGACGCCAATTACAATTAGTGCCTTCATGACTAAGGTTAAAATCTCTGGTTATAACTACAACAACAAAGAAGACAATATTTTTGATTTGGACTTGGCGTTCTATGCATATACGTCAACAGTACCATTTTATCCAAATATGACTTCGCGTTCTTTTGGTATCACCTTAGATGAAAGTAATACTACGACTAAAGGTTTGGCTTTAGCTTTAGATAGCAATAATAAAGTGTGCATCTTAATTACCAAAAAAGATGCTTGGTCTTACCCAGCTATTACGGTTGAGTCAGCAACAATTACTCATACAAACCCGCCAGATAACTTTAAAGAAGGATGGTCAGCGGCTATTGAAACGGATTTATCGGTTTATAAGTCAGTAACGCCGTTTACTGTCACTTCAATGATGGAAACGACTGCAGGTTCTCAAGCCAAAGTTGATATTCCAATGGCTCAGTTAAGTGATATTGCAGCTGATAATAAACTTACACCCGTTGAGAAAAAACAGGCGAAGTTGGTGTGGGATACTCTTTATCAAACTGATACAAGCTTACGAGCTGAGGCTGTCACTTATGGTATATCTTCAGCTGCTTATGCAACAGCTTTTAGTACTTTAAATACATATTTGGCTTCTTTGTTTGCCAATATGAATACAACCAGTACGATTGATCGAAATCAGTTTATTACCAACTTTGCTAATGTTCACAATGCACGTCAAGCACTGGTAAGAGCAATATCTGAAAAGGCAAAAGAGATAGCCGATTCTGCAAAAGACTTAGCATCAACTACAAAAGCGACATTAGAGCGTGATTACATGACGTTTACCAAGACGAATGAAGCAATCGCATCTTCAACTGAAAGGATGTCTGCTCTGTATTCTGCAAATGGTCAAAAGATCATGGCTTCAGTATTAGATACATGGCAAAAAGATTGGTTAGTAAAAACTCCAAGTGGAAATAAACCTGAGCTTAATTTAGTGGCCGATGCAACTTGCCGTGGGGGATATGCACTAAGAATAGGGAATAACGTTGGAAATGATGAAGCTTGGTTAAATTGGTTTGCTTCTTTGCCAATCGATGACAACAAATACTACCGAGTGAAGTATAGATTCCGCCGTGTTAGTGGTACGGGTGTTGTATACCTAGGTGCAACTTGTCAGAACGCCACTAAAACTAAGTATGTGGCCCAAGACAACACCGAAATTAATGATATTGGAGCTAGTCATTATCTTGTTGCTGGTACCGCACCAGCGCTGGGAACTTGGATAACTGGAACTGCATATTTCAAAGGTAGATCTGCTGGTGCAAGTGCAGGTGCCGGCACTCTACTAAGTCCAAAAACATTTGCAAATAAAGCTGCTTTCTTTACTCCAATGATCATCGGTAACTATTCAGGAAAAGCTGGTGAGGTGGATCTAGACTTTATTGATATTGAAGATGCAGACAATATCGCAGATTTTGAAAACTTTAAAACCACCTATACAACTGATGTGGGCGCATATGCTGGCGCATTACAAACATTAGTATCTGTTTACGGCCAAAATGCTATCAAGCTTAAATCACAAGCTGACTTGATTGATGGTGTGAAAGGTAAATACGTAATGGGCATGGATAATAACGGTGTGTTTTCTGGCATGTCTATGGTCAGTGAGCAAACGAATGGAACCGTTATCAGTTCAATAGGTTTTCAAGCGGATAAAATTTTCTTCACAACTGGTACATCTTCTACTAAGTACATGCCGTTCATAATCCAAGACAATCAAGTCATTATGAATAGTGATGTATTTATTAAGAATTTGACCGCAGCAAACTTTAAAGCTAAGTCTCTTACTGCTGAATTATTTAATGCTGAAAGCCTTAATGCTATTACATTTACAACGGTTGCAGCTGATGGGTCGAAAACAGTGGTTTCTGGGGGGATAAGTCGAGTGTATTACCCTAATGGACAGCTAGCAGTTTTTATTGGTGTGGAATAATGGCATTAGCAAAGCTTAAACTTTTTGAACAAAATGGAAAACTATACTTTGACAGTTCCCGAGATAGGGTGCTGTCATTTATAAAAACAATTAAGTGGTCTCAATATTACCCAGCTAATCATACTAATAACAGTCAGTATAAAATTTATACTTATAATATCTATGATGCTGAAATATCTCCAAATGGAACATATGCAAGATTTACTAATATAAATCCAGAAAATTCATTGCAAGAAGTTGTTTCTACTTTCAAATATTTTTCTGGTTATTTAGAGATGACATTAGTAGTCAATAATAACTATTTGAATGCCTTCACTTTGAATTTTGATGTAAAGATTTATCGGAGATAATTAAGTGCCTGCTGTAGCAAAATTTTTTTTAGAAAACGGACAAGTCAACCTTGATCTTACTTCTAGAATTTTAAAAAGTGTAGCTAGTCAAACTCTTAGGTGGGATAAAACTAATGCTTGGAATACTTATTGTCCGATAACTGCACGTAATGAGAATTTCAATGTTCATGATGCATATGATGTTGGAAGACCAACAATAATTTCTTCAACTGGTTCTAGGCCACCATCAAGTGAAATGTTTGAATTATCAACATGTTTGAAAGATGACAGTATTTATTATATTGGAGGTGGATGGACATCTGGAGGAACTACCGATTTAACAGCAGATGTATATTTTAACTATGTATCTGATAATTGGTCAGGTGGGGTTTCTACAGATAAAATTAGGATTTATTCCCCAGATGGCAAATTGATGTGGTCTGATAGTACTTTAAAAAGTTGCCCAGTTTATATTAGTACTTTGGATTTCACATCCCTTAACCAAGTTAAAACAATTTCAAGTCCAAATGACCGCAGATTATATATCAATGAAGCATCAGTATTTGTATCAGGAACAATTGTAATAGATGAAGGAGGTAGCTTTTTTTCTACCTCTGGGTTACAAGTTAGATGGTCAAATCAAGGAAAGACTTTAGAATGTTGTTATATTTCTTCAGGGGATGGCGATATAACAGAAGTATTGAGACGGGTCGGTAAAGTAACTGTCGAGATATTTGAGTTTCCCACCTAACACCATTCTTGACTTTCACGCCCTTCATGCCAATTACCTTCATAGCAATGTCTTATTTCATGTGCTAAACATTGAGGATATTTTCGTAAGTAGATGACACAGGTATTACCAGTAATATCGGCATAAGCTAGTGTTTTGGGGTTGCCTCCATTTAACTTCCTTATCTCAATATGTGAAATTGTACGTTCTGGAAATGGAATAACTTTATTGTGCTCAAAAAATGTAGAGCAGCCACTTAAAAAAACAAATAATATTATCAAGTATTTCATGGAAATAATTTTACCAAATGTATGAAGATTAAGGCAAGATTGAATTTTGAGATTTAAAAAAAGCGCTCTTTTTAGAGCGCTTTTTAGTTTTTTAAGCTGGTTGATCTGGAGCCGTTGCTTCTTCTACAAAACTGTAATTAACAGCAAAGGAATTAGTCTCAAGATCCCACCCTAGGTTTAATGTTTTGAAAGCAGGGCGGCTGTTAAATCGCTGTGCATTGACGATGTCTTGAGTCTTTTGTGCTAATTCGATATCCAAAGCGTTAAGTACTTTAACTTCAGCCATGAGCTTTTCCTCTAAAACAGATTGAAAATAGGTTCAGATAGAATTGCATGCTGTGGATTTATTAAATCTGTATGGTTCCAATTAGCTTTGGAACCAATCTAATAGTTAAAAAATGGTAGCCATCAAAATACTTAATTATTTAGGTATTTTGGCTTAGTTATGTCTTCTCGGTTCTTATCGTTGTTACTCGGTGAAAATGTTAATTCATATGAACAGCAATTTGATACCTCTAATCAGGATGCTACGGCGCAGCTTTATGAATCCATGGCACCGTTTTCACTTGGGACCAATCAAACTAAAGCCAATAAGAAGCGTACTCGAAAAGAAATTTTCACCAAATGGGAGAGAATGTTACGCTTTGCCCCTATCGCAGAGGGGATGGGGATTCATGTTTCTGCCGCTTTAGGCGGAGATTCTTATAGCGGCCAACAAGTGTTTATTACACCAGCACAACGTTTGAAAAAGGCAAATGGCCCAGCAGCTGAAAAAATAAAAAAACAGCTAGATGAACGCCGTGATGTCATGGAAAAGCTGATCAATAAGTATTTAAGTAAACTTGCCCGAGATGCGATTTCATTTGGCGATTCTTATGCCCGAATTTATGGGAAAAAAGAGAATGGAGTAATTGATCTCCTTTGTAATGAGTATACTTATCCGCCATTAATACAGCCATTCGAACAGGGCAGTAAAACTGTCGCATTTTTTTGCTTAGATCCTCGAAATTGGCAGAAAACTATTACAAAATTAAATACTATTCAAATGGTACGTTTCAAAATGCCCCGTATGAGCAATATTGCTCAATATGAACTTGTTGAAACTGGCCTTGTAACTAAAATGTTAGAAGGAGATGACCCAGATGAATTACCGATTTTACCAGCGCATTTAGGTGGTTCATTTCTATACGAAATTGAAGAAGTTTATGATGATGTGATTCTTGCATTGGCATCTATGAACAGCCAGCAGATTGCAGATACAGTAAATCAGATGTTCTTGACGGTAAATATGTCTGGAATGCCGCCAGCACAACGCCAAGCCTATGTTAGGGGTTTGGAAGGTTTACTTAAAAATCATGAGACATATGTTCGTGATGCTTTATCAGGTGGCGAAGCGGTTTGGAATACTGCTTTTCACATGCTGCCAGTATTTGATGAGAAGCAAGTTCTAAATCCTGTTGGTGATATTAAACTTCAAAGAAGCTCACCTATTAATATTGAACAATTCATGATTAATGTCCGTTTGTTAATGGGCGGGATAGGTCTAGACCCAAGTATGGTAGGGTGGGCTGACATGTTAACTGGTGGTATTGGTGAAGGCGGAGCATTCCATACCTCAGCGCAAATAATGCGTAGGTCACAAGACATTCGTACAGCAGTAACTGAAGGGATTAATCAGATTCTTCATTTGGATTGGGGATTTGCGTTTAATGAACAATTTGAGCCTAAAGATTATCCTTGGCAAGTTGAATATTATACAAACCAAACTGCAGCAGCTACTGAAGAAATCAGTAATGCACAATCTAGAATGAATACAACACTACTTAAAACCCAAGTGATTACCGCTTTAAAGGAGACAAACTTAGATGTAGAAACTATGGCCTATATTCTAGAGCGCGATGCAGGTATGAAATATGATGAAGCTCAATTATTAGCTGAAAGTATTTTTAAGAGCCGTAAATTTTCTGAGGATGAAGAATAATGGCTTTTTTTGAATATGAAACACAGAATAAAACGTCTAATAACAGTTTTGATAATGTTATAAGTCCATTCAAGGAACGTTTTACAAGAAATCCTGTCTTATGGTCTGGATTGACAGTTGATAAAGCTGTTTCTCATTATCAAGAGCTCTATGCATTAGGAACTCTCTCAGCCGCCCATTTTGGAATAGAAATTAGACCTTATCGGGCAAATAGTAAGATTGCCCAAGCGAATATTCCAATTTTTGATCCTTCCAATAAAATCGCTTGGTTAGCCAATAATGTTGATGTATCACTTCTGGATGCACAAACAGATTCAGTACATGTTGGACACTATCAACTCAACTATATAACCGGTAATGCCTCAAATGAATTAAGTATCTCATTTATTGAGACTAAAGCTGCAGCTATTGCAAATAGTGCATTGGCCATAAAGCAAATAATGTTTAATAAAGATGGTACACAACCGCCACCTATAGAATATTTAATGCGTTTGAAAATATATGCTTTTGATAAAGCAGTAAGAACTCAACATCATTTTGAAATTGAACATTTAGTATCACTACAAGCTGGTAATTTACCTTTAGATGCTTCAAATAAGGGGCATACTATCGTTACATTAAATTTCACTAAAATGTTTCCAAATTTATAATTGCTTCAAATAAAAATAATTATTATTTACTAATAATAATTTATTTATTTTAGTAACTTACTTTAATTAATAAAATTGTCATATTTTAAATTGCACTAAAAGAGAGCTGTAAATGGTTTATTGTAGTGCATTTATTATTTTTAATTATTATATATTTATTTAAAATAATGGGTTGACATAATAATGAAATGTTTATAAAAAATAATAACTCTGGATAATTTATTATCTAGATTATTTTTTAAATAAAATTTTATATAAATATTAAAGGTGGAAAACAATGAATTATAGTGAATTACAATTAGCAGCAAAAAAAGTTGCTGAAAATGAGTGTCTTATTAATTGGTCTAATCATAGTAATGATTATACTTATTCTCAGTATACTATACTTGTTAATAATCTTAGACATTGGTTGGGTCCAACTGCTGCACGTCTTGATTTAGGTTGTGAAATTTTAAAAAAAACTCAGACTAATGAAAATGTATTAAATGAGAACATTCCAAAGATTATTGAAGCTTTTGAAATGAATATTGCTGAGGAAAAAGGGTTAGATGACGGACAACCTCATGCTTATCTATTTATAAAATCTGTAAATTCTTATAGTCAGGTTTTATATGACAAAACTCCTGTTTATGGAAAAGGCATAGACTCTACGATGAAATTAAAAGAAGAGTCTGAAAAACTTTTCAATAGTGACCTTTATATAATGTTAGGTGCTGCTTTAGCACAAGAAATCCACGCATTACCTCAATTAGAATTATTAGTAAAAGGAGCTGAGAAAAATAAAGAACTTTTTTCAGACGAAAAATGGTTAGATGTTTCCAATTTTTATGATATTCATTTAGATGGAACTGAAGCTCGTCATGCTGAAGATTTAAATAGAACAATTTGGTCCATAATCGATACTGATGCCAAAAAAGAAAAATTCATGATTGGTTTTAATAAATTTCTTGAACTTCTCGATAATTTTTGGAGCAGTTTATACTTAGAGGTTAAGAATGCATAATATTAACTATGTATTCATTAGTGTTTTGGGGGGACTTATAGTCCCTCTACAGTTAGCGATGGTTAATGCTTTCAGAAACACTAGTGGTGCAACACAAATACAATCTACTTTTTACCTTTATGTTGGAGGTGCAATAGCTTCACTTATAATTGCATTAATTATGGATGGAGGGATTAAACCTCCACAGTATGAACAAACTTCTTGGTGGATGTGGATGCCTGGATTTTTAGGATCTCTTTACATTCTATGTATGTTTGTTGCAGCTCCAAAAATTGGAGCTACTACCACTCTTCTATGGGTCTTTTTAGGACAAATGCTATTTGCAACTATCATTGATAGTACGGGATTACTTGGTGTACAGGTAAGAAAGATTGATGGTTTGAAACTACTTGGTTTAGGATTTATTTTAATTGGAGGTCTAATTATGATTTATAACGAATATCGTAAAATTTCTAATTAAAAGACGATAAAGTGGCTTTTAATTTTTATTTATGACTAAAGGTTATAAAATTTTTTATATTTTCAAATTTGGAACTTATCGAATTTAATAATAAATTCGGCTGAGAAAATATCCTCATATTAAAATGAGGATAACTCCGTGAGTGTTAAATCAATTTTTACTCAAACACATGCACCACATCAAAGCCGATTAGTACCTGGTTTTGATTCAATGGTGAATAGTGGCGCTTGTTCAATTGGATTTATTAAAGGTGATTACCGTCAAATTAATGCCTTAGTCACTGAAGACTACACGGAAAATGACCTCTGGCGAGTGATTAACTTAAAAGGGCAGAAGAGCGGAATCGAAGCTTATGATTCAGTTGCCATACTTGGTGCAATTGATGATCAGCATGCTGGTGAACTAGCAATCTTACAGTTTGGACGCATGTTTGACGCTTGTGTTACAGATGTAATTGAAACAAATCAATTTGGTCTTAAACGCCACCTATCTTCCAAACAATTTAATTTGTCTGGGTCTAAACCAATTCAAAGATGGCAATTAGAGAAATTACAGAACGTGATTGCTGCAGAAACACCTCAATGGGATGGTATCAGTTTAGTTTCTCATGATGGTGATACAGCAAAACTTCTTCTAGATATGCAGCGAAATGATGACCATAGTCAGCTGCTAAGTAAATTTGATGGGTTGCCTACGCTATTATCTAGTCTGGAAGTAGAAGAAGCTCATTATGATTCTATTATTGTCGATTACCAGCATTTAGAGCAGCTGTCTGCTATTTTGCATCACGCTATGGATCAGTTTTCTAAAACTGGTGTTAAAGTCATTAACGTTACTGAAAGTAAGCCCTTCAAGCATAAAAAAGTACTTCAAATTGCGCTTACTTATGATTTTGATGACGGTCAAAACTTCACAATCCTTTTTCATAAGCCAGATCGATTTTCAAAGAAAATTAGTTCTGCAGATTCATTAATTTCATGGAAGATCTTAATGAACAATCGCGATATTACAGCTGCAATTCAGCCTAATCAGGGAGAAGGAATTTCAATTCCTGTTCTCGCTGGTCGAATCATGAAGTTAATTAACCAAAATAGTAATCGTTTTAAACGCTTACAAGCTAAAAAAGCCGAAAAAGCTAAAGCTTTGGCTGAAGCGGAAAATCGGGTTTTGGAAAAGCAGAGTTTATTGGCATCTTTAAAGCAAGAAATAGAAAGTTTGCAATCTGAATTAGATAATTTAGCTATTTCCAAAAGTAAACCGACACCAGAAGTGACACCTGAACCGGCACCGGAGGTGACACCAGAGCCGACACCAGTAGTGACACCAGAACCGGCACCAGAGGTGACACCTGAACCAGCACCAGAGGTGACGCCTGAACCGGCACCAGAGCCGACACCAGAAGTGACACCTGAACCAGCACCAGAGGTGACACCTGAACCAGCACCAGAGGTGACGCCTGAACCGGCACCAGAGCCGACACCAGAAGTGACACCTGAGCCAACACCAGAAGTGACACCTGAACTGGCACCAGAGGTGACACCTGAACCAGCACCAGAGGTGACGCCTGAACCAGCACCAGAGGTGACACCTGAAGAACTACAAAATCTATCAGCTTCGGATACTTCAAATCCTTTGTATAAGTCAATCATTGAAGGACAAGTAGGCGTAAGTTTGGAAATACTAGAACAAGTTCGAGATGAGGCTGAGAAGAATTTAGAAGACCCTTTATTAATTCCAGCTGTAACTGAGTTGCTTAACCAAATTAAAGTTAAGGAGAGCGTTTAATGTTACTTAAATTTATTACGCCTTCTGTAATAGCTACGGACCCTTTAATTGTAATTGATCAAATGATTAGTTTCTTTAAACCAACGAAGTCCTTAACAGGGCTTTTACGGGGCAGAACTAATAATGTTAAGACAGCCAAAGGGGAAAAGATTTCTACTGTCTTCGCCTTAGTCGATATTGATCAAGTCATTGCGTCTCATACGGCGACAGGTGCAGAAAACCCAAACTATCCTCAAGAATTACAACCGCGAGATCGTAGCCGTGAATCATCACAAGCATGGGTACATAAAACCGCTAATGATTTAGATCCCGAAAGCCTTGGCCGCTCAGGGCGGGCAGATACAGGAGCACCGATAACTGGAGACGATTTAGTTGTGGAGTCAGGAAACGGTCGAACCATGGCAATCAAGCTTGCATATGAGCAGGGCACCGCAGATGAGTATAAACAATGGTTAATTGATGAAGCCGATTACTTTGGTTTTAGTTCTGAGCAAGTACAGGCCATTTCTAAACCAATATTGATACGTATTCGTACCACTGAGATTGATAGAGCACAATTTGCTATTGATGCAAACCAAGATGATAAGTTGTCATTTACAGCTACAGAACGAGCTAAAGCTGATGCTAAACGATTAGATGATAATTTACTGGCTCTTTTTAACCCGAGTGAAGACGGTGATTTATTAGCAGTAAGTAATCAAAAGTTTATTCAAGGTTTTTTGACTAAATTAGGTGATACGGAAGCAGCCCAGTACACCACGAAAGATAAAAAACCAACACAAGCACTGATAAACAGAATCAAGGCCGCAATTTTTAGTAAAGCGTACAATGATGATCGTTTGCTAGAAATGATGGCTGATCATACAAAACCAGATCTTCAAAACATGCTTAATGCGTTGGGTGTTGCTGCGCCTAAATTTATTGAAGCACAAGCTATAAGTCGTGGAAATGTTCAAGATATATCGGATCAAATCGTTGAAGGTATGGAGCAAGCCATTGATCAACGTGTTGCTAATGCAATTATTGATGCAGCAAATACCATTTTATCTGCAAAGCAAAATGATCAAGATATTGTTGAGTTTGTAAAGCAGCAAGGGCTTTTTGAGGATCTAGGGGAAGGTGTTGCTGAGCTCGCCGTGTTTCTCGCCAAGAATAGCCGCAGTTCAAAAAAAATGAGTATGTTATTTAAAGCTTTAGCTGAATTTGCAGAGAAACAGGCTATAGATAGCAGTAATGTAGGTTTGTTTGGTGAGCCTGAACCAGTAAGTGTCAAAGATGCTATCCAATATGCACAACAAGTGCTTGGTGATGATTTCATTAGTGTGCAAATGTACGATTCTTTGATTGAGTCTAGTAGCTCATGTAGATCTAAAATAATTCGATTAACCAGAGAAGGGGCCCAACGTTTCCACAATGCTTTGAAAATTAAAATTACTCAAGTTGATGACATTGAAAAAACAGAAGTGAACAAAATTAATGACATTCTTTTCGAAGGGTTAGATATTTAGTTCTGGAACCTACTCAAAATTAAGTACTTACGATCATTCAACATAGGAATATAAAGTTCCTATGTTGAGGGATATATGTCCATCTTAAAGCTCAAACCAATCACTAAAGACACTGTATTGGTTGCGATTTATTACATGATTGATTTCATGCATTTTCAGAGCAATATTGCTCGGTTTTTCCTTCTTATCATCCATAAGCAAATAGAACTTAACTTGTCTGTAGCGAAGCAAGCATTATCCTTTGCACGTCAAGAAAGTGACTTTCCAAAATTGGATGAAGTAGTTGAAGTCTTATATGCGGAAGCTATCAAAAACATTGATGAATCAGTTATTGAACACCTAAATAACGGTTCGGAGCCTGTAAATTATTTTGTGTAAGTTCCATTTTTTATAAATGATCTTTTAATCGATCATCGAACTGAATCGTAAACCAATTCATTGCTAAACGCCAATTTTGAATTGGCATCGTCCATTTCTTCGCAGCATTTGATGTTGCTAAGTAAATGACCTTCTTTACTGAGTCATCAGATGAAAAGATTTTCCTTTTCTTCGTTGAATGGCGTATTACGCTATTCAACGACTCAATCGCATTTGTTGTATAAATTGCATGACGTATTTCGGCTGGATAGCTAAAGATCGTTCGGATATTTTCCCAATTGGCCCGCCAGGATTCTCCAATTTTGGGATACTGGTGATTCCATTGATCACAGAAGATGTCTAGGGATTTTAAAGCATTTTCCTCTGTACTTGCCTGATAAATCGCTTTCAGACCCGACGTAACAGCTTTGTAGTCTTTCCAGCTTACAAATCTCAGGCTATTGCGTACAACATGCACGATACACAGTTGAATATCAGTATGAGGGTAAACAGAGGCTATCGCGTCAGGGAAGCCTTTTAATCCATCTACACAGGCAACAAGAATGTCCTGTACTCCTCGATTTTTTAGCTCTGTCATGACTGACAGCCAGAATTTGGCACCTTCTGTCTGAGCAATCCACATACCCAGTAATTCTTTTTGCCCATCCATATTGATGCCTAAAGCAAGGTATACGGACTTGTTAATCACATTGGAGTGCTGACGGACTTTGACAACAATACAGTCAAGATAGACAACAGGATAAAGGCTATCTAAGGCTCTATTTTGCCACTCAGTCACTTGCTCAATCACAGCATCGGTAACTTTGCTGATGAGAGATGCTGACACATCGGCATCGTACATTTCTTTGAAGAAGGCTACAATTTCCCTATTAGTCATTCCTTTTGCATACAGTGAGAGGATTTGGTCATCCATACTGGTGATGCGTGTTTGGTGCTTTTTGATAATTTGTGGCTCAAATGAACCTTCTCGATCACGGGGAATATCTAAAGCCAGTTGTCCATCTTGAGTTGTAATGGTTTTAGAACTAAACCCATTACGGCTATTTGAGCCTTTCTTGGGCTGATGCTTTTCATAACCGAGATGGTCTGAAAGTTCAGTATTGAGTGCAGTTTCAATCATGAATTTTTTAAAGACTGCTGTCATTTGGTTTAAGTCTTCTGGTGTTTTTAGACCTTTAGCCAATTCGGCAGCCATACTTTTGATTGTTGCTTCATCCATGTGAAGTACCTTTTGTAATTATCCTCTGAAGGATAAATGAAAATTAAGTACTTACACAAAATTTAGAACAGTCCC
>NZ_JAKTIG010000029.1:0-189260 GCF_027855145.1 Acinetobacter sp. AOR18_HL
GGCAGAGTAAAACTTGAAGTGCGACATAAACCACCTAATTAATTTAAAGGGTTTATGGAGTATATAAAATTGTCATACCATCATCTTAACTTTGAAGATCGTACTGCATTAATGCTTGAGTCAAGAAAAGAAGGCTTTTCAGCCAGAAAATTTGCTGAACTCATTAAAAGACATCCTAGTACGATCTATCGTGAGCTTAAAAGAAATAGCATCAATGACGTTTATCAAGCTCGATATGCTTCTGATAACACCTTCGCTAGACGTAGACGTGGTCACAGAAAACTCAAAATCGATTCAATCCTCTGGAAATTTATTGTTGAAGCGATCCGTTGTTTATGGTCTCCTCAGCAAATAGCAAAGCGTTTAAAGACATTTCCTGATTTGGATCAAACAATGAATGTAAGCCATACAACGATTTATTCAACGATACGAGCATTACCCAAGGGTGAGTTGAAAAAAGACTTATTATCCTGTCTGCGTCATGAAAATAAAAAGCGAAAAGCTAACGGTGAACCTAAAAAAGATTCTATATTACAGGATATTAAAACTATTCATGAGCGCCCAGCCGAAGTTCAAGAAAGAAAAATACCGGGTCATTGGGAAGCTGAT
Organism: Acinetobacter sp. AOR18_HL; assembly: GCF_027855145.1. Taxonomy (NCBI): domain Bacteria; kingdom Pseudomonadati; phylum Pseudomonadota; class Gammaproteobacteria; order Moraxellales; family Moraxellaceae; genus Acinetobacter; species Acinetobacter sp. AOR18_HL. The sequence goes on from NZ_JAKTIG010000029.1 coordinate 610, forward strand.
TTAATTAAAGGTAAAGACAATAAAAGTTCGATAGCAACACTTATTGAACGAAATACACGGCTCTGTATCTTGGCAACATTACCTGATGCAAAGGCAGAATCAGTGCGCAAGGCTTTAACTGAAGCTCTGAAATATTTACCTGCAGAACTGCGTAAAACGTTGACCTATGACCGTGGACGCGAGATGTCAGAACATAAAATACTCGAAGAAGATTTAGGCATAGATGTATATTTCTGTGACCCACATTCACCTTGGCAAAAAGGCACATGCGAAAATATGAATGGTTTAATTAGGCAATATTTACCTAAAGGGATTGATTTAAATCAGGCAGATCAGCATTATTTAAATCAAGTTGCCATGTCACTGAATACTCGTCCTAGAAAGGCGTTAGATTGGCTTACACCATTAGAGAAATTTGCTCAGCTTGTTGATTATCATATGGCTTTTGAAACTGTCGCACCTCATGTTTGAATTCGCCCTTTTATAAATATAAAGGCTTCTCAGCAAGACATAGATTTGATATGCAAGCAACTGAGACAGAAATGCAGTGGTGAAGCTATCCTGTGGAAGGGAAAAAATACGCAAGATTCGATTTATTACCTAATAGATGAAAGTCCACAAATTGTTCAGGTTAAGAAGCAAAATAATCAATATAAAGTAGTTGATCAATGGGACTTTAAAGATTATCAACATCATAATAAAGAGCCTCATAACGATGATTTGGGACCAGATGGATTACAAATCTTTCCAGCTTTATATCCCTTAAATAAAAATGAGTTTGCAATCGCAGTAGTTAATAGATGGTTTACGGGTTACTCAGGAGGAGGGCGTTTTGAAGAAAATGCTGACTTCATTAAGCTCAAACCTCATGGGGAGTATCAAGTTGCACTAAAAGATATTGCTTTTTCTTCACGAGAAATGATTCGAGCATGTTTTTCAGAACAAGATTATAAAAAATCGCCCCATTGTCATGATGAGGCATGGATGATACTAAACATTCAATTTAAAGATGTGGGACAACCATATTATTTATGGCAATTAAATTATAATAATTATTCTTGGGAAGCTTTCAAAAGTAAAAAAACAATAACGGTTGAGCAATCGCGTGAAGAGGTTATGCCTTTTAAGAAATAGAAGCCTATCTTGCTCACTTTAGCCAGACAGGCGTCTCACTTTAGCGAACAATTAACACAGGAATATGGCTTTCCCATAAAACTTTTTGTGCAACACTTCCCAACACGAGTTTTCGGACTCCCGTGCGGCCATGAGAACCCATGACAATCAGATCTGCATTTAAGTCTTGAGCAGCCTGAATGATTTCCTCATGTACAACAAAACCTTCTAGCAGTTTTGTTTCAACGGTAACGCCTTCATTGGCAAATTCTTGTTTTGCTTTTTCTAAAATGTCGAGCAAATAAGTTCTTGTACGTTCAATCAACTCATTAGTTTGGCCAGTTTTTACGTAGACATCAGCAATAAATGGGTCAAGTGCCATCACTTGTACAACTGTAATTTTACTATTTAACGCTTTTCCCAGCTTAATGGCCTCTTTCATGGCGACCATAGAAGTTTCAGAACCGTCAATTGGTACCAAAATATGTTGATATAACATGAGTATTTTCCTTATTGTAATGATGCTTATTTATTAATACTTTATACTTATTTTTTGACGATTTAAATTCAAGCACGTAATCATTTGTGATTTTATAACAACAAATTTTTTAGATAAATTTTTATAAATTGCGCAAATTTTTTATATGTGTAGATAAAGCATCAATATCGTCAGTTTGAAGATATTCACGTATTTTCAAAATTTGCTTCTCATCTAAATCATAAAGTTTTAAAGCAAGTAGTTTGTCGATTTGTTCTTGAGGAAAGCGATATTTAATAATTTTCGCAGGCACTCCACCTACAATTGCATAGGGAGGAACATCTTTAGTTACTACGGCTCCAGTGGCGACCACTGCGCCTTCACCGAGTTTGACACCTTGCATAATCATTGCACGGCTACCAATCCAGCAGCCATCAGAAATAACAGTATCACCCGCTGCCAAAAAACTACGAGTATCAAAAGGAAAAGTTGAAACCCAGTCTGGTCTGTGAAGTTGATTACCACCCATCATGATCACACACTCAGCGCCAAAACAAACAAAATTACCAATATAAATCTGATCAATTGGCTTGTCTGGAGTAGAGGGCTTGTCATGTAAATAACGCACTACACAACGCTCAAAGCCTTGATCCCAATACGCCGAATAGTAAGAATAATTTCCTTTAATATGGATATTTGGATTTCTCACAGTTTTGGAAATAAACTCAAATTCGCACCAATGACGAACAGGGGAGCCAATTAACTTTTCAGCCATAAGGGAAATATAAAAAAGAGAATACGCCATTATACCGAATTGCGATTCAAGCTGAACCCATAATCTCAGCCCAGCCAGTGAATCGAATGTTAAAGTAAGTGCTAATTTGAACTAATTATTATGAGGAATACGTGCAATAACTTTAATCTCAAAATCAAGGCCTGCTAACCAAGTTACGCCCACAGCGGTCCAATTAGGATAAGGCTTTTGTGTAAAGATCTGATTTTTAACTTTCATAATGCTTTCAAACTGCCGTTCTGGATCGGTATGAAAGGTGGTGACATCAATAATATCATCGAAAGTACAACCAGCTGCTTTCAGTGTCTCTGCTAAGTTCTTAAAAGCTTGGATCACCTGTTTTTCAAAATCAGGTACAGGTGAGCCATCTTCAAGGCTACCAACCTGTCCTGAAACAAAGAGTAAATCTTTCGATTGAATTGCGGCTGAATAACCATGCTGTTCATATAAGGCATGGCGGTCTTTAGGAAATATTGCAGTTCTCATCAGGTTTGTTCTCCTTCAGTATTTAAATACCAATCAGTAAATGTCGCTCAGGTTTCACATACGCTTCGTATGTAAACATAATTGACATACGAGGCGTATGTCAATTAAAATTTTTTGTGATGATTAGCTGGTGAAATACATGTCTGTTCGTGAACAAAAGATGGCGGAAACCCGCAAGAAACTGATTGAAGTAGCACGTCGTGCATTTGCTGAATATGGCTATACAGATACTTCAATGGATAAACTCACGGCAGAAGCAGGGTTGACCCGTGGGGCGCTGTACCATCATTTTGGTGACAAGCGTGGTTTATTTGCTGCAGTGGTCGATCAAATTGATTCACAGATGGCAGAATATGCCCAGCAGCATTTAGAGCAGCCTGGTGATCTTTGGGAAGGATTGCTACTTGAAGGGCAGACCTATATTCAAAATGCTTTAAATCCTGAGTTTCAGCGTATTGTGTTACGTGATGGACCTGCAGTGCTGGGCGATCCAGCGCATTGGCCAAGTCAAAATAGATGTCTGCAGTCTACCCGTGAGTGTGTTGAACAGCTATTGACAGCAGAACAAATTAAAATTGTAGACCCAGAAGCGGCAGCAGTGCTTTTAAATGGGGCTGCCATGAACGCTGCATTATGGGTGGCTTCTAGTGAATATCCTGAACAGGTACTTCCTGAAGCCTTAAATGCTTTTAAAATCTTTGCATCAGGCTTTTTAAAAAATGCATAGTGAACTTTTTTAATATTTGTCTGAAATATAAAAAACCCCTCAATTGAGGGGTTTTATAGTTTAAGTATATCTATTTATAAATTAAAGATATTCTACACTTACGATTTCATATTCCACTTCGCCTTGAGGAGTAACGATTTTTACTTCATCACCTTCACTCTTGCTCAAAAGGCCACGTGCGATTGGTGAGTTCACTGAGATTTTATTGATTTTAAAATCAGCTTCATCATCACCAACAATTTTATAAGTCTTGCGTTCTTCAGTATCAAGGTTTTCAATCGTTACCGTAACACCGAATACAACACGACCGTTTTGTTCTAAGTCCTTAACATCGATGACTTGTGAAGCACCCAATTTTCCTTCGATATCTTGGATGCGTCCTTCACAGAAACCTTGCTGTTCACGAGCAGCATGGTATTCTGCATTTTCTTTTAAGTCCCCATGTTCACGTGCTTCAGCAATTGCTTGAGTAATACGTGGACGTTCAACAGATTTCAGATGTTGTAATTCTTTCTCTAAGGCGATTTTACCTTCAGGGGTCATTGGATAACGTTGCATTTCGGTCCCTCTTAAGTTGAGAAAACACAGTTAAAAAAATGAAAAAATCCCGCCACCGATAAGGTGACGGGACTTATCGGTAAAAAAATTAACCTACAGTTAAATCTTGCAAGCGGTATACATCCATTGGCAATTTCACAGCAAAGGCTTGGCAAACAGCTTCTGCGCCATTGATGGTCGTTGTGTAATACACTTTGCCTTGTAGGGCAGCACGACGAATCATTGCAGAGTCATATTGAGCCTGTTTACCTTCAGTGGTATTGACAATAAGGTGTATTTCACCATTTTTCAAGCGGTCAACAATATGTGGACGACCTTCAGTAACTTTATTTACAGATTCGCATTCTAAACCTGCTTCTTTAAGCACTTGGTAAGTACCACCTGTTGCAACAAGCTTGAAGCCATATTCAACTAATTTCTTAGCGATATCAGCGATATATTTCTTGTCAGATTCACGTACTGATAAGAAAGCATGCTTTACTTCGCCTTCAGTTGGTAAACCAGGTAAGCGTTCATTTGAGCCTAAAACAGCTTTATAGAATGCTTCACCAAATGTTTTACCTACGCCCATCACTTCACCTGTAGATTTCATCTCAGGTCCAAGCATAGGGTCTACGCCTTGGAATTTAGCGAATGGGAAAACGGCTTCCTTCACAGCAAAGTGAGTTGGAATGATTTCTTTAGTAAATCCTTGAGACTCAAGAGATTGACCTGCCATACAGCGCGCAGCAACTTTCGCTAAAGAATCACCAATACACTTAGATACGAATGGAACTGTACGTGAAGCACGTGGGTTAACTTCTAGAACGTAAATATCGTCACCTTTTACAGCGAACTGAACGTTCATCAAGCCAACAACGCCAAGTTCTTTCGCCATCGCAATTGTTTGACGACGCATTTCATCCTGAATTTCTTTAGATAAAGAATAAGGAGGAATTGAACATGCAGAGTCACCTGAGTGAATACCCGCTTGTTCGATATGCTGCATGATGCCGCCGATCACAACGTCTTTACCGTCAGATACACAGTCAACATCAACTTCAGTTGCGTCATCTAGGAAACGGTCAAGAAGAACAGGGGCTTCATTAGATGCTTGAACTGCTTCACGAAGGTAACGTTTAAGTTCTTCTTCGTTATATACGATTTCCATTGCACGACCACCTAATACATAAGATGGGCGAACAACAAGCGGATAACCTACTTTTGCAGCTTCAGAAATACCTTCTTCAGCAGATTTTACAATGCTGTTGTTTGGTTGACGAAGCTGTAAACGTTGAATCATTTGTTGGAAACGTTCACGGTCTTCAGCACGGTCAATCGCATCTGGTGATGTACCGATAATTGGAGTGCCTGCTTCTTCTAAAGCACGTGCCAATTTAAGCGGAGTTTGACCGCCGTACTGTACGATTACGCCTTTAGGTTTCTCTGTACGTACGATTTCAAGTACATCTTCAAGTGTTACAGGTTCGAAGTATAGACGGTCAGATGTGTCATAGTCGGTAGAAACAGTTTCAGGGTTACAGTTCACCATGATTGTTTCGTAACCGTCTTCACGCATAGCTAATGCAGCGTGTACACAGCAGTAGTCAAATTCGATACCTTGACCAATACGGTTTGGACCACCACCAATGACCATGATCTTGTCACGGTTTGATGGATTTGCTTCACATTCTTCATCGTAAGTTGAATACATGTATGCAGTACCAGATTCAAACTCTGCTGCACATGTATCAACGCGTTTGTAAACTGGATAAACACCCAAGTTCCAACGTTGTTTACGGAATTGCTTTTGTGAAATGCCCATGAGGTGAGCAATACGAAGGTCAGATAAACCTTTACGCTTGAACGAACGGATGTTGTCAGCGTTTAAGTCACCAAAACCTAAAGTTTTCACTTGAGCTTCAGTTTTAACGATGTCTTGAATCTGAATAAGGAACCAGCGGTCAATCTTAGTCGCTTCAAAAACTTCATCTAAAGAGAAACCATGACGGAAAGCGTCCGCTACATACCAGATACGCTCAGGACCCGGAACTTTAAGTTCTTTTAGAATAATTTCTTTTGCATTTGTTGCACCAGCTTCGATTTTTTCATCAAAACCGCTTACACCAACTTCAAGACCACGTAATGCTTTTTGTACAGATTCTTGGAAGTTACGGCCAATTGCCATCACTTCACCAACAGATTTCATCTGAGTGGTAAGAACTGGTTCAGCTTGCGGGAATTTCTCGAAGTTAAAACGAGGAATCTTCGTTACAACATAGTCAATTGATGGTTCGAAGCTTGCAGGAGTCACGCCACCAGTGATGTCATTTTTCAATTCATCAAGGGTATAACCAACAGCAAGTTTTGCTGCGATTTTAGCAATCGGGAAACCTGTTGCTTTAGAAGCAAGTGCAGATGAACGAGATACACGAGGGTTCATCTCGATCACAACCATACGTCCGTCTTTCGGGTTAATACCGAACTGGACGTTAGAACCACCTGTTTCAACACCAATTTCACGAAGAACTGCAACTGAAGCATTACGCATCAATTGGTATTCTTTGTCAGTTAATGTTTGAGCTGGTGCTACAGTAATTGAGTCACCAGTGTGTACGCCCATTGGGTCGAAGTTTTCGATGGCACATACGATAATACAGTTGTCGTTTTTGTCACGAACAACTTCCATTTCGTATTCTTTCCAACCAATTAAAGATTCATCGATCAATAACTGGTGAGTAGGAGAGAGGTCAAAACCACGTTCACAAATCTCAAGGAATTCTTCACGGTTATATGCAATACCGCCACCCGAACCACCCATTGTGAATGATGGACGGATAATTACTGGGAAACCAAAGCGTGACTGGATTTCTAAAGCTTCTTCCATTGTTTCAGCAATGGCAGCTTTTGGACATTCCAAGCCAATTTTACGCATAGCGATATCGAAGAGTTTACGATCTTCGGCTTTCTCAATTGCGTCTTTAGTTGCACCAATTAATTCAACATTATATTTCTCAAGAACGCCGTGCTCATCAAGTGCAAGAGCACAGTTCAACGCAGTTTGGCCACCCATAGTTGGCAATACTGCATCTGGACGTTCTTTTTCAATAATCTGTGCAACTGTTTGCCAAGTAATTGGCTCAATATAAGTTGCATCAGCCATTGAAGGGTCTGTCATAATGGTTGCTGGGTTAGAGTTAACCAAAATAACACGGTAGCCTTCTTCACGAAGTGCTTTACACGCTTGAGCACCTGAGTAGTCAAACTCACATGCCTGACCAATCACAATCGGGCCAGCACCAATAATTAAGATGCTTTTAATATCCGTACGTTTAGGCATTATTCGCTCCTTAATTACTGTTTAGATGCTTCGATAAGTTCGATGAAATGATCGAACAATGGGGCACAATCATGTGGACCTGGGCTTGCTTCAGGGTGACCTTGGAAGCTGAAAGCTGGTTTGTCTGTACGGTGAATCCCTTGTAAGGTGCCATCGAACAATGATTTATGCGTTGCTTTTAAGTTAGCCGGTAAAGTTTCAGCATCTACAGCGAAACCATGGTTTTGTGAAGTAATCATCACTGTACCATCTTCAAGATTTTGTACAGGGTGGTTAGCACCGTGGTGACCATGATTCATTTTTACAGTTTTTGCACCAGAAGCGAGTGCCAAGATTTGGTGGCCTAAGCAAATACCAAATACAGGTAATGTTGTGGTTTCAACAATAGTTTTTACAGCTTCGATTGCATAATCACAAGCAGCTGGATCGCCAGGGCCATTTGAAAGGAATACGCCATCCGGATTAAGTGCCAATACTTTTTCAGCCGGAGTTTCTGCAGGTATAACGGTTAATTTGCAACCGCGGTCTGCAAGCATACGCAAGATGTTGGTTTTGACACCGTAATCGTATGCAACTACATGATATTTTAATTCAGGTTGAGAGAAGCCTTGGCCTAGAGTCCATGAACCTTCAGACCATTCAAAACCAGTTGGATCACAACATTCTTTTGCAAGGTCTAAACCGTTTAAGCCACCAAAAGCACGAGCTTTGGCAATTGCTTCTTCTTCAGTAATATTTTCGCCAGCAAGGATGCAACCATTTTGTGCACCTTTGTCACGCAAAATACGTGTTAATTTACGTGTATCAATATCCGCGATTGCAACAACATTGTGTTCTTGCAAATATTCACTCAAAGACTGCTCAGCACGGAAGTTACTGTGTAGTAGAGGAAGGTCACGAATAATTAAACCATTCGCCCATACTTTATGGATACGACCAGATTCAACGTCTTCTGCGTTGCAGCCAGTGTTTCCGATATGAGGGTAAGTTAATGTCACAATTTGTTGTGCATAACTTGGGTCAGTCAAAATTTCTTGATAGCCTGTCATGGCTGTGTTAAAAACGACTTCTCCAGTCGTACTTCCCGTTGCGCCGATTGACGTTCCTTTAAAGATCGTTCCATCTGCGAGGGCTAAAATGGCGGGGGTGCTCAAACCAAAGCTCCTGAATTTCGGCTGTAAAAAAGCGAGTAGACCCAAAAAAGATAGGCGATGTTGTGATAAAACATGCCCCTCCCTATCGGTCTGCTCGCTTGTAACTTAACAGCGCATTATACGCATGGAACCTCAAAAAGTCTATTTATTTTCTGCTAAAAAACATAATTCATTGCTTGATTTTTACAAAAAAATTATCCGCTCATCCGAATCAGTTACTTTTGATAAATTGTCTAACAATTTGCTGGCTGAATTTTTAGAACTGGATTTATTGTATTGCTAGTTAAAAAATAAACAATATGAGGAAATAGCATGAGTAATGATCAAGTTTCAAAAGATGTGAGCGAGAAAGCTCAAGCAGTAGTTGATTCGGTAAAAGCCGAGGTGAATGAAGTGAAAGAAACCGTAGCTGCTACTACAACTAAAGCGAAAAGAACAGTAACTGCTAAAACTGCGCAAGTAAAAGAAAGTGTTGCCGAGAAAACTGAGCAGATTAAAGAAGTTGCTACAGAAGCGAAAACTCAGGTGAAAGAAGCTATCACTGAAACTCAAGAGCAGGTCAAAGAAGTTTTAAGTGAAACTCAAGAAAAAATTGAAGCTGAAACTCATGAGTTAAACAAGAATATTCAAAATCAATTTGTTCAAATTAAACAAGATATTCTACAACGTCTTGATGTGATTAAAGCTCAGTTTAGCACTTCACAAGAAGGACTTTCTGAACTTAAAAATGCTTTGAAAGCAGAAATTAACGCGCTTATCGAAGATTTGACTAAAGTCAGTAAAGAATTAAAAGGTGATATTAGCCAGATTTCTTTGAAGCACAAAGATTCTTTAAGTGAAAGTATTAAGCGTACTAAAAATAATGCAGTTGAAGCCTGGAATAAAGCACGAGATAACTAACGATCTTAGCTTTTAGCCAGCTATAAAAAAGCGAGAATTAATTTCTCGCTTTTTTATTTTTTAAAACTGATGTAACCAGTCACGCTTATTATGGAAATCTGCACTTTTTCCACTATGCTGCATTGCATAGTACTGCATACCTTCTTGGGTTTTTAAAACTGCAGTTAAACCTAAATAAAGGTTTGACCATTTCAAGCGATGCTGTTGCATAAATTGCCCCAAATCAAGACTAACATTTAAGCCATAATGAGTACGTTTGAGATGGTTCAGTTCGATATCGTAAGCAGCAAGGGGAGGTATACTTTCTGGATAGCGATATTCTTCAAACTGATAAGACTGCCATGCTTGAGAAGGGGAAAGGTTAATTTCCCGATAATAATCTTCATCATGCACGCCAACAAAAATTTCGAAACAAGTTTCTTCCCACAAAAAATCCTGACGCGGATGAGCCGCGACTTCTTGGGGCCAGACAATGAGTTGATTTGGATCACGAATCCAAAAACCGACATTTAAGGTGTGCGGTCCTTGCTGTTCAATTGCGCCAACAACAGAAACAGCATGAAAACGATCAAAAGCTGAAAGTTCGTAACTTGCCATAGTTTGTCAAATCAAATTAGTTTGCTAAATGAGCGTGGCGAACAAGATTAGACAAATGCTGGTTTTGCTTAGCTGCTTTTTTGTAAAGTAAAACAATTTTACCAATCTTTTGCACAGCTTCTGCGCCAGTCGCTTCTACAATTGCATCAATCACAGCAGTACGTGCTTCACGGTCTTCACCAGCAACTTTAACTTTAATAAGTTCGTGGTCGTTTAAAGCACGAAGAGTTTCTTCGATAACAGCATCTGTTAAGCCTTGTCCACCAATCATGACAACCGGATTAAGCACATGACCAATTTGACGTAAACGTTTACGTTCATGGATAGATAAAGCGGCCATTAAAAATACCTGATTTTAAAAACGACTTAGTATAGCAAAAAACTTAAATTCAGATGTACGAAAAACTGTATAAATAATCGATCAACATTATTGGAAAAAAACTGTAAAACTTGGTGAGATTACGCTACATCCGTACTGTAATGAGAGTAATTTTCACGTACAATGAACGATCAGAAGTTTTTTTGATATTTAGTGAGTTATGGCAACACGCATTACAAACCAGAAATTGTCGAAAAGTAGTCGTGCGTGGATGAGGGAACATCTAGACGATCCTTTTGTAAAAAAAGCACAAAAGGAAGGGTATCGTGCGCGAGCAGCATATAAACTTCTTGAAATCCAGGAAAAATATAAGTTGATCAAGCCAGGCATGACGGTAGTCGATTTGGGTGCAGCTCCTGGTAGCTGGTCTCAAATTGCTGGAAAACTTGTGGGTAGCAAAGGTTTAGTGATTGCTTCCGATATTTTGCCCATGGATGCTTTGCCTGATGTCACTTTCTTACAAGGCGACTTTAGAGAAGAAGCTGTATTTGAAAAATTGTTAAATATTTTAAATGGGCGACAAGTAGACATTGTAATTTCTGATATGGCCCCCAATACATCAGGTAATAGGGCTGTTGATCAACCTAGACAGATTTACTTATGTGAACTGGCTTTAGATTTTGCTCAAAAGGTTCTTGGACCTAATGGACAGTTTGTGGTTAAAGTGTTCCAAGGCGCAGGATTCGATGAGTTTCGCAAACAAGTGGTTGATAGTTTTGATGTGTTAAAGACAGCAAAACCAGCAGCTTCTCGGGCGCGCTCTAAAGAAGTTTTTTTGGTTGGACAAGGGCGTAAGAAAGCATTGCAATAAAGTTTACTTGCCAAGCTCCTAAAAATTGTGCATTTTGTACTTTTAGGTTATCCGCAAGCAATACAGTTGCTGTTTTTATGACGATCAGCCAAGATTGGGCATGATCAAATTAGATCGATATGGGAATAAAGCTTTGAGCGATTACTTCAAGAATGCCGTATTGTGGCTAATAATACTTGGTGTTCTGATTTTAATTTTCAGTAATATCAGTGACCGCAATAAGCCTACTGCGATGAAATACTCAGATTTCGTTGCAGCGGTGAATGCTGGCCAAATTAAGCAAGTCACAATTGACGGTTTAAATATTAATGGTGAAAAAACTAACGGATCACAGTTTGAAACTGTTCGTCCGCAAGTTGAAGACACTGAGCTTATGCCGAGCTTAAATAAGCAAAATGTTGTTGTAGAGGGAACAGCTCCTCAACGTCAAGGCATTTTGATGCAACTTCTCATTGCTAGTTTCCCTGTACTGTTAATCATTCTGTTATTCATGTTCTTTATGCGTAACATGGGTGGTGGTGCAGGCGGAAAAAATGGACCGATGAGTTTTGGTAAGTCGAAAGCAAAAATGCTTTCTGAAGACCAAATCAAAGTTAATTTTTCTGACGTTGCCGGCTGTGATGAAGCAAAACAAGAAGTTGTTGAAATTGTAGATTTCTTAAAAGACCCTGCAAAATTCAAACGTTTGGGCGCTACCATTCCTCGTGGCGTACTTATGGTTGGTCCTCCGGGTACTGGTAAAACGTTATTAGCCAAAGCAATTGCTGGTGAAGCTAAAGTTCCTTTCTTCAGCATTTCAGGTTCTGACTTTGTCGAAATGTTCGTGGGTGTGGGTGCGTCCCGTGTCCGTGATATGTTTGAGCAAGCGAAGCGTCATGCGCCTTGTATTATCTTTATTGACGAGATTGATGCAGTAGGACGTCATCGTGGTTCAGGTACAGGTGGTGGTCATGATGAACGTGAACAAACCTTGAACCAAATGCTTGTAGAGATGGATGGTTTTGAAGGTAACGAAGGTGTAATCGTAATTGCTGCGACGAACCGTGTTGATGTCTTGGATAAAGCATTATTACGTCCAGGTCGTTTTGACCGTCAAGTAATGGTAGGTTTACCTGACATTCGTGGTCGTGAGCAGATTCTGAATGTACATTTGAAAAAATTACCTTCAGTTACGGGTGTGGATGTTAAAGTTCTATCTCGTGGTACTCCAGGTTTCTCTGGTGCACAGTTGGCAAACCTGGTTAACGAAGCTGCATTATTTGCTGCACGCCGTAATAAGAACACTGTTGACATGCATGACTTTGAAGATGCAAAAGACAAAATCTACATGGGACCAGAGCGTAAATCGATGGTTTTAAGTGAAGAAGAACGTCGTGCAACTGCTTATCATGAAGCGGGTCATGCGATTGTTGCCGAGATTTTACCGGGTACAGATCCTGTTCATAAAGTAACGATTATGCCGCGTGGTTGGGCTTTAGGTGTAACTTGGCAGTTACCTGAACAAGACCAAATTAGCCACTATAAAGACAAGATGCTAAACGAAATTGCAATTTTGTTTGGTGGTCGTATTGCTGAAGAAGTATTTATCCAACAGCAATCTACTGGTGCTTCAAATGACTTTGAGCGAGCTACTAAAATGGCACGTGCAATGGTTACGAAGTACGGTATGTCTGACAAAATGGGTGTAATGGTTTACGAAGATGAAAACCAAAATGGTTTCTTTGGTAATGTGGGAAGCCGTACGATTTCTGAAGCAACTCAACAGTTAGTTGATGAAGAAGTACGTCGTATTCTTGATGAGCAATATAAAGTTGCACGTAATATCTTAGAAGGTAATAAAGATATTGCACATGCGATGGTAAAAGCTTTGATGGAATGGGAAACTATTGATCGTGATCAAATCCGTGACATTATGGAAGGCCGTGAGCCACAACCGCCTAAAGTATATGTTGCTGAAAATCCAGTGGCTGCATTTGAACCACCAAAAGATGGTCCATCTACACCACCACCATTGCCAGCAATGAACTAATAATTAGTTAATTAAAAAAGCCACAGTCATGTGGCTTTTTTTATGGGCTTGAGTTTGTTAAAAGCTAAAAACAAATCAACACCATATATAGAGGATAATTGCTAAAATACAGCCTGATTTTAAACTGGAGCTTTTTATGCAACTAATGCCTTTGCCTCAACAGATTTTACAGTGTGGACAGCTTCAGTTAGATCTATCACAGCCTCACGTTATGGGCATATTAAATGTCACACCAGATTCTTTTAGTGATGGTGGAAAGCATAATCAAGTAGATCAAGCGATTGCTTATGCACTAGCCATGGTAGAGCAAGGTGCTACCATTATTGATATTGGTGGTGAGTCTACCCGTCCAGGAGCATCTGAAGTAAGCGTAGAAGAAGAAATACGAAGAGTTGTGCCCGTAGTTGAAGCTTTAGCTAAACATAATATTGTTCTATCAATTGATACAAGTCAGCCTGATGTTATTCGTGCAGCGAAAGAAGCAGGAGCACATATTTGGAATGATGTACGTGCGCTTACTCGTCCCAATGCTTTAAAAACGGCAGCAGATCTGGATATACCCGTAGTGATCATGCATATGCGTGGTGAGCCGACTACAATGAATCAGTTAGACCAATATACGGACGTAACCTTAGATGTTATAGCGGAACTCCAGCAGCGCGTGAATGAAGCTTTAAATGCGGGCGTGAAAAAACATAATATTATTATTGATCCTGGGTTTGGTTTTGCAAAAAATGCGCAGCAAAATTTAAGACTATTAAAAGAATTTTGGAAGCTTGGTGAAATGGGTTATCCGATTTTATCTGGCCTATCTCGTAAACGTTTTATTGGTGAAGCATTAAAGGGTGCAACTGCAGATCAGCGTGCGGTAGGAAGCGTTGCGGGGCATTTGCTTAGTATTCAGCAAGGAGCATGCATTGTTAGAGCGCATGATGTCAAAGCAATGACTGATGCAATTCTAGTTTGGAAGGCGATGATACAAGCCTAGCAAAGTAGGCTTTATAAAATCAGGTAGTAACTCATTAATTTAATGAGCTAGATGATTGAGTCAGGGAAAAATATCGTTATTCTTTTGAAAATATGTTATAAGCGGCAAGTTTTTGCTGTTGTGTAAACTTTTGTATGTTCGAAGACTTACTTCTCCCGATGTTTGATGATGAATATTATCCAGATATTTTGGTCGCTGAACTAAAGCAGCTCATTGAACAATTTGCTAAAAAAGTTCAGAAGCCTGCCTTAGCTGAGCAGGATATCTATCGATATGCTCATCAGACTGTGATTGAAATTAATGAAATGAAACCTCAGTTCGAAGATCTAGATTCTTCGTTAGATGATAGTGCTGCTGACTATATTGCTGAAGCAATGATGATGGTAGCACAGGAAGCTGGATATTTAGATCTAGAAATGGAAGAGCTGGTGATGAATCGAGAGTGGTGATTACTCTCGATTTTCAATATCTTCAAATACATCTAACAAGTGGCAAGATGCCTTTAAATGTATTTCGTCTATTTCTTTAACTTTTAAAACTAAAACACCATTCTCTTGATAATCTGCGTCCGCTAACAAACTGACCCAATAAGTTTCTCTTTTTTGTTCCAGCGTTTTAAATTTATCTATTATCTGTTCGGGTGCTTTAACTAAATAATCATCTTTGGTAATAGAGCAACGTGAAAAATACCAATTGTTGTCTTTGAAAGAAAGGGTACCAGAGAAAAGATCTGTGGCGTAAACCTTTGTTATAAAAAGGGTAGTGCAAACGAGTAATAATATTCTTATCATAAAATTCATTTTGATTAGGCATAAAAAAACCAGCATACGCTGGATTCTTTGTAGCACCAAATTCAATATTTGAAAATGGTGCCCGGGGCCGGACTCGAACCGGCACGCTTTGTGGGCGGGGGATTTTAAATCCCCTGTGTCTACCTATTTCACCACCCGGGCATGTGCGCAATAATAGAGGACAAGTGCGCGATTGGCAAGAGAAAATCAGAGAGTTTGCTTTATTTTCAATCAGTTCTTGTTGGTATTTATATAAATTGACCAATTTGTGTCATGATTTGTTCATTAAACTGAGATCAGTTGTTCATCTTATCTACCTAAATTTAAGACACTCATTGCTTAAAACTTAGGTAATTTTATGTCAGAGAAAATTTCACGCCGAGAATTAATTCAAAAGAGTCTGTTCGGTTTTGGGGCGCTATCTTTGCCTGTAGCTTTTACGGGGTGTAATGATGGTTCCGATGAGGAGGAGGGTTCAGAAACACAAGCAGATTTTTTACATGGAGTTGCGAGCGGCGACCCATTGCAAGATAAAGTAATTTTATGGACGCGTTTAACACCAGTAGACCTTAGTGCACCTCTTAAGGTGACTTGGGAAATTGCTACCGATGATCAGTTCAAGCAGAATTTAAAGACTGGTACGGTTCAAACGACTAAAACTGACGATTTTACCGTGAAGGTGGATGCAACAGGTCTACAAGCAGGTACGACTTATTATTATCGCTTTCGATTTGGTAGTAAAGTCTCGCCAATAGGGCAAACTAAAACTTTACCTGTAACTACTAATAAGGTTAGCTTTGCAGTATGTTCTTGTTCTAATTATCCTGCGGGTTATTTTTACGTTTATCGTGAAATGGCAAAACAGAACGTGGATGTAGTGATTCATTTGGGCGATTATATTTATGAATATGGGGCTGATGGCTATGCGACAGAAGATGCTGCAAAGCTGGGCCGTACTTTACCGTCCGATAATAATAAAGAAATTATTGAGTTAGATGGTTATCGCAAGCGTTATGCGCTGTATCGTCAAGATAAAGACTTACAGGCCGCTCATCAGCGTCATCCTTTTATTGTAATTTGGGATGACCATGAGTTAGCAAATGATACTTGGCGTGAAGGGGCTGAGAATCATACGGAAGAAACTCCAAAAGCAAAGAATGAAGGTAAGTTTTTAGAAAGAAAGCTAGCGGCTTTACAAGCTTATTTTGAATGGATGCCTATCCGTCCTATCGATGATCAGCATACTAAGATTTATCGCCGGTTTGATTTTGGGGGGCTTGTCAATTTAATGATGTTAGATACTCGCATTATTGCCCGTGATGAGCAGTTGGATTATGGCAAGTATATAACAGCAAATGGTTTGGATATTGCAAAATTCCAAGCAGATTTGACTAATCCAATGCGGACCTTAATGGGTGAAACTCAGCGTGAGTGGTTATTAGGTAGTAAAGAGAAAAATATAGTAGGTCTCTTACAAAGTTCAACTGCAACATGGAATGTTGTGGGACAGCAAGTCTTAATGAGTAAAATGTGGATTCCTGCTGAGTTGTTGGCATCGCTGGGGCAAATTACTTCAGGCGGAACATCGCCAGATACGTTAGCTAAAATGAATGCGCAAATTACAGAATTAGTCACATTAAAATTACGATTAGAGCAGGGTGATCCAACTTTAACTGTTCAAGAAAAAGCTCGAGTCACAACTTTAGTTCCATATAACCTTGATGCTTGGGATGGTTACTATGCTGAGCGAGAGTTCTTTTACACTAAATTGGCAGAGTTTAATAAGAAAATTATTGTTTTGGCAGGCGATACCCATAATGCGTGGACATCTTACTTATATAGCCAAAAGGGTGAATATGTCGGGGTTGAACTGGCGACAAGTTCGGTTTCTTCACCGGGTCTTGAAAAATATTTAAGTATTCCGCTAGCTCAGTTGCAGCAATTTGAATTTGCCTTTACGACGCTTATCGATGAATTGGCATATTGTAATTTAAATCAGCGGGGTTATTTGATGGTTACACTAGATGATAAGCAGGTGCTGTCGGATTGGATTTTTGTAGATTCAATTAAAAATGCAGAATATAAAGTAGATTCTAGTCGAGGTTATCAATTGGTGTTGGATGCGAATTTAACACCTGAAAAAGATAAGCAAAAAACTGCTTAAATATATGGGGCGAGAAAGGGATGCTAATAAGTATCCTTTTTTTAGACATAAAAAAACCAGCTTTCGCTGGATTCTTTATGACACCAATTTCTGTACTAGAAAATGGTGCCCGGGGCCGGACTCGAACCGGCACGCTTTGTGGGCGGGGGATTTTAAATCCCCTGTGTCTACCTATTTCACCACCCGGGCTTTACCAAATTTGGAGGCGGAGGTCGGAATCGAACCGGCGTCCACGGAGTTGCAGTCCGCTGCATGACCACTCTGCCACCCCGCCTACATTTGGTGATGCACATATTAGCAACCTTTACAAAAAAAACAATACTGTTTTGAGATAAGATGAACATAAAAGCAACATCTAGAATAAATTTGTCCAAATAATCATGTATTATTGGCACATTAAATTCATGTCTACCTTGGAGATGTGCTGTGGCATTGGTTTTAGACGGTCGCGCATTAGCAAAGCAAATTGAAGAAAATTTGTCAGTACGTGTTGAAGCTTTAAAAGCTAAAACAGGTCGTACCCCAATTTTGGCGACTATTTTAGTTGGGGATGATGGTGCATCTGCAACTTATGTACGCATGAAAGGAAATGCTTGCCGTCGAGTAGGCATGGACTCTTTAAAAATTGAATTGCCACAAGAAACGACAACAGAACAATTATTAGCTGAAATTGAAAAACTTAATGCTAACCCAGATGTACACGGCATTCTTTTACAACATCCAGTTCCAGAGCAAATTGATGAGCGTGCATGTTTCGATGCAATCTCATTAGCTAAAGATGTTGATGGTGTAACTTGTCTTGGTTTTGGCCGTATGGCTATGGGTGAAGCTGCATATGGTTCAGCGACTCCTGCAGGCATCATGACCATTTTAAAAGAAAACAATATCGAAATTGCTGGTAAACATGCGGTTGTAGTCGGTCGTTCAGCAATTTTAGGTAAACCAATGGCAATGATGCTTTTGCAAGCGAATGCAACAGTAACGATTTGCCATTCACGCACACAAAACTTACCTGAGCTTGTGAAACAAGCCGATATTATTGTCGGTGCAGTTGGTAAAGCTGAACTTATCCAAAAAGATTGGATTAAACAAGGTGCAGTGGTTGTAGATGCTGGTTTCCATCCTCGTGATGGCGGTGGTGTAGGTGATATTCAACTACAAGGTATTGAAGAAATTGCTTCTGCTTACACACCAGTACCGGGTGGTGTTGGTCCAATGACTATTACAACTTTGATTCGTCAAACTGTAGAAGCTGCTGAAAAAGCTTTAGGTTAATTTAATTAACGCTAGGCTGTTATTTGATACGCGTAACCGTCATCCGCAATTGTTTGAGGCAGAAATACGTTAAAAATTTAATGTTTCTGCGATGCTTTCGATTCTAGAGAGTATCTGCCGAGTTTTGCGGATGACAATGGTTTTGCCTACTTTTCCCGAAAGAAAAGTAGGTCCAACCGAAGGTTATTCTAAAAATTCAAATCATAATGGAATGACTCTGTTATGCTTGTTATAAAAATGAATTAAAAGAAATCTGATGAGCTGCACCTTTCAACTGTCTAAAGCCCCTGAACATTTACTTCAAGCCTTACATGAAGTTATTCCCAATTGTGAGTTGATGGTACAACAATTACCAGAAACGCCTATTTCTTTATGGTTGATTCCACCAGTTTTTCCAACTGATCGCTTAGATGATGAAGTTATTCGTCGTATTTGGAATGATACGCCGTATTGGATTTTCTGTTGGGCATCTGGTTTAGCAATGGCACAGTGGTTACTTGCAGAGCCGGACCATGTTAAAGATAAAGTTGTTTTGGATTTCGGGGCTGGTTCGGGTGTAGTTGCAATTGCTGCAAAAATGGCAGGAGCGAAACGAGTCATCTGCTGTGATATCGATCAAGTTAGTTTGAATGCTTGCCGTGAAAACGCTTTACTTAATAATGTTGAGCTAGAATATTTAGATGATTTATATAAGGCTGAGCAAGTTGATGTTTTATTGGCAGCTGATGTTTTATACGATCAATGTAACCGCTTTTTCTTAGATGAATTTTTAAAGTTTGCGCCAGAAGTCTGGGTGGCTGATAGCCGTGTTAAAAACTTTAGTCATCCCAAATATGAAAAAATTGAAGAAAGAAGTGCTTCTACATGGCCAGATCTAGATGAAGCTAAAGAGTTTAGAAATGTAAGTTTTTATAAGACGCTGTAAAAGAACAGCGTCTTTTTTTTATTTTATGAACAAGTATAACGAACAACTTTTAGTGTGCTTGGACGTGCTTCAAGCGCTTGGCGAGTCGCATAGTCTTCACCATTATTTAAGCTAGGTGTATTTGATAAGCCAAAAGAAGCACGAGTTTCGCCGAGTTGAATTCCATAATGCTCATCTTTCGCTGGATTAGGAATTTCATTGATACTCAAAATTGATAATTTATAAACTTTCTGAGCACCTAGCACATTCTGACAAGCGCGTTGTAATTTACGTTCATCGAGTTGCTGGTTATTACGACCCGCTAAAGTGTAAGCTAAAGTCGCCGAAGTTTTTGTTTGGTTTTCAATCTGGTATCCAGTTGAACCATTATATTGTCGAGGGGTAGTCTGACAAGCAGTTAAAACAAACATACTACTTAATGCCAAGCATAAAATACTTCTATTCATCAGTATCGTCCTTATTTTCTTATAGCTAGTATCTCATAAAATACAAAGGTTGTTGGGGCTTAATCTCATGATTTGAGCTAACATCGGCGAACGATATTAGCCCTTATTAGTAAAGTATTAATGTTCTTTGATTTTTGAATGATGCTTGGTATCTTTCATAAAAATATAAATAATGAGAGAAATGAAGATCATGATACTTACATAAATAAAGTACCAAGATTCATGCCCAGCTTCTTTAAAACTTAAAGCAAAGAACTCTGCTGTTCCGCCAAATAACGTATTGGCAATCGCGTAAGGTAATGCAACTCCTAAAGCGCGAATGTGTGCAGGGAAGAGCTCAGCTTTAACTACGGCATTAATTGAAGTGTAACCAGTCACCATTACGAGACCCCCAAAACATAACCAGAAAGCTGTCCAGTAGTTATGTGTATTTGCGAGTGCATCGAATAGAACGTATGTGAATAAAACACCTGTTATTCCGAAGAAAATCATAAGGGGTTTTCGACCAATGCGATCCGATAAAGCACCCGCTACAGGCTGTAGACACATAAAAATAAATAGCGCTAAAGTTGTAATTTGAGTGGCTTCAGGTTTGGTGAATCCAGATGTGTTGACCAAATATTTTTGCAGATAAGTCGTGTAAGTATAAAAAGCTAAAGTCCCGCCAGCGGTTAAAAACAATACTGTGAACGCTTCTTTCGGATAATGTTTAAATAAAGCAAACATGCCTGATTTTGGTTGGTCTGTTTCTGCCTGAGCATTTTTAAAAGATTGAGTTTCTAATAGGCCACGTCGAATGCGGAAAACTACAATCGCGAGTAAAGCACCTATAAAGAATGGGATACGCCATCCCCAATCATGTAGTTGTTCTTCAGTTAATACCATTTGTAATATTAATAGAACACATAGGGCTGTGAGCTGACCAGCAATCAATGTTACATATTGGAAGCTAGAGAAAAAACCACGTCGATTTCTTTCAGCCATTTCACTTAAATAGGTAGCACTAGCACCATATTCACCGCCTACACTTAAGCCTTGAATTAAACGGGCGACAACTAAAAGAAGAGGGGCAAATACACCAATACTTTCATAACTTGGCGTCACGGCAATAAGCAGCGAACCTATACACATTAAAGTGACTGAAAGCGTAAGACCCGCCTTGCGTCCTTTACGGTCGGAATAGATTCCCATAATCCATGCACCGATCGGGCGCATTAAAAAGCCTACAGCAAAAATTGCGGCCGCTTGAAGGAGTTGAGCCGTCTGGCTACCTTTTGGAAAAAAAGCATGAGCAAAATAGAGCGTGAATGCTGCATATACATACCAGTCGTACCATTCGACAAGGTTACCGGCAGAACCGCCCAAAATTGATTTTAGACGAGTTTTTGTATCTAAATTAGAATGTGGAGTTGTTGCGGTAGAAGGTTGATCAACCATGAGTCGCTCCATGTTTCGCTTGGGTTGAATGCTAAAAGAGAGAAGATTTATTCCGTTTTTACATATTTTCTAGAGGAGTATTTCACTTTATTTTTTTTATGTCTGTAAAACAATGTTTATTATTTAAGCAAAGGAATAAGTTGAATATTTATGTGATTTCAAATTAGCCGATCAGCTCACGTTTATAATATTGTTGGGATCTTTGGCATATTATTTTTTCCAAGTAGTAAAAATTGATAAAGAATGAGTAGAGTTTGGGCGAAGAAAACCTATACCCCTTAAAAATAATGATATATTCCAAAGAAAATTTTAAGTAAATATAGTTAGGCATGATGTCTTGGCATTGTGGACTAGATGTGTGTGAATAATGAAAGGGACATTCAGATGTCAAATTGCCCGAAAAAATATATTGTTGCTTTTGATCAGGGAACAACAAGCTCAAGAGCAATTGTTTTAGACCATGATGCTAACGTTGTAAGTATTGCTCAAAAAGAATTTACTCAGATTTATCCTCAGCCTGGCTGGGTTGAGCATGACCCTATGGAAATTTGGGCTACGCAAAGTGCTGTTTGGGTAGAAGCATTAGCTCAAGCAGGCATTAAGAGTGAACAAGTTGCAGCAATTGGGATTACCAATCAGCGGGAAACCACAGTTGTTTGGGATAAAAAAACGGGCAAGCCGATTTACAATGCGATTGTTTGGCAAAGTCGACAAACGACTGAGATATGCAATCAACTACATAAAGCAGGATTGCAAGAATACATAAGTAAAACAACGGGTTTGGTGATTGATCCGTATTTTTCGGCCACAAAAATTAAATGGATATTAGACCATGTTGAAGGAAGTCGTGAACGTGCTGAGCGAGGTGAATTATTGTTCGGTACGGTGGACACTTGGTTAATCTGGAAACTAACCAATGGCGCAGTCCATGTCACTGATTTTACCAATGCTTCGCGAACCATGCTTTTTGATATTGAAAAGCTTGAATGGGATGAAAAACTTTTACAAGCTTTAGATATTCCTCGAGCAATGTTACCCGAAGTGCGTAGCTCATCTGAGGTTTATGGATATACACATACCATTAGTGGGCAAGAAGTTGGTATCCCCATCGCAGGAATCGCAGGTGATCAACAAGCCGCACTGTTTGGTCAAATGTGTGTTGAATCTGGTCAGGCAAAAAATACCTATGGCACAGGCTGTTTTCTATTAATGAACACAGGTAAGAAGATTGTACGTTCAGAACATGGATTACTAACTACTATTGCATGTGGTGCGAGTGGTGAGGTGAACTATGCCTTAGAGGGTGCCGTGTTCAATGGTGGTTCTTGCGTTCAGTGGTTACGCGATGAATTAAAGGTCATTAAGAATGCTAAAGACTCTGAGCTTTATGCAACACGTGTGAAAGACAGTAACGGTGTATATGTTGTACCTGCTTTTACAGGGTTGGGCGCACCGTATTGGGATCCAACTGCGCGAGGAGCAATTTTTGGTCTCACACGTGGAGCCAGTATTGAACATATTATTCGTGCAACTTTAGAGTCTATTGCTTTTCAAACCCGAGATGTTTTGGATGCAATGCAGCAAGATGCAGAAGAAAAGCTCCGTACACTCCGTGTTGATGGGGGAGTGACGGAAAATAATTTCTTGATGCAATTTCAAGCCGATATTTTAGCGACACCAGTAGAACGTCCAATAATGAAAGAAACCACAGCTTTGGGGGCAGCTTTTCTTGCTGGACTGGCGACGGGTTTCTGGCAAGATCTACATGAGTTAAGAAATAAATCCGCCATAGAAAAGGTATTTGAGCCAAAAATGTCTTCTGAACAATCAGAAATTATTTATAAAGGTTGGCTCAAGGCAGTTAAGCGTAGTCAAAGTTGGGCTGAGGATTAATTCGTTCTTTAACTGGTTGAATTCGATAGTAGGATGATCAATTAAGGGTTAAATACTTGGTTATTTAAAATTGATTATTCTACTTTTTTGATTGTTGTTTCTTCCATTTGATGTTTTAATTTTTATAAGATCAACAATAAAAAGAAAATGAGAAATGAAAATACACCCTAATGATTATTTAAAAATATATGACATTGCCGTGATCGGTGGCGGTATTAATGGTGTTGGTATTGCTAATGATGCTGCAGGCCGTGGACTATCGGTATTTTTATGTGAAAAAGATGATTTAGCTAGTCACACCTCATCTGCTAGCAGTAAATTAATTCATGGTGGTCTACGCTATTTAGAGCATAAAGAATTTAGATTGGTTAGAGAAGCCTTAGCAGAGCGTGAAGTGTTGTTGGCTAAAGCTCCACATATTATTAAACCCATGCGCTTTATTATGCCTCATCGACCACATTTACGCCCTGCATGGTTAATTCGGGCGGGCTTGTTTTTTTATGATCATTTGGGAAAACGAGAAAAACTATTAGGATCAAATCTTATTTACTTCAAAGAAGATAGTCCTTTAAAACCAGCTATCACACGTGGCTTTGAATATTCTGACTGTACTGTAGATGATGCACGTCTTGTAGTGTTAAATGCATTACAGGCCAAAGAGAAAGGTGCCAAAGTCGTAACACGTACGCGTTGTATTAAAGCTTATAGGGAACAAGAGCTGTGGCATCTGGAGTTACAAAGCGGAGCAGAGTTTTATCAGGTACGTGCAAGAGCTTTGGTGAATGCAGCTGGTCCTTGGGTTGAAGAAATTATTAGAGAAAACCTAAATTTAGAATCGCCTTATCAAATCCGATTGATCCAAGGAAGTCATATTGTTGTGCCAAAATTATATGACTGCCATAAAGCCTTCATTATGCAAAACGAAGATCGACGCATCGTGTTTGCAATTCCATATTTAGAAAAATATACACTGATTGGTACGACAGATCAGGAATATATAGGTGATCCACAAAAGGTAGAGATCACAGAGGTAGAAATTGATTACCTCTTAACAGTGACCAATTCACATTTTAAAAAGCAGTTAACTCGAGCTGATATTGTAAGCCAGTACTCGGGTGTACGTGCTTTATGTGATGATGAATCTGATAATCCTTCAGCAATTACACGTGACTATACCTTGGCATTACAGGCTGAACATAAAAAAGCACCTTTGTTATCTGTGTTTGGTGGCAAGATCACAACTTATCGGAAACTGGCAGAGGCTGCTTTAGAAGATCTATCCCCGTTTTTTAGTAATATGGCAGAGGAGTGGACTGCAGATGAGCCATTACCTGGCGCTGAAAACTGGACAACACTAGATGATTTAACGCATCAGATTTATTCACGTGTAAGTGGAGTGTCTGAATCACTTGCTAACCGTTGGGCGCATGCATATGGCACAAGAGTCTGGAATATACTCAGAGAGAAAAATGCAATAGAGCAATTAGGCCAGAATTTTGGACATGATTTATTTGAATGCGAAGTCAAATATTTATGTGAATATGAATGGGCAACTACTGCTGAGGATATATTGTGGCGTAGAACAAAACTAGGTCTGGCATTTGATGAAAAACAAGTAAAAATATTAGAAGCTTATTTATCTGAGCGTCGACAAAAAGATGATGCCGCATAATAAAAAAGGTCGCATATAGCGACCTTTTTTATATATAGCAATTAGAAGCCAGTTTTTACAGCTTCAAGTAAAGCTGCTTGACGTTCTTTTAATGCTTTCGGTAAGCGATCACCGAGTTTATTAAATAAATCAGTGTGGCTTTCAATTTCAGTAATCCACTGATCTTTATCTTGAGCTGTGATTAGGTCAAATTCTTCTTTAGAGAATTCAGTACCTTCCCAGTTCAAGTCGTCATATGTTGGAACAAGACCAATTGGTGTTTCAACAGCGTTTGCACGACCTTCACAACGATCAATGATCCACTCAAGAACACGCATGTTTTGACCGAAACCAGGCCATACGAAGTTGCCTTCAGCATCACGACGGAACCAGTTTACATTGAAGATTTTTGGTAATTTATTACCAGCTGCTTCAGCTTTTGTGCTTACTTGTTGACCAAGGCTTAACCAGTGATCAAAGTAGTCAGCCATGTTATAGCCAGCAAATGGAAGCATCGCGAATGGGTCACGACGAACGATACCTTGTTGACCAACAGCAGCAGCAGTAGTTTCAGAACCCATAGTTGCCGCTTTATATACACCGTCAACCCAATCGAAAGCTTCAGAAACTAAAGGAACTGTATCTGCGCGGCGACCGCCGAAAATAAATGCAGAAATTGGAACGCCTGCTGGATTTTCCCAGTCAGCATCGATAGAAGGGCATTGACCAGCTGCAACAGTGAAGCGAGCATTTGGATGCGCTGCTTTTTCACCATTTACGTGAGGCTGACCTTTCCAGTTAGTTAAGTTTGTTGGAACTTCTTTAGAAAGACCTTCCCACCATACTTGACCATCTTCAGTTACCGCTACGTTTGTATAGATAACATCTTTATGAAGAGTTGCCATACAGTTCGGGTTAGTCTTGGTGTTTGTACCAGGAGCTACACCGAAGAAACCAGCTTCAGGGTTAATCGCATATAAACGACCATCTTCACCTGGTTTGATCCAAGCAATATCGTCACCTACAGTTTCGATTTTCCAACCTTCATAACCTGCTGGTGGAATTAACATTGCAAAGTTTGTTTTACCACATGCAGACGGGAATGCTGCAGCGATGTAGTGTTTTTCACCTTGAGGGTTAGTTACACCAAGAATAAGCATGTGTTCAGCTAACCAACCTTGTTCGCGTCCCATGACAGAAGCGATACGAAGAGCTAAACATTTTTTGCCAAGTAATGCGTTACCGCCGTAACCAGAACCGAAAGACCAGATTTCACGAGTTTCTGGGTAATGAACGATATATTTTTCAGGGTTACATGGCCAAGCAACGTCTTTTTGGCCTTCAGCAAGTGGAGCACCTACTGTATGTACACAAGGAACAAACTCGCCGTCTGTACCTAATACGTCATAAACTGCTTTACCCATACGTGCCATTTTACGCATGCTAACAGCAACGTAAGGAGAGTCAGTTAACTCAATACCGATATGAGCAATATGGCTACCTAAAGGACCCATTGAGAAAGGAACAACGTACATGGTACGGCCTTCCATTGAGCCTTCAAATAAACCATTTAATTTTTCACGCATAACAGCTGGGTTTTCCCAGTTGTTTGTCGCACCAGCATCTTCTTTATTTTGAGAGCAGATGTAAGTACGGTCTTCAACACGTGCAACGTCAGATGGGTCAGAATTTGCAAGATAAGAACCAGGATGTTTTTCTTGGTTTAATTTCTGCATGGTGCCGTTAGCGATCATCAAGTCGATTAGACGTTGATACTCTTCTTCGCTTCCGTCACACCATTCGATTTTTGCTGGTTTGGTTAAGTTTGCAATTTCTTCAACCCATGCGATAAGCTTAGGATGACGAACGAATTCTGGTGCGTTCACTGTGGTCATGGTGAGGCCTATTCAAAATATGTACAACGTACAAGTCATTCATTGAGAGGTACAATGAAAGATCAAATAAAAAAGTGGCTGTATTAAAGCACAAAATCATAAAAAAAATAAGACTAAAGACTAAGAAATAGATATTTTACTTTTTTATATTTTTCTTATTTAAATCATTAACTTGTAGTTTTTTACAATATCTTATTCTCAATATTTTTATGTTGTATGTATGTTATTTATATTATTTATTTCCTTAAAAATCAATATCTTGATTCTTATTTTTTTCTTGAGAATTATTATTGATTAAACAAATGATCTTCATTCAAAATTTACATAAAGAGACTTTTATTAGGTGTTTTTATATACAATATTCAGGATGAATCCCTCTAAGATAATAAAAATGCGGACTTTAAAACCTCTCTCTATCATTTATAACCAAAAGTCGGGTTTTCATGCGTCAAAACATGAAGATATGTATGAACAGTTAATGACCGTGTTCACCGAATTTGGTTTTGAAATACAAGTTTTTGAATTAGCGGAAGATGTTTCTTTTGATGATTTGATGATTCAAGTAATTCATCGGCATAGCCAAAATGCAAACTTAGGTGTTGTTGTTGCAGCGGGTGGGGATGGAACATTAAATGCGGTAGCATCAAAACTTAGACATACTCATATCCCTATGGGAATTTTACCTTTGGGAACTTTTAATTATGTCGCTAAAGTTTTAGATATTCCCTTAGATTTGTTAGAAGCTGCTGAAGTCATCGCTAGAGGTACACCACGCTCTGTACATATTGCGACAATTAATGACCATGTTTATTTAAATAATGCGAGTCTAGGACTTTATCCATTATTTATAAAGAAACGTGAGCTTTATAATAAATATTTAGGACGCTTACCTTTACATGCCTATACCTCAGCTCTGGATGTTTTATTAAGAGAAAATAAATCCATGAAACTTTCCGTCACAGTTGATGGGAAGAAATATCCAGTCAAAACCCCTCTAATTTTCTTTGGTAATAACCAGTTGCAGTTGTGTGATATGAAATTAAGAATTGCCGAATGTGCAGCACAAGGTCGGGTCGCTGGAGTGGTCATTACGAAAAGTGATAGGCTTAGTTTATTAAACATGTTGTGGCAGTGGATTCAAGGCAAAGTAGAAGAGACCCAAGATGTTTATAGTTTTTGTGCAGATCATGTGGTGGTAGATTGTGCAAAAAGATCAAAACTTACAGTAGCTTTAGATGGTGAAATATTAGAGATGAAAGCACCTTTAAATTTCTCTGTAGAAAAGAATGCTTTAAATATTATGGTGCCAAATGTTGTTACACCTATCTGATCTGCATTTTGGAACAGAAGTTGAGGCATGTTTAGATGCAATCCGACTTTTTTGCACTCAACATAAACCTGAAGTCATTGTGGTGAGTGGTGATATTACTCAACGTGCCCGATATCAACAGTTTTATAAATGCCGTCAGTTTTTAGATAGCCTTAATATTCCTTATCTTGTTGTGCCTGGTAATCACGATATTCCGTTGTACCATATCTGGAACCGTTTTTTCTCACCATTTACTCGCTACCAATATTTTTTTGGCCAGCTTGAACCAACTATAGAAACTGAACATTTTTATATTGTTGGGGTGAATAGTATTCGCCGTCGTTATCATACTCGTGGACATATTTCGATTGAGCAAATTCAAACTACATATGAGCGATTACAGCAAGCGCCAGCGGATAAAATCAAATTAGTTGTTTTCCATCAACCTTTTTATACTCCACCTGATGATGAGCATGGTATTAAAGATTGTCCTGTATTAGGAAAAATGGCACTCGAAAAATGGAGTACAACGGGACTATTTGGAATGTTACACGGGCATTTACATAAAACTGCTGTATATGATTTAACGCAAATTTATCAATTAAAGATAGATCATCCTATTTATGATATTCATGCAGGAACAGCAACTTCTAGCCGTTTGCATTATCATGTTCCAAATAGTTTTAATGTCATTTCAAATGAAGGAAAAATTAATCATTATTGGTTTAATTATGATTTAAAGATTTTTCAATTAATTTAATTTATAAAAATTCTATAAGACATTTAACTTAAGAGTAGATTGATAAAATTTTATCCATTACAATGCCTAAGCTTTAAATTCTATATATGGGGAATAGGAAAACATTCTAAATGTTTTATCATTTTAAAAATAATATTAATGGATACATAAAAAATTTTTAACTATATAAAAAGCCGCGATTTAAAGTAGCTACAATAAGGGTTTAGGGTTTTATGATAGTTAATAATATTTGATTAAATGAGTATCTATTTATCTTAATATTTTAGAATAACTTAATAATATTTAAAATTTCATGGTGGAAAAATGGTACAAGTATCATTAATGGCAAATAATGCTTCAAAAAATAATACAGTTGATATTAATGTAGGCCAGACAAAAAATATTGTAGTAAATCCTAAAGAAGTCGCAAAAATCGATATAAATCCAGAAAAAATTTCTTCAATAACAAGAGAAGGAAACAGTGCAATTGTTCATCTAAAAGATGGAACTGAAATTGTTTTAGAAAACTATTTTATTAGTGAAAACCCGCAAATTCTTTTAAATGAAGGGCAGAGTTATTGGGCTGCTAATCTGGGAGAAGATGCTAGCGGACAGACCACTGTTAATTATTTAGAATTAAAAGATACGCCAAAGCTTATTGATAGTCCATCTTCTGTACCCCTCTGGTCGTGGGTAGTCAGCGCTTTAGCAGGAGCCGGAACAATTGCTTTATTGTCTCGGAACGATTCTAAAGATACGACGCCTCCTGAGCCAGGTACTTTGAATCTCAAAAATCTTTTGGATTCAGGGGCTTCTACAATCGACCAGATCACTCAAGATAAAAACTTCACTTTAAAGATTGAGGGACAGGAAAGTGGCAGCCGAGTAACATATTTGGTCTCTACCGATGAAGGAAAAACTTGGCAAGAGACAACGGTCGCTCAAAAAGATTTAACCGATGGTGTTTATCTCTACAAAGCTGTAGTAACGGACCGAGCGGGAAATACATCGGAAACTGCTATACAAAAAGTCGTTGTAGATACTACCGCACCACAAGTAGGTGAACTGACTTTATCTGATTTAAGTGATACAGGTGTTTCGGCAACTGATCAAATTACACAAGATAAAACTTTTAATTTAAAGATTAGTGGACAAGAAGTGAATAGCCAAATCACTTACTGGATATCGAAAGATGAAGGAAAGACATGGCAGGAAACGACAGTAAATCAAAAAGATTTGGCTGATGGTATTTATCAATTTAAAGCTGTAGTAACCGACGTTGCAGGCAACATATCTGAAACCAGTGTGCAAAAAGTCGTTGTGGATACAACAGCGCCGCAAGCAGGTGAACTGACTTTAGCTGCTTTGACTGATACGGGCATTTCAGCAACTGATCAAATTACGCAAGATAAAGCTTTTGATTTAAAGATTAGCGGACAAGAAGTAAATAGCCAAATTACTTACTGGATATCGAAAGATGATGGAAAGAGTTGGCAGGAAACAACAGTAGCTCAAAAAGATTTGGTCGATGGTGTTTATCAATATAAAGCTGTAGTAACCGACGTTGCAGGCAATACATCAGAAACCGCTATACAAAAAGTTGTTGTCGATACAACAGCACCACAAGTAGGTGAACTGACTTTATCTGATTTAAGTGATACAGGTGTTTCGGCAACTGATCAAATTACACAAGATAAAACTTTTGATTTAAAGATTAGTGGACAAGAAGTCAATAGCCAAATCACTTACTGGATATCAAAAGATGAAGGAAAGACATGGCAGGAAACGACAGTAAATCAAAAAGATTTGGCTGATGGTGTTTACCAATATAAAGCTATAGTTACAGATATTGCAGGTAATACATCAGAAACCGCTATACAAAAAGTCGTTGTAGATACTACCGCACCACAAGCAGGTGAACTAACTTTATCTGATTTGAGTGATACAGGTGTTTCAGCAACCGATCAAATTACGCAAGATAATAATTTTACTTTGAAGCTAGCTCAACCGATTGTAATTGGAGAACAAGCTGCTTTATTAGATCACTATGAAGTCTCTACCGATGAAGGAAAAACTTGGCAGGAGACAACAGCTGATCAAAAAAATTTAGCTGATGGAAGTTACCTCTATAAAGCTATAGTGACAGATCTTGCAGGCAACACATCAGAAACTGGTGTGGAAAAATTAATTATAGATAATTCTTTAAATATTGAATCAACTACAGTAACTGTAAAGCCGATTACTGAAGACAATACAATAAGCCTAGTTGAAAAAGATCAAGTTATTTCTATAAGACTGGAAGTAGATAATCTACCAACAGATTTAAATAGCTCACTGACATCAGTAAATACGACTTTAAACGATGTTGTTTATAACTTTCATTTTGATGAAGTTACCCAAGAGTGGGTTACTGAAATTCCAGCAGAGTTTTTGTGGTCAGAAGAATCGCAAACCAATATATCAATTGATATTAGTCTTACTGATCAAGCTGGCAATACAGCCATTATTAAACAGACCCAAAATTATAATGTAGATCATACTCCGAATTCGCCAACTCTAGATTCACTAACTTTCAATAATATAGATGGAGCTATCATTTCAGGTAGTGCATATAAAGGAAGTAAAGTTGATATATATAATAAAAATGGTGACTGGCTTGCAACTACAATAGCTAATGAGGAGGGTAAATTTACTTTACAAGACCTTTCTATTAGTACTAATCAAGAAATTTATGCGGTCGCTACTTATAATGGATACAGCAGTGAAAATTCGTCAATTGGCCTAGTAACTGAAGTTCCTGCTATTAGTATTACAAGAATTAGTCCAGAAGGTGTGATCACTGGTTATGCGACTGAAGGTAGTCATTTTATTGTAAAAGATCAGAATGGAAATATTCTGCAAGAGTTTAACTCCATTGCATTTGAGGGTTCAGGTATTACGCCTTTTAGTGTAATGGCATTAGGTGAAGTCAGACCATTTACTTTGTCTCTCGACCAACCTTTGGAGGAAGGCACTCAAATTATTATTTCTACAGATAAAGATAATATTTCAGGCCATCCACAATATATTACCGCAGACTATACTTCTGCAGTATTTTTAGAAACTCCACAGTTTGATATCAGTGGTGAAACTTTATCAGTACATGTTAATGAGCCGAACAGCTTTATTCGTGCATTTTCTGGAGAGGGTAATTTAATTGCTACAGGTTTTACCGATGAACAAGGCTTTGCAAGTTTACAAGTGTTCCAATTTTTAAAAGAAGGCGAATCGGTTACCGTACAAGTAGTAGATAAAAATCAAAATACGAGTGAAACTCTAATTGAAGTTCCAAACTTTGCTTATATTCCACATGTTGAACGTATTACACAAGAAGGCTTAATTTCGGGGTTTGCTGAAGATAATAGTACAGTAATCGTGTGTGATGCTGACGGTAATGAATTAGGAAAGGTTACATTAGGTGATGACAATAGTTGGAATGAATTTAGTCATTTTAGCTTGAGTGTAAACCGTCCTTTAATTGATGGAGAGCAAATTTCCGTTCAAATTATTGATAATAAAGGGTTGATGAGTCCTGAGCAGAATATCATTGTAGATCTGACTCCTCCACCTGTCCCAACAGATTTAAATTTCAATGATGCTGGCGATTTAGTTTATGGTCATGCAGAACCTTTCTCTGAAATTTTAGTTAAAGATGGGCAAGGAAACATTCTTAATAAATGGTTCTGGAATAACTGGACCGATGAGAGTGGAAGTTTCTCGATAGAACTAGGTGTATTTTTAACTAATGCTGAGACGGTTTATGTCACGGCTACCGATGTAAATGGAAATGTAAGTTTAGCAGCTCAGATACAGGCGCCTAATTATGCTTTTGCCCCCCATGTAGATAGCTTTACTTCGGACGGAGTGATAAGTGGGCAAGCTGAAAATAATAGTACTCTCATTGTTAAAGATGCCAAAGGTGAAATCGTAGCCGAAATTAAAGTCGGTGAAGATAACGGTTGGAATGGATCAAGTTATTTTAAACTCCAGCTTGACCGCTCTCTTGTTGATGGTGAGCAGTTTTTCTTATCAATTAAGGATGCTCGTGGGCAAGTAAGCACCGATACTGTAATTACCGCTGATACGTTAGCTCCTACACCAGCCAGCAATTTAGTTTTCTCAGAAGATGGTTCATATCTTACAGGCGTAGCAGAGCTGAATACTACGATTCAGGTTTTTGATCATAATGGTCAGCTCGTGAATATATGGGATAACACCATAAACTCGGATGGTACATTTACTATTTTCTTAGGTAGCAATAATTTACATGGGGAGGCATTCACGGTCACCGTTAAAGACCAAGCTGGAAATGTGAGTGAAGCTGTTTCAATAAATGCTCCACTTGATGATATTGCACCGGATCCAATTAAAAATATTTTACTTGATGCAAACGGTCAAAACTTTACAGCACAAGCAGAAGCAAATAGTCAGATTGAAGTTTTTGATTCATTAGGTAATCAGACGGGTTGGGGCTCTACAATGTTTAGTAGTGTTTCATTGATAACTTTAAATCAGGTAAATACAACATTAGATGAATTGTTAAATAACCAGCAACTCTTTGTTTAACATTAATATTTATCTTTATAAAAGAGGCTATGAAAATAGCCTCTTTTATTTTGTGCTTTAAATTTAATAAAAACTCTTCACAACTTGTTAAAAAATGACCAAAAAAGATAAGTTTTTTTTCATTTTCCCCTTGAAGCCTTTTTTTTCATCCCCACAAAAGTGACATCTAAATATTTTGTTATTGCTCTGGATTAAAGCAATAACGATTAATCAAAAAGACTTAGTCTGATGGAGTTAATTATGAGCAACATTCGTCCATTACATGATCGCGTTGTAATTCGTCGCGTAGAAGAAGAAACCAAAACTGCTGGTGGTATTTTACTTCCAGGTTCTGCTGCTGAAAAACCATCTCAAGGTGAAGTAATTGCAGTAGGTAATGGTCAAATCACTGAGAATGGCGTACGTGCTTTGGATGTTAAAGTTGGTGACAAAGTATTGTTTGGTACTTATGCAGGTACAACAGTGAAAGTAAGTGGTGAAGAACTCTTAATCATGAAAGAGTCAGACATTTTAGCTGTGTTGGAAGGCTAATCAATCCATAACTCAATTCATTATCAGATTCAGTATTTAAAAAGATTCGGAGTTTAATATGTCAGCTAAAGACGTAAAATTTGGTGATTCAGCTCGTTCAAAAATGATTGCAGGCGTAAACGTACTTGCAGATGCGGTTAAAGTGACTTTAGGCCCTAAAGGTCGTAACGTAGTAATTGACCGTTCTTTCGGTGCTCCGCACATCACTAAAGACGGTGTAACTGTTGCTAAAGAAATTTCATTAAAAGACAAGTTTGAAAACATGGGTGCTCAACTTGTTCGTGAAGTTTCTAGCAAAACTAACGACATCGCTGGTGACGGTACGACAACTGCAACTGTACTTGCTCAAGCAATTTTAAATGAAGGGATTAAATCTGTAACTGCAGGTATGAACCCAATGGATTTAAAACGTGGTATCGATATCGCAGTAAAAACTGTAGTTGAAAATATCCGTTCAAATGCAAAACCAGCTGACGATTTCAAAGCGATCGAGCAAGTAGGTTCTATCTCTGCTAACTCTGATACTACTGTTGGTAAACTTATCGCTCAAGCGATGGAAAAAGTAGGTAAAGAAGGCGTAATTACTGTAGAAGAGGGTTCTGGCTTCGAAGACGCGTTAGACGTTGTAGAAGGTATGCAGTTTGACCGTGGTTATATCTCTCCATACTTTGCAAACAAACAAGATACTTTAACTGCTGAACTTGAAAATCCGTTCATTCTTCTTGTTGACAAGAAAATCAGCAACATCCGTGAATTGATTTCTGTTTTAGAAGCGGTTGCAAAAACTGGTAAACCACTTCTTATCATCGCTGAAGATGTTGAAGGTGAAGCGCTTGCTACACTTGTAGTAAACAACATGCGCGGTATTATCAAAGTATGTGCTGTTAAAGCTCCTGGTTTCGGTGACCGTCGTAAAGCAATGCTTCAAGACATCGCAATCTTGACTGGTGCAACTGTTATTTCTGAAGAAGTTGGTATGTCTTTAGAGCAAGCAACTCTTCAAGATTTAGGTACTGCGCACAAGATCACTGTGTCTAAAGAAAACACTGTTATTGTTGATGGTGCTGGTGATGCTGCTGGTATTGCTGAGCGTGTTCAACAAATCCGTGCTCAAATTGAAGAATCTACTTCAGAATATGACCGTGAAAAATTACAAGAACGCGTTGCTAAATTAGCAGGCGGTGTTGCTGTAATTAAAATCGGTGCAGCGACTGAAGTTGAAATGAAAGAGAAGAAAGACCGTGTAGATGACGCGCTTCATGCAACTCGTGCAGCAGTTGAAGAAGGTGTTGTTGCTGGTGGTGGTGTTGCTCTAGTACGTGCGGTTAATGCATTAGATGGCTTAAAAGGCGCTAATGAAGATCAAACAGCAGGTATTAACATTTTACGCCGTGCGATCGAAGCTCCACTTCGTCAAATCGTTGCAAACGCTGGTGATGAGCCATCTGTAGTGATCAATGCTGTTAAAGGTGGTGAAGGTAACTTTGGTTACAACGCTGCAACTGGTGAATATGGCGATATGTTAGAAATGGGTATCCTTGACCCAGCTAAAGTAACTCGCTCTGCACTTGAGCATGCAGCTTCTGTTGCTGGCTTAATGTTAACTACAGAATGTATGATTACTGACATTCCTGAAGATAAACCAGCTGTTCCAGATATGGGCGGTATGGGTGGTATGGGCGGAATGATGTAATAACGCATCAACGCTTTAACCAAAAAATCCCTGCTTATGCAGGGATTTTTTATTTTTCACGTAATTTTAAGAAATAATTAAGTTCCATTATTTATATTAAAAACAGGAACAGCAGCTAGAAGTTCCTCTTTTGTTACAACCATGCTTATTTACTTGTAGGCATGGTTTTTTTTAGCCTAATAAAATAATTAACCAGGTAATAGCAATGATAGAGAGTGCAACAAATTGGGCAGCACTTCCCATATCTTTTGCATTTTTAGAAAGCTGATGTTTTTCAAGAGAGACTCGGTCAACCACAGCCTCAATAGCAGAGTTGAATAGCTCAACGATCATTGCAAAAAGACATACAATAATCAGTAATACATGTTCACTACGGCTCACATCAAGAAAAAAACTAACCGGAATCAAAATAATATTAATCAAAACAATTTGGCGAAAAGCTGCCTCATTTTTATAAGCTGCTTTAAATCCTGAAATAGAGTAGCCCGTTGCATTTAATATGCGCTTAAGACCGCTTTTACCCTTATAGGGAGAATAGCTATTCATATACTTATATTTCTGACACTTTTCATGCATTATATAATTTGGGTCTTAAAAAATTATTAAATCTTTTTTAAAGATTTCGACTTTATAACTCAATAGAGAAGAAAAGATGAAAAAATTATGTGTAGCGTTGGGCCTTGCAATTGGAAGCATCCATGCAAGTTATGCTGAGCCAACAGCAACCCCGCAAGTACCAGGATATTATCACCATCAATTTGGAAACTACCGCGTAACTTCTTTGCTTGATGGTACGATTTATTTAAATCCTGATTTATTCAAAAACTTAAATCAGGCTCAGAAAACTAAAATCTTAACGAAATATGCTGCTGTTAATGAGAAAGGGATTCAAACCTCGGTAAATGCATTTTTAGTTGATGATGGAAAAAGCTTAACGCTTGTAGACAGTGGTGCAGCAAGTTGTTTTGGCCCGCAACTTGGCTCGATTGCAAAAAATATTGAATTGGCTGGTTATAAGCTTGCTGATGTAAAAACTGTTTTACTTACTCATCTACACCCAGACCATGTATGCGGTATTGCTCAAAATGGAAAAGCCGTATTTCCAAATGCAACTGTATATGCACATGAGCATGAAGCTGATTACTGGTTAAATCCAGCTTCTGAAAAAACAGTGCCAGCAGACAAAAAAGAAAATTATTTGGGTACTGTTAAAAACGTAAAAACTGCTCTTGCTCCATACCAAGCAAAAAAAGCATTCAAGACATTTAAAGATGGCGACGTCATTCAAGGTTTTGAGGTAATCGATACTCGTGGTCATACACCAGGTCATCATAGCTTCCGCTTAAAAAGTAATGATCAGCAAATCATTTTTGTTGGAGACATTGTCCACTCACATTCATTGCAATTTGATGCTCCAAAAACTGGGGTAGATTTTGATGTGAATTCTGAGCAGGCAATTAATACCCGTCTCAAAATGTTTGCAGAAATTTCAAATAAGCAACAATGGGTTGCCGCACCACATTTACCATTCCCGGGCATTGGTCATGTTTATAAAGTAAATGCCGAGCAATATCAGTGGATCCCGCTCTATTTTGATAATGTTGTAGAGAAATAAAAAAACAGGGCATTTATTGCCCTGTTTTTTTATTAAAAACTTTATTTATTTTGCGGTTTTTTCATAATTAATAACGGCTTCACGGCCAAGTGCCGGGTCATCTGTAAAGACTCCATCAACTCCAGCTTTAAAATAGGCTTCAAACTCTTTTAAAGCACCAGATGGACAGCGCTCCGCTGGTTTATCTTGACTACATTTTAAAGGTGTTGGTAAATAATTATTTTCTGGGCGGAAAGTATAAGGATGTACTTTTAAGCCAGCTTTATGCGCATCAGAAATAAACGAAGTCGTTTGAACTGAGCCATCGTCATTAAAGTTCAGAATATAGCCTTTACTTGGTCCTACACCGTTTGCATATTTAGCTACGTCTTTTAAGCCTTCTGCTGTGGCTAAATCAGCATAAGTTTTAGTTTCACCAGATTCAACGAAGTCGGCTGGTTGCGAAGTTTTAGCGTCATATAATTGAATAATTTGTGCATGTTTAATCGTTTTATGAAGGCCGAGCTGATCTTTTAAATATTTTAGATTACTCACTTCAAAAGACTGTAAATAGACAGGTGCAATCTCACGTGTATATTTATACTTGGCTAAGGTTTTAAGAAGGGTATCTTCCATTGCCAGTTTCTGGTTTTTAAAGTAGGTCGGATGTTTGGTTTCAATATATAACCCAATAATTTTTCCTGTTTTTTTATAATTTGCTTCAGCCAGCTCAATCACTTGTTCTAGCGTCGGGACAGGGTAAAGATCGTTATAGGCTGTGTTTGCTGGGCGGAACTCTGGAATACGTTCACGTGCTTTAAGCTGCTGTAATTCACTTAAAGTGAAGTCTTCTGTAAACCAGCCAGTTAAGTCTTTACCATCAATATTTTTTGTTGTTTTACGATCTGCAAACTGGCTTAAAGTGCTTACATTGGTTGTTCCACCAATCTCATTTTCATGGCGAGTAACCAATACGCCATCTTTTGTAGAAACTAGATCAGGTTCAATGAAATCTGCACCATCATCAATCGCTTTCTGATATGAAGCTAATGTATGTTCTGGACGTAAAGCGCTTGCGCCACGGTGTCCTACTACTAAAATTTTAGGAAGTTGATATTCTGGTGTGGTTGGTGAGTTTTCAGTTTTATCATCGTCATTACATCCAGCCAAGCTAATTAAACTTAAGCATAAAAGTGCTTTTTTAAACATAATTCTACTCATATTGTTTTAGTCGAAACGCAATTAGTCTGATGCTTGAAATTGACGTGATCATGAAGAATTCATGAATTTTCAGTGACACTTGTTAAAACCTTGTTTATGGGTTTGTAGGAAATGCGAGTTCTTGCTTTGTTTTTGTTCTAATTGCATTTATTGTGTTAATTCTACTTGTCTTTTTTATATTGCTCGTCGATGATCAAGAGGGCAAATTTGGTATTGCCATCTGTTAATTGACGACCTAATTCTGAGCAGCCATGCTATCTAAATTTTTTATTCAGCGTCCCATTTTTGCCAGTGTACTAGCAATTATTGTTATGGCATTTGGTATTTTCTCGGTGCTGAATTTACCCGTAGAGCGCTATCCTGATATTGCCCCTCCTAAAATTACAGTATCGGCAAGTTATAGTGGTGCGGATGCGCAAACGGTTGAGCAAAGTGTTACTCAGATTTTAGAACAACAAATACAAGGTATTGATAATTTACTTTATTTTAGCTCTACCAGTGATTCATCAGGACGTAGCCGAATTACCATTAGTTTTGATAATGGCACAAATCCAGATACAGCACAGGTCCAAGTACAAAATAGTATTAGTGGCGTCATAAGACGTTTACCCGATGAAGTACAACGCCAAGGGGTGACTGTGAGCAAGTCACTTGGCGATACTTTTATGGTGGTAGGCTTATATGACTCAACTGGTAAATCGGGCAATATTGAGCTATCGGACTATTTAACGACACATGTGGTAGATGACCTGAACCGTATTGAAGGGGTGGGTGAGTCTGATGTTTTTGGTTCGCAATATGCAATGCGAATTTGGCTAAATCCAGAGAAATTAAAACAATATAATTTAATGCCAAGTGATGTTGCGAATGCAATCACTGCTCAAAATACACAAGTTGCCGCAGGTGCAATCGGTGATTTACCTGTCATTGATGGACAATATTTAAATACTAAAGTCACCGCAGGATCTCGACTAAAAACAGTCGAAGATTTTAAAAATATTGTAGTGAAAGCAAATCAAACAGCGAGCTATGTCTACTTAAAAGATATTGCTAGAGTCGAGTTGGGTGCAGAAAATTATCAGTCTTTTAACACTATTAATGGCTATCCGGCCGCTGGTTTAGGCATTTCACTATCTTCTGGTGCAAACGCGATTCAGACCTCAAAACTCATCCATCAAACTCTAGATCAGCTTACAACCAAGCTACCTGCTGGCTATAAAATTGTTTATCCACGAGATAATACGCCGTTTGTCCAAGAGTCTATTAAGGAAGTTGTAAAGACGCTTATTGAAGCCATTATTTTAGTTATTTTGGTGATGTTCCTGTTCTTGCAAAGCTGGCGCGCTACACTCATTCCAAGTATTACCGTTCCTGTGGTTATTTTGGGAACTTTTGCTGTTTTATATGTGCTCGGTTTTAGTATTAACACCTTGACGCTGTTTGCATTGGTGCTCGCCATTGGTTTGCTAGTAGATGATGCGATTGTGGTGGTTGAGAATGTTGAACGGCTCATGCATGAACAGCATTTAACGCCGAAAGAAGCAGCCATTGAGTCGATGGGAGAAATTAGTGGTGCCTTAGTCGGAATTACATTGGTTTTAACTGCTGTTTTTATTCCAATGTCGTTTTTAGGTGGCTCAATTGGCGTGATTTACCGTCAGTTTTCTATTACTTTAGTTGCCGCTATGGCGTTATCACTCGTCGTGGCATTAGTGTTAACACCTGCTTTATGTGCCTTAATTTTAAAGCCTAATCCAGAGCCTATGCGCTGGGCAGTTTGGTTTAACAAAAAAATTGATCAACTCAAAAATCAATATATCAAGATTGTCCAGACAACCATTCGGTATAGTAAATCGGTTATCGTGATTTTTGTGGCTTTGATTGCTGTTTTTGCATTGTTCTATAGCGGTTTAAAAAGTGGATTTATTCCTAAAGAAGATCAAGGCATTTTAAGTGTTCAAATTAAACTTGTTGATAGTGCGCCAATCTCGCAAAGTCAGAAAATTGGAGAACAAGTCCGCCAATATTTCTTAACTCAAGAAGATATGAATGTGGATCTGGTTTTAATCCGCTATGGCCGAAATTATTCTGGTACAGGGCAGAACTTGGCGCAAGGATTTATTGCCTTAAAACCTTGGGATGTACGTACAGGTAAGGAAAATTCGGCTGACGCTATACAAAAGCGTGCAATGAAATATTTTAGTCAGTTCAATAATGCACAAATTAATGTGACATTACCTGCTTCAGTCAATGGTTTGGGCCAAACTGATGGGTTGGATTTATGGATTCAGGATTTAAATGGCCAAGGGCAAGATTTTCTGGATAATACCTTCCGCCAGTTGCAAACGCAGAGTAAAAGCTATTCAAGTTTTGAGAACTTTGATAAGCAATCTACTAACAGTAAAGCAAACCTCAATATCAAAATTGACCAGAAACAAGCATTAGCAAATGGATTAGAGCTCCCCGCGATTAACAATACCTTGTCGAGTGCATGGGGTGGAACGTATGTGAATGACTTTATTGACCGTGGTCGTATCAAACGCGTTATGATCCAAGGTGATGCCGAGTTCAGATCGAAACCGGAAGATTTATATAATTGGTCTGTACGTAATAATCAAAATGAGATGGTGCCTTTTAGCTCATTTGCTAACTTCAGTTGGGGTGGTGCTCCTGAAATTGTAAAACGCTATATGGGTTATAGTGCATTACAACTTCAA
Organism: Acinetobacter sp. AOR18_HL; assembly: GCF_027855145.1. Taxonomy (NCBI): domain Bacteria; kingdom Pseudomonadati; phylum Pseudomonadota; class Gammaproteobacteria; order Moraxellales; family Moraxellaceae; genus Acinetobacter; species Acinetobacter sp. AOR18_HL. The sequence goes on from NZ_JAKTIG010000029.1 coordinate 41,828, forward strand.
GCTGATGTTGCGAGTGGTAGCAGTTCGGGTCAGGCAATGAAAGATGTTGAACAACTTGTAAATCAGCAAAAGGATGTTGGCTTGGCGTGGACAGGTTTATCTTTTGAAGAGCAGAAGTCGACAAATCAGGCTGTCTGGTTATATTTAATCTCGGCAGGCTTTATCTTCTTATGTTTAGCTGCACTCTATGAAAGTCTAAGCATTCCCGCTGCGGTAATGACCTCTATTCCGCTTGGGGTGGGAGGAAGTGTCATATTCTCTTATCTTTTTGGTCTACCAAATGATGTGTATTTCCAGATTGCACTGTTAACCACAATTGGATTGTCTTGTAAAAATGCAATTTTAATTGTTGAGTTTGCTGCCTTGGCGCAAGAAAAAGGGAAGAGTGCAATTGAAGCAGCTTTAGAAGGCGCAAGCTTACGTTTAAGACCGATTTTAATGACTTCTTTAGCTTTTGGTGCAGGAGTGATTCCTTTGGTCTTTGCACAAGGGGCAGGGGCTGTAAGCCGTCAAGAAATCGGTATTAGTATTTTAGGTGGCGTTATGTTTGGTACAGTACTGGTTCTTTTCTTTATTCCAGTTATGTACGTATTACTGCGTTCGCTGTTTAGATCGAAAACTACTAGTTAAAAGTAAACAATTTAAAAAGAGGTATTAAATCAAGTATATTAAGATTAACTTTCTCTTTATATATTTGATTTAGATGCCTCAAGAAAAAAAATTAACAGAGCAACAGGTTATCGCACTAGAACGAGATCTGGCTAAGTTTGCAACCATGATGGATAGTGCGGTTCGCATTCCTTTTACAAAGCAAGGTATTGGTGCCGATGCTGCGCTCAGTACGATTCCAATTGCAGGTGATGTCGCTGGTTTCGCATTGACGTGTTATGCGATTTATAAAGCCAAACAAATTGGTGTGCCTCAGCATAAATTGACTCCAGTCATCAAACTTGCCTTTGTAGATGCTGTAGTCGGATTTGTTCCTGTGGCTGGGACTATTTTTGATATTTTTATAAGACCAAGTCGAAAAGCACTAGATGTAGTTCATACGCATATACGCGAAGAATATAAGATCCAAAGTGATATTCATGTCGTTCATCCCTACTTACATGAAAAGCTCGAAAAGAAGCAGCAGAACTCAGCTTTCTGGAGAAATCCTGTTGTCAGTTGGTTATGGTTGCATATTCCCGATTTAGTAGGTGCGCTTGTACTGCTTTTAATTGGATTAGCTGTTTGGTGGGGCGCAAGCTATCTTTGGAGTCTCTATCAAACCATGTAATAAAAAATAAAGCCTCCATTTGGAGGCTTTATTTTTACATTAAACGTTTTATGGGCAATCTAATTGATGTAAAGCTGCCACACGTTGTTCAATTGTTGGGTGGGTTTGGAACAAAGCAGCTAAGCTGAAACCTTGTTCTTTACCTTCCGCAATTGCGAAGGCTTTCATTTCTTTTGGCATTTGATCTGGCATTTCTGTCTCAGCTTGGAGACGTAATAATGCAGAAATCATTGCTTGTTTACCTGCTAAACGTGCACCTGCTTCATCAGCACGGTATTCACGATAACGAGAGAACCACATCACAATGGCAGAAGCGAGAATACCAAAGACGATATCCAATACCATGGTAATAATGAAGTAACCCATACCAGGGGCTTCATCGTCTTGACGACCAAATACGTTACGGTCGATAAAGTCACCAACGACACGCGCAAAGAACATAACAAAGGCGTTCACAACACCTTGGATGAGCGCTAGGGTAACCATGTCACCATTCGCAACGTGACCAATCTCGTGCGCAAGCACTGCACGTAGTTCATCTTTGTTCATACGTTCAAGTAGACCAGATGAAACGGCAACTAAAGCATCATTTTTGTTCCAGCCTGTTGCAAAGGCATTGGATTGATATGATGGAAAAATACCAACCTCTGGCATGTTGATACCAGCACGTTGAGAAAGTTCAGCGACTGTTTGCAATAACCAGCTTTCAGCTTGGTTACGAGGAGCATTCGGGTCGATCAGTTCTGTACCGGTCGTTTTCTTAGCCATCCATTTTGACATGAATAACGAGATTAAAGATCCCACCATACCAAACACAAAACAGATCACTAAAAGGTTGCCTAGATTCAAGCCACCCGCGCCATGGTAACTACCGACACCGAAGAGTGACAAAATAATGCCAGCTACAACCAGTACCGCGAGGTTGGTAAGCAAAAACAAACCAATCCGCATCATTGAGAAAATCCTCTTATAAATAAAATGTTATCTGATTTACAAATTCGAAATCATGAAGCTAATATGCGGGGCTTGGGGGAAAAATTCAAGAAAAAAATAAGGAATTGATACATTCTTTCATGTAGCAGAATGTACCTAAATTTAAAGAATAATTGGCTAAATTCGTCAAAATGGTAAAGATCGGGTAATAGATCATTACAATTTAAAACATCTAAACTAACCTAAATAGAACTGCGAGCCGCCGTTCTTCTTTACTGTTTATTCAATTCTTATATGGGCAATTGCGGTGGCATTATTGGTGACATAAGTGCCCGTTGGCGCATCGGTATAGGTACCGTCAGATAAAGTCACGATTTGACGAGAAGATGAATATTTAGGTGATTGAGTCGTGATTTGAGCTGTTGTGTTTTCTGCCAAATTAGAAGGATGTGAAACGGTTTGTACTGAAGCATTCGTAAAAGATGAAAAACCTGAACCCGATGCATATAGGTTTTGGTATCGACTTGTTACACGGCGCACATAATCTTGTGTTTCACGGAAAGGGGGAATACCGCCATATTTGTCGACATTACCTTCCCCGGCATTGTAAGCCGCAAGCGCCATTTGCGTGTTTCCATTAAAACGCTTGAGTAACCAGCTTAAATATTTAGCGCCTGCAAAAATATTTTGTTGCGGGTCATAGGCGTTAGAGACATTAAAACGACGGGCAGTCGCAGGCATGAGCTGCATTAAGCCTTGAGCACCTACTGGCGAACGAGCTCTTACGTTAAATCCTGACTCGGTGTGCATAACGGCTTTAATTAGACCTTCTGAAACACCATGTTGTTGTGCAGCTTGTCTAATAATATGGTCGAAAGCATTTTTATTCTTATTGTAGCTTGGCAGAACAGAAGCTTCTGATGCTCCCCAGTTTGTATAACTGTGAATATTACTATCAGGGTAATAGGTCACTTTTACTTTTTTAAGAGAGTGGTCATAGCTTTTTCGGTTGGTGAGCAATGTACTACCGTTTTTATCTTGGTAAATATACATTTGACCCGCTGAACTCGAGGTTGTGCCGACCGTAAAAGTGGTCATCCCCAGCAAACAAGAAACAAGAAATTGAACCGAATTTTTCATTTTATGTTATTCACAATTTTTAGGTACTCAAAACTTGCAAAAGAGTTTATCAAAAAATATTACTTAAAGAAGATTTGTGTAATTTTTTTTATTTCGACTCTTTCAAAAAATCAAGCTGATTTGTTCGAATGCTCATCAAAAAAAATTAAAAAATTTTTTTAAAATGATTCTATTGACATGGTTAACTTGTTGATTGTTAATAACAAAAAACATTGGTTAAAAAATGATCAATTTAAAGAAAACCCTTAACAGAAGGCCAAAACAGTTTGTCAAGTACGAAGAAATCCACAATTTTATCCACAGGTTTTGTGGAAAACTGTGGAAAAGTCCAAAAAGTAAGCATTTTGCACAAATTTTGAACGCTTTAGTCAAAATAGAGCATGTGTTTTGCATCATGCACGAGCAATGTGACGACTTCAAGAATTGAAACTATTCTTTTGATGCGATTCTCTTCTGAATCATATAAAATTGCGCGGTATTTTTATTTATGGGTATATCTCGTCTATGTACGCGCCAGTTGAGTCCAATCAGGGATTTAATTTTAAGCCTGAACTTCCAACAAGCTCGGCCTATTACCGTTTGCTCAAGAAGCTTCGCCGTCAAGTTGGGCATGCTATTCGTGACTTCAATATGATTGAAGATGGCGATAAGGTCATGGTGTGTGTCTCTGGTGGTAAAGACAGTTATACCTTGCTCGATATTTTGTTGCAGTTTAAGCGTATCGCACCGATTAATTTTGAGGTGGTTGCGGTTAACCTCGACCAAAAACAACCAGGCTTTCCTGAAGATGTTTTGCCTCGTTATATGGAAGAGAACAACATTCCATATTACATTTTAGAAAAAGACACCTATACCATTACTAAACGCTTAACGCCGGAAGGTAAAACCTACTGTGCAGTATGTTCACGTTTACGCCGTGGTTCTTTATATGGCTTTGCACAAGAGATTGGTGCCACTAAAGTTGCTTTAGGTCATCACCGTGATGACATCATTGCAACGTTCTTCTTGAATTTGTTCCATGGCGGTAGCTTAAAGGCGATGCCTCCAAAGCTTTTATCGTCAGATAAAAAGAACATTTTGATTCGTCCTTTGGCATATGTTGAAGAAAAAGACATTATTAAATATGCCGAGATTCGTCAGTTCCCAATCATTCCATGTAACCTTTGTGGTTCGCAGGAAAACCTACAGCGTGCCATGCTTAACGAAATGCTACGTGAATGGGATAAACAATATCCAAAACGCTTACACAGCATTTTCGGGGCGTTACAAAATGTATCTCCGTCTCAGTTAGCGGACCGTGAATTGTTTGATTTTGAAGCTCTAGATTCTCAGCGTGAGCTAGATATTAAAGATCCGGAAGAGCTGAAGAACCGTTTAGATGTCGTGAACTTAAGCTTTGCTGCTGAATAAAAGCTAGTGTAGACAATGTTAAAGGCACTTTATAAACAAGTGCCTTTAATGTATCAAAATACTAAAAAATGAATGTTCCGTACAAAAAGTCATAGCCCAAAATTTAAATTACATGCTATAACAACGCACAAGCAGAATTGCTTCACATGATGTTGTCTGGATAGACAACCAGAGAAATTGAACAAATAAATTTGAGGAAGAATCATGCCTGCATTTTTAACTGAAGATTGGTTTGCGACTGTCGAAAAATTAACTGCTGAAGCAGGTGATCTTAATTTGCCACCCGCTCTTGCGAATTTGGCAATTAATTTAGTAGTTACAGATGCTTCTGGAAATACCGAATTAGCGTTAGATGGGGGTAAAATCCAAAAAGGTTTGTCTTCAAATGCCAAAACAACTTTAAATATGGATGCTGAAACTTTACGTAAAGTATTCTTAGAGTTTGATATGGCTGCTGCTATGCAGGCATTCATGACTGGTAAAATTAAAGTTCAGGGCGATATGTCTCAATTAATGGCTTTACAAACAGCTAAGCCAAGCCAAGAACAAAAAGATTTGTTTAAGAAAGTATTAGAGCATACTGCTTAATCCTAAAAGAATTCATATAAAAAGCTTACCCGAAGAGGTAAGCTTTTTATTGATACAAACCATGAATTTATCAACTTTTGAAAATAAAAATTAGATATTGATTCGTGTTTGCGCCGTTTTGATATGTTCAAGATAAGCACGGATACGAGTGACATATTGAACTGCTTGCTTATATCGACCATTTCGCGCTTTATTGCTTTGCAAATAGTCATAGAGATTAACCCATTTGTTCGGATCTTTCCCTTGAGATTGCAAGCGCTTCTGAATCTGACTTACCGCACCCGGTCCCATGTTATAGGCCACAAGCGCATACCAGTTCCGATCAGGGAACGGAATATTATCAAATTCAGTTAGCATCAAATCGTAATACTTCGCGCCGCCCTGAATACTCTGAGCAGGATCGCTACGATTGCTTACACCCATTGCTCGAGCAGTGCTATTGGTTAACATCATTAAGCCGCGAACACCTGTGGGAGAAACAGATTCTGGCTTTAAATATGACTCTTGATAACCAATTGCGGCAAGTAAATGCCAATCTAGATCATACTTCGCGGCACTTTGTTTAAAGCTTGCTTTGTAGATCGGTAAACGTGTACTTAAGTCACGTTGAATGGTTGACCATGCTTCTGGTTTCACCACATTGCGGTTATAAAAAGAGGCAAGCTGTTGTGTCACACCATTTTGCTTACTTTGGCATACAAAGCCACTGGCGGTCTGAGTGAGTGGGTCATCAGCCTGTTTAAATACCCAACTTAACTCAGGATTTAAGCCATTTTTTTGCAAATTCGCTGTGTCACCACAAGTTGCAGAAAAAGACATCAAACCTTTGTTTTCGATTGTGCTTAAACCAGCTGTAGTCATCGCAAAGTTTGCTTTACCTTGCTGAACCCATCTAAGTGCAGTGGCATTGTCTGCCACGATTTTAAAGTCCAGCTTTACATTTAGATTCTGTGCATAGTTACGTGCTAAGTCGTAACCAAAACCGTGTAAAAACTGATCTTCTTTGAAAACGGTTGTTGGGCTTTCTACCGCAACAACAGTTAAAGTGTTTGTGTTAACTACAGTATTGTACTGTAGGGTTTTTCCTGCATTAAGACTATGAAATGGGAGAAATATAGTACTAAGTGCAAGAGCTTTTAACGGGAGAGAAGAAAATAAAGAGTTAAGGCAAAGCCTCGACCCAGAACTTGAATTACTGTGCATGTTGTCTCCGCTACAGATAATTTATGCCCTAAAAGTCAGACAAAAAGCTGCCATAACTTCTAAAAGTTGATAAATTCAATAAGGGGTGGGCAGTCATGACGTCATTCAAAATGACATGAAATGAAAAAAACAAACTGTGTAGAAAATCTACATAGTTTTCGAGTGGGTTAAAAAATGCTCAACATTTAAACTGCGCGCATCATAATATTGAAAAAAAGTAATGTCAAATTTTGTACAATTAAAACTTCGATATATCATCATAAACACATGAATTTCTTAAGGAAGAAAATTTATACACTTCTGATGTGAGAAAATAGGGTATAAAATGCTACATCTTGTAAGCGATATGTTGTTGAACAGTGGTTTTTTATCATGAAATCTAACTTAATCACTCGGTCAGGGCATGACAAATTAGTTGCTGAATTAAAACAACTTTGGCATGAAGAACGACCGGAAATCACTAAAAAAGTAAATTGGGCTGCAAGCTTAGGTGACCGCAGTGAAAACGCGGATTATCAATATAATAAGCAGCTCCTTAGAAAAATTGATCGACGTGTACGTTATTTAGGAAAACGCTTAGAAGAATTAAAAATTGTTGATTACTCTCCTGAGCAAGACGGCAAAGTTTACTTTGGCGCTTGGGTTGAGATTGAAAACGAAGAAGGTGAGCAAAAAACTTTACGTATTGTAGGAATTGATGAAATTTATGATCATCACCCTCAACATATCTCGATTGAGTCGCCTATGGCTCGCGCATTGCTCGGCAAAGAAGTTGATGATGAGGTTGAAGTACACACGCCATCTGGAAAAAAGCTGTGGTATATCAATACAATTCGCTATGAAAAGACGGAAAACTCAGAAATTTAAATAGATTTGTGTTTATTTTGAGCGGTTGAATTAAAAATTAAATAAAAGATTTGCCAACTTCAATTTTTATTTATATTATAGCGCTCGTTGGAAGCGTGGCAGAGCGGTTTAATGCACCGGTCTTGAAAACCGACGAGGGTGTGAGTCCTCCGTGAGTTCGAATCTCACCGCTTCCGCCAGATTCTTAAAAGCCCTTGTTAATGACAAGGGCTTTTTTTTTATACCTAGTGTCTACATTACAGTAAGATTTAGCTTAAATACTGCTAATAAATCCTGAAAATTTCATATAAATCAAATAAGTATATATTTTAATCAAAATTACTATATTTATATAATATATTTTTTATTTTCAATATCTTATCAATTAAGCTTCTATATAACAGAATCGAACAAGTTATTTGTAGAATATTCATTTATTGATATATGATGAGCCAATATTTAGAAACTGTTTCAAAACATAATTCTATTGTTCAGCGAGCAAGTTCAAGGAAGGAATGATGCTGAATTCAGTTTTCTAAACCCGATACCTGGAAATTATTTCCGCCCCAAAATTGTATTTTGACCCATTGGTTGGCAATGCCTGACTCTTTTGTAAGATAGGCGTTTCCTATTTTAGGATGTATCTATGAAAAAATTATTTAGTGTTTTGTTCAGCGCATCTGTTCTAACACTGACTGCATGTAATAAAGAACCTGCAAAAACTGAAAATACAGCATCAGCTAAAGACAAAACTGAATCAGTTCGAACTATTAAACTGGTATCAACAGGTTCAGACACTGACGTATGGAAATATGTTGCAACGCTTCCTGAAACTGCTCAAGCGGGCATTAAACTCGAAGTGACTAACCTGACAGACTATGTTGTATTGAATACATCTGTAGCAAGTGGCGAACAAGATGTAAATGCGTTCCAGTCATTTAACTATTTGGCAGCTTATAACTCTTCAAATACAGCTAAAGTTGCTGCTGTTGCGACAACTTACCTAGAGCCAATGGGTATTTATGCAAATAAAGTTAAATCTGTTGAAGAGTTCCCACAAGGCGCGACCATCGCGATTCCAAACGATACTGCCAATGAAGCGCGTGCTTTAACATTATTACAGTCTGCTAAACTGATTAAACTTAAACCAGACTTTGACCCTGTAAAAGGGACGACCAATGACATCGTTGAAAACCCTAAAAACTTGAAGTTAAAACCAATTCAAATGACCACAGCAGTTCGTGTTAAGAATGATGTAGATGCGATTGTGTTGGGTAATACATTAGCACTTGAGGGTGGCCTCAATGTAATGAAAGATTCTATCTTCCGTGAGCCTATTGACCAGTCTACAAAGCTTTATGTGAATTTGTTGGGTGTTGCTGAAGCGAACAAAAACGACCCGATCTATACAAAACTGGGTGAACTTTATCACTTACCTAAAGTTCAAAAGTTTGTAAGCGAAAAATTCGGTGGCACAAAAGTTGAAGTGAACAAACCTGTTTCTGAATTTGCAGACATCAAATAAGTAATTTTTTAATTTAAAATTATTTTTAAAAGCTAAGTCTCGGTAATCGGGGCTTAGCTTTTGGATTATTTATTTTTAAAGGAAACCCAAAGTTATCGGAACAAGATTTATATTAATTTTAGAAGACTAGCTATCAAATAATTCTTAGCATACTTGACCTATTATCTCTTTATCTGAAAAATTTCTAAACCTTAAACTTTTACCATACAATCAAAAATCACAATAAAATTAAGGTGAAATAATGAGAAAAAATATATTGATTCTTAGCCTATTAATTGTCAGTGCACAGAGCTGGGCTGAATGTAAAATTGGTGATTTAGAGATTGATCCAAGCGCTTCACAAACACCAGAAGGGACACCAAATCCAAGCAACTATATAACAATAACTGGTCAGAAAGTGTTAACTAAGGCTTTGGCTAATATAAACATAGGAACACTTATAAAAACTAAAACTGATACCAATATTGCTCAGTCTAATGTGATTGCTTTTGAATATATTTTCAAGAAACCAATAAATCTAAACTCAAATGAACTAGCTTCAGGATTTATCACAGGAACAAGTAATTATGACGGTATTGTTTTTGCCGCACCAAGTTTTGGAAGTGCGTATGGTTCACAGCAAAATTTGTTCATGAGTTCTATTTCTGGAAACATAACCCCAAATCAGACACAAAAAGAAGTTTTAGCAAATGAAACTGTTAGAGTGGGAATTTATTACAATCAAATCAGCAAGAAAATTGGTTATATTGTAAATGGAGTAGATAGGGGATACACATGGAGTTATACAAATCCATTAAGCAAAATGAAATTTGGTATTGCCATTGAAGAAGGGTTTTATACTTCCAACTCTAGTTCACTTGGAAAAGAAATATCATATGAAATAGTATCTGATCATTCAAAACTACAATTTACTTATCCAACAGGTACCACAGATATTTGTGGAACACCTCTTTAAAATAGACCCTATATCCAAATGCTGCCTCCCTATCTAATGAGGCAGTATTTATTAGTCTATTGAGTATCTATTTTTAAATCTGGAATCAAATAAAATAATTTATACATTATTATTTGCTGCTAATTTGGTTTTTACTAAAAAATGTGTGTCAGAAAATATTAAGTATTCTTTTGGAAAACAAAAATGATAAAAATTATAAAATAGGTCGAGAAGTATCCTTTTATAAAAACATGTCTTAAGCTTTCTTCAAAATAAATAGGGTAACCTTTTCCTATGAGGATAGAGAAAAATATTGAAAAAATCATAAACAAAAAAGTATAGAAGACTTTTGAAAACATTATATAATTTTCAGAAAATTCTTTTTTATTAAAAAATACATTTGTTATTTTTTCTGTAAGAAAAATTGAGACTATGGAAGTGAATACTCCCAATGTAATACTAAATAAAATTGTATTTAACATTTAAGAATCCCAATTTTAAAGAATAATCTGATTTTATCACTTTCTAAAAAAACATGAAGTATGGAAACTTTATTTAATTTTTTAGAGTACCTTTAATTCTGTCAGTATAAATATTAATCTTTTTTGTGTAAAGTAGTCTGCAATAGCTTGTCTCTCCTAATTTTATATTTTTTCTAATATTGAAAAGTTATATCTTTAAAATCATTTTTTAATTTGTTTATAAAATTAATACAAGCATTTATTATCTCTGGATACATTACATAAATATTATTTTTATCTTTATTAAACCAAACTGAGTTGATTCTCCATAAATTATCTTTTTCTTTTGCAAAAGTGAGAATATTTTTTTCCTCAAACTCCATAGAGGAATAAGAAAAATTTTGCTTCTCATCTCTATCAAGTCATTGTTTTAAGTAAATGGCAAATTCTAATAATAGTAGATCTTCTTCCTTGAAGATAATTTTATTTTTAACTTTAATTATCAAAGTACCTTCAATTTCTGATGAAACAATAGGATCTATGATAGAGCTTTGTGGACCATGCGTGATTACGTAGGAAATTTCCATATTGCCTTTCTTTAATTTTATATAGTAGATATCTTAATAAATACTTTATTCTAAAGTTATTTTGTTTAATTCAGTTTTGAGCCAATTAAAAAAATTAATAAAATCTGTTTTAGATTGAAAGTAAATATTTGCTTCATCTGTAAAGATCTTCCAATCTAATAAATCATCATTTATTAGCTTTGAAATTTCATCAATGCATATAGGAATTTCATCAGGATTTTTTTGAAAATAATTTAAAAATATCTTGGTTGCTTTCAAAAATATCTAAATATCCCAGAAAAAATCCTATTAAATATGTATATCTATCAAAATATGAAGACATATATTTCCTTTTTATTAGACTTAGAAAAAATGAAAATTTCCTAAAATACACAATACACCTTATACGAAATTTATCAGTTCAATAAGTAAAAATCTGAGTGTTCCCAATAGGCTGATTTATCAAGTTGAATCTAAATTGCCGCATCAACTCTTTGGATAACGGCTGAGGCTGCTGTATTTGCATCATCAAAAGTTGTAAAAACTGTCCGTGGCTAAACACAGCCAAATTCTTTTGGTCATAATTTTCAGTTAATGCCTTTAGCTTTTCATGAAAAGCTTGAACCCGAACATATAGATCTTCAAAAGACTCTGCATCATCGGCATCTCTATGCTGATAATCCATTTTCTCCCAGTATGCAGTTACCCAAGCTTTACGGTCATCCATATTTGTATTGGCACACTTACGCTCAGACAAATAGCTAAACTCATGCACATGTTCATCTATTTCATAAGTGAAATTATATTTTTCCAAAAGTGGGGCAGCTGTTTGATGTGTACGCAAATATCGAGACACAATTACATGATCAATTTTAGGTAGTTGTGAACAGAGTGCTTGAGCTTGTTTATACCCATGTTCACTTAAAGTAATCAAAGCATGCGAAAGGGTTTTTCCATTAATATTGGCTTCACTCTCAGCATGTCGGATCAGAAAAATACTCATATTATTTTATTGTTCAATTGCACGTATAGCACCTAAAGCAGCTACTTTTCTTCCCGCTTTTACTTTTGATATGTCGCAATCTTGCCAAAGCTCAGGAAGGCAGTTTTCTTTAGCAGACTTTAAAGCCGTGTCTAAATAACCGGGTAATTCTATTGTTCCTCCTCCTATTACTAATTGCGATGGATTTAAAAGATTAATAACAGTTGCTATTCCAAGACCTAAAGCTGTGCCTGCCTCTTTTATAACAGTTAAAGTTGCTTGATCTCCATTGTTAGCCATTAATGCTAGATTAGATGGGCTGAGTGCACATTGCTTGGCAATTGCTGAGCCACTTGCAACTTCATCTAAACGCTTAATTCCTTCATTACTTTTTATTGGTAAGTAACCTAGCTCACCAGCCCAACCACTAGCTCCTAGTAGGGGTTTTCCATTTATTATGAATGCAGCCCCAATACCTGTCCCAATCATAATAATGCCGCTTGCAGCATGAGACGAGGAATCATTTAGTTCCGCATGCATGGCAGCTTTTACATCATTTAAGATAATTGTTTTACTACATAATAATTTTAATGCTTCATTTCCTTGCCAACCTATAAATGCAGGGAGGACATCACAATTAACAATGTGCCCATATTCGTTAACTAGACCCGGCACTGCTAGGCTTATGCTTTCGGGCTTAATTCCATGTTTTAAAATAAAAGATTGTAGGTGTGATATTAATTCTTCTGGGGTGAATGAAATTCCTGTACTAAATATCTCCTCAATTTCATCACATAATATTAATAATTTAGTACCTCCAAGGTCTACACCAATTTTCTGTCTGTTCATCCGATGCCTTATGTAAAAATCATTTTTTAAAATTCTAGCGCGTCTAGAGGATTGTGTTTTTATAATTATCAGTGTTTGTGTAATAACTTTTAAATTTAATTCAAATGAAGATCTATCATTTTCCTTATACTGAATATTGGCGTAAATATAACAAATAGTTGTTTACTAATTTTTCTGTTTTTATGCCTTTATAAACCCCTCATTAACAATAACCCACGCATTATTTATCCTTACTTTTTAATGATCTAAATTAAAACAAATGTCATTTTGTGTGCTTGACTGTAAAAGAACAGGGCACTATTCTTTGCCTGCTGGCCTACATTGCCAGTCGGTCGTCGCAGACCGAATATTATCTCCCGCATCAGAGTCATTCCTTCTGAGGAATAGTCTTGTGTGGTAGCTACTCGTCCCTTTCCCGTAGCGGTAGGACGGGAGAGGGACACCTACGGGTGTGCTAGTTTGAGATAATACTAGTCTGCGAACCCTTTCTCGTTCTGCCACCATAAATCTATAAATGTCTGGCAGAACTCCCAATAAAAAGGAGTTGGCTTTGCACATTCTTAATCTCTTGGCAGCCTTTGCCAAAGTCTATATCGACACGACTTAAATTTATAAGCAGCTTGATAGCGATTAGCGCTTTCAGGTTTTAATTCGTCGCGACCAAAAAACTTAATCAACAATAAAACTTGAGATGTGCAAAACACAGTCTTAACGGCTTTGCTATGCCTTTTTTTCTCCCAAAAAAGCATCTCGCTTATCTACAACAATAATTTTATAACGGTAAAACTATGCCAAATTTAGTGATCTCCCCACGTGCCATACAAGTCGTAAATAAATCAATTGATCTGTTTCACCATCGCGGATTTCATACGGTTGGAGTCGACAGAATTGTGAAAGAGTCTCAAATTCCCAAAGCGACTTTTTATCATTACTTTCACTCTAAAGAACGGTTCATTGAAATCTGCATGATCGTGCAAAAAGAACGTTTAAAAGAAAAAGTAGTTTCAATGGTTGAGTACACCAGTCAAACAAGTGTGGTGGATAAACTTAAGAAACTTTATGTCTTACACACCGATTTGGAGGGACTTTACTATCTATTATTTAAAGCAATTTTTGAAATCAAACTGACCTATCCAAAAGCCTATATCACCGCAATGAGATATAGAACATGGTTGCTTAATGAAATCTATAGTCAGTTAATAAAACTAAAAAAAGATGCTTCTTTTCAGGACGCCAAATTATTTTTATATATGATTGAGGGGACTATTATTCAGCTTTTAAGCTCGGGTCAAGTAGGGGATAGAGAGATGATATTAGACTGTTTTTTGAAGCAGTTTAAATAGGATGAATGAAGCATGAAAATATCCATGCTAAATCTGCTTAAATAAGTTTGCTGGATGTTTCTTCAAGCCATTAATAATTGATACGACGTTTAAATGTCTAATTTAAAAAAGCCCTTTTTGTCTTAAGGGCTTTTGTTGTGGGGCTATTCTTTATATTGCCATGCTTTTAAAAAGGTACGACACACTTCTTCATTTAACTGTTTTAGTTCTTCTGGAGTCGGAATGTTTCCACTAATCAACGTAGCGGGATAGGTATAGCCCATTACCGCACCGAGGAAAGCCTTTGTTGCTTCCTCTGGCTGATCAATTTTAACAATACCAGCATTGTGTGCAGTTACAAGAATATCGGTTAAAGATCTTTTAATATTCCCTTGAGTACGTTGCTGAATTTTAGGAAGAATTTCTTTCATTTCAACTAAGGCAATAATCAGCAATCTTTGCAGGCGAATGACGTCAATATGATAAAAATGATTTTGTACAGACTGTCCAATTTCTAACAATAATTGATCTAGACGCTTATTTTTCAATTCATGCTGCTCAATGAAAGGTGCTTCCATTTCTGCTTTTAAATGATCAAAGACTTCAATAAGTAACGCTGTCTTGGTCGGGAAGTGGTTATATAAAGTTTGTCGATTTGTACCGGCTTTCGTGGCAACAGCCTCTAAACGGACTTCTAATCCATGCTCTAGAAATAGTTCGCGTGCTGCAGCAATGATAGTAGGGCGAATTCGAGAGGGACGACCTGGAGATTTTTTTAACATATCGACTTTCTTGCACATCTTATTTATTTACTTTACAGTAAAGTAAATAAATTGTCTATAAGTCTGGGGTCCCAGATATGCTTGATCTAAGTTTTAATTACCGTAAGTTTATATATTTATTGCCTTTATTTGTTTTTTTAAATGGATGTGATTCTGATCAGCCTGCCCCTAAAAATATTCAGCAGGTGGGTACGATCACTATAAAACCAGAGACGATTGAATCTACCTATCAATTGGCTGGAAGAACGGTGGCCTCTGAAATTTCTCAGGTCCGTCCACAAGTCAATGGAGTAGTAATAGAGCAATTATTTAAAGAAGGCACGCAAGTAAGCAAAGGGCAGCCACTTTATAAAATTGATTCATCACTCTATCGGGATGGCGTGGATGAAGCCGCTGGTAATCTTGCATTAGCAAAAGCCACTGTAAATTCGACTCGCCTTCAAGCCGAGCGTTATAAAGAACTAATTAAAGTAAATGGGGTGAGTCAACAGGAGCTTGATAATGCTCAAAGTGCATATGAGCAAGCGAAAGCGACTGTTGCCGTAAATGAAGCTGTACTGAAAACAGCACGAACCAATTTACGTTACACACAAGTTAGTGCGCCAATTTCAGGACGAATAGGGCGTTCATCTATTACACGTGGGGCTTTAGTCACCTCTGCTCAAACAGATCCTTTAGCAACGATTCAAAAACTGGACCCCATGTATGTCGATTTGACTCAGTCGAGTGATGAATACATGGCACTGCGTAAACAGCTTACTGAAAATGGAATAAAACCGACTGAACTTTCAGTACGTTTGAAGCTTGAGAATGGCACTGCCTATGCAGAACAGGGGACTTTTAAGTTTAGTGATGTTGCTGTAGATGAGGCGACAGGAAGTGTCACCTTACGTGCAGCATTTCCCAATCCCAATAATGCGTTATTGCCCGGCCTGTATGTGCGGGCAGAACTCGGAACGGGAACACGTCCTAACAGCGTCTTAATTCCTCAAGGTGCGCTGTTCCGAGACGCAGAAGGAAATCCACTTGTTTGGATTGTTGGAAAAGAGAATAAAGCCGAGCAACGAAAAATTACTCTAGGTGATGCAATTGATAATCGTTGGTTAGTGACCTCTGGCTTGAAAGCAGGAGATCAAGTCATTGTTGAGGGTCTGCAAGGCTTAAGTGCCGGCATGACGATTGAACCTACCCCAATGAGTTGAGGATTGCGTATGTTGTCGAGTTTTTTTATTGCACGACCTATTTTTGCTTGGGTCCTCTCTATTTGTATTATGGCATTGGGGACGATTTCGATTTTAACGTTACCCATTGAACAATATCCTGACATTGCACCACCGGGTGTAAATGTTACTGCAAACTATCCGGGAGCATCTGCCAAAACTGTTGAAGACAGTGTTACCCAGATTTTGGAGCAACAAATTAAAGGGATTGATGGTCTACTTTATTTTTCATCGAGTAGTAGTTCGGCGGGGCAAGCAAGGATAAGTCTTAGTTTTGATCAGAATACCAATCCTGACACTGCTCAGGTGCAGGTGCAAAATGCTGTGAATCAGGCACTTAGTCGATTGCCTCAAGAGGTTCAGCAGCAAGGGATCACTGTGACAAAGTCACAAGGCGATAGTTTACTGGTCTTTGCGCTTTACGATGAAAGTGGGACTAGATCTTCTGTCGACATATCTGACTATATGGTGAGTACACTGCAAGACCCATTAAGTCGGGTCGATGGAGTGGGTGAAATCACCGTATTTGGTGCTCAATATGCAATGCGCATCTGGCTTGATCCTCATAAATTAAACAGTTATGGATTAATGCCATCAGATGTTAGAACTGCAATTGAAGCACAAAACACTCAAATTACAGCAGGAGAATTGGGCGCATTACCCACGCGTGATGGGCAGGCTCTAAATGCAACAGTAACAGCATTATCTCGGCTACAAACTGTGGGCCAATTTGAAAATATTATTTTGCGGACACAAACAAATGGTGCGGTTGTATTACTTAAAGATGTTGCCCGAGTCGAGCGTGGTGCAGAGAGTTATCAGACTTCTACACGTTTGAATGGAAAACCAGCTTCGGGTATGTCTATTCAACTTGCTTCTGGTGCCAATGCATTAGAAACGGCTGAACGAGTTAAAGCTGAAGTCACACGGTTAACTGCCTCTATGCCAGCGGGTTTAAAAGTTGCATACCCACGCGACAGTACGCCATTTGTAGAAGCTTCTGTAAATGGAGTGATTAAAACTTTAGCTGAAGCGATTGTTCTCGTTATTATTGTCATGTTCTTATTTTTGCAGAGCTGGCGTGCGACTTTAATTCCGGCAATTGCTGTTCCAGTTGTATTGTTAGGAACATTTGGTGTGTTGAGCGTACTTGGCTATAGCATTAATACACTGACTTTGTTTGCGATGGTACTCGCAATTGGTTTACTGGTAGATGACGCGATTGTCGTTGTAGAAAATGTCGAGCGGGTTATGCATGAGCAAAATCTTGATGCTCGGCAAGCCACCCTAATTTCAATGCAGGAGATATCGGGTGCGCTCGTGGGTATTGCCATGGTACTCGCAGCGGTATTTTTACCTATGGCATTTTTTGGTGGTTCCGTCGGGATTATCTATCGCCAGTTCTCGGTAACGCTCGTATCGGCAATGGTACTTTCAGCAATTGTTGCTTTAACACTTTCACCTGCGTTATGTGCAACATTACTCAAACCTGCAAATGAAAAACATAAGCAGAGAAAATTCTTTACTTGGTTCAATCGTAAAGTCGAACAAGGGCAGTCAGGCTACCGCACAAAGCTAGTTGCTGTTTTAGGTAAACCCAAAGTCTTTATGATCATATTCGTAGGTATTACAGCTTTGTTAGGTTGGCAATATACGCGTATGAATACGGGGTTTTTACCACAAGAAGACCAAGGCTCGGTTATGGTTCAATTTAGTACGCCTGTAGGCACGACACTAGCTGAAACAGAGCGGGTTGGTAATCAGATTGCAGATTACTTTTTGACGAAAGAAAAGAATAATCTCAATGTGATTTTCATGGTGATGGGTAGAAATAACGCAGGCAGTGGGCAAAATGTGGGAATGGCATTTGCCGGACTCAAACATTGGGATGACCGAGAAGGTAGTGAAAATACAGCCGAAGCTGTGATTGCTCGTGCAAATGCACATTTTAAGTCACTGCGTAACGCACGTGTTCAGGTACTTTCACCCGCTGCTGTAAGAGGCCTTGGGCAATCTAGTGGCTTTGAATTTTGGTTGCAAGATGCTGAAAATAAAGGACGAGATGCTTTACTCGCAGCACAAAATAATGTGTTAAAAGCAGCAAATGCTGATTCTGGCCTAGCTGCAGTACGTTTAAATAGCTTAGAAGATAAAGCCCAGTTACAAGTCGATATCGATCAAAGAAAAGCCAGTGCTCTTGGATTAGCCCAAGCAGATATTAGTAATACGCTCTCATCGGCGTGGGGCGGATCTTATATTAACGATTTCATAGATCAGGGACGTGTTAAGCGAGTTTATTTGCAAGGAGAGGCAATCTATCGTTCCTTACCTCAAGATATTGGGCAATGGTATGTTCGCGGTGCTACTGGTGAGATGACGCCATTTTCTAGCTTCTCTTCTGTGAAATGGCAGATGGGCCCTCAAATGCTGCAACGCTTTAACGGTCTTTCAGCCGTTCAAATACAAGGCTCTGCGGCAGCTGGTGAGAGTTCTGGTGGGGCTATGGATAAGATGCAGCAGTTAGTAGACCAACAACAAGGTTTTAATCTTCAGTGGAGTGGGTTGTCTTATCAAGAGAAACTAGCGGGTGGCCAAACGATCTGGTTATATTTAGCCTCAATCATCTTTATCTTTTTATGTTTGGCAGCACTTTATGAAAGTTGGTCTATTCCTGTCTCTGTCATGCTAGTGATTCCTTTAGGTCTTATTGGGGCTGTAGTTGCTGCAAGTCTGGCAGGTTTTGTTAACGATATTTACTTTCAGGTCGCTATGCTTACCACCATTGGGCTTTCTGCCAAAAATGCCATTTTGATTGTTGAATTTGCGGCAGCCAAGTTAGAGGCTGGTCAGGCATTAATGGACGCTATTATTGAAGGTGCGGGTCAGCGATTACGGCCAATTATTATGACATCTCTGGCTTTTGTTGCAGGTGTTCTTCCATTGGCTGTATCTACAGGAGCAGGGGCTGTTAGCCGAAAAGAAATTGGTATCGCCGTAACTGGTGGGATGATTTCGGGAACTCTACTTTCTATTTTCTTTGTGCCTTTATTTTTTCTTTTAGTTCGTCGTTTAACCAATAAGTTAAACACCAAAAAGGCCAAATGATTTTACAAAATAGAATGTCATTAACAATTAGGCCCTCATGCTATAAATAGCATGAGGGCCTAAAATCTGACTAAAAACTTAGAATGTATTTTGAATAATGACATCGTCGTAAGGAAGTTTGCCCACGCGTGGGTAAGGTTCGGAAGCTGACTTACCAACAGCAATCATTAAACATACCACGTGATCTTCAGGTAAGTTAATGAGCTTCGCCATTGCGTCAAAGTCAAAACCATCCATAGGGCAACTGTCTAAACCATGCTCTTGAGCAAGAAGCATCAAGGTTTGAGCAAAAATACCTGCACTACGCATAACTTCGTCACGTTGGGTTTGTGGACGGTCACGGTAATATTGGTCAATTGCGCCAGCCATAATATTTTGTACTTCTGGAGTCGCGCCATCCCACACACGCTTAGCATCAACTTCCCATGTATTTACTTTTGCACACAACACAATTAGTAATGATGATTCTGTAACTTGTGGTTGATCCCAAGCAATGGTGCGAATTTTTTGTCTTAACTCAGTATCTTCAATGATGACTGGACGCCAATGTTGTAAGTTAAAAGCGCTTGGCGCATTTGCTAAAACTTCTTGCAACAACTGCTTTTTGTTATCTTCAGAAAGTTGAAAAGCAGGGTCGAAGCGTTTAACTGCGCGGCGGTTACGGATGGCATCAATAACATTCATAAGATTTTCCTACTTAAGAGTTGGGTAGCGGTATTCGTTAATTTTTATAACGTTGGGCTACATCAGCCGAAGAAAAGTTTGGTAGTAATGTGATACGTGATTTTTCAAAATTATTCCATTGATTTTCGTCTTTCAGCACAGGAATTGTAATTGTTTCTTTACGATCAAAACCAATCAGAGCGGCATCGACCAAATCATTGACATCCATTAATGGTGGAACTTGGCTTAAGTCGATGCCAGAACGTTCCCAAATTTCGGTTTTAGTTGCCGAAGGCAATACGGCTTGAACATGCACGCCATGATTTTTTAATTCTAAATATAAGCCTTGGCTAAAAAATTGGATGAAAGATTTACTTGCGCCATAAATGGTAGAACCAAATTCAGGCGCTAATCCAAGCACAGAGCCTAAATTAATAATTGCGCCTTTACCTTTATGTCTAAGTGATTGCGAAATTGCATGAGACAAACGAACAACCGCAGTCATATTTAAATTAATAAGTTTTTCAATGTCTTTAATATCTTGAGTTAAAAAGTTTCCGTTCAGTGCAATGCCAGCGTTATTTACCAAGATTTCAATATCAGCATCGTTTTTGAGTACATCTTCAATTTTACTGATGTCTTGATCGTTTGATAGATCGGCTTGAATGAACTCGACTTGTACGCCGTATTTTTCTTGAAGATCTTTTGAGATTTTATCTAGACGGTTGGTGTCTCGTGCAACCAAGATTAAGTTATGGCCACGTTGAGCAAATCGGTCTGCATAGACAGAACCAATTCCTGACGAAGCTCCTGTAATAAGTACTTTCGATTGAGCTGACATGTGATGTCTCCACGCTTTAATTTTTAGATGATAACTATAATCTAAAATATGCAAGTTTTGATGTCAACCATAATCAATGTATAATTGTGACGAATAGGGTGAGTAAAAGTGGGTAGGCCAACATGAAAGTCAGTAAAACTCAGGTAAAAGAAAACCGAGAAAAAATTGTCGAGAAGGCGACTCAACTGTTTCGTAGCAAAGGCTATGACGGTGTAGGCATTGCTGAATTAATGTCTAGCGCAGGCTTTACCCACGGTGGGTTTTATAAACATTTCAGCTCGAAAACAGACCTTGTCTCAATTACTGTTAAACATGGGCTTGAGCAAGTCTTAAAAAGAATAGAAGGCTTAAACTTAACTCAATTTATTCAGCTTTATGTGTCTCGCACTCATCGAGATAATCGAGATTTGGGATGTACTCTAACAGCATTATCTTGTGATGCTGCAAGACAACCAGACGAAGTAAAAGTCGAATTTGAAGAGGGCATTGAGCAACTTATTCAGTTCATTATGAATGAACGTGCAAAACAAGCTTCTTTGGAAGCGCCAGAGTTGAGAAAGCAAGCTATTAATATTCTTGCTCAATCCGTAGGGGCAATTGCCTTGTCTCGCGCATGCCCAGACCAATCAATCCTTAGCGATGAAATATTGGAAAGCTGTAAAGAGAGTCTTTTAAAGTTAGCCGATTAAACTTTTTTTATCTTTCAAGCTGGTTTGGCTAAACTGAATTAACCTCGCTATATCGACGGTTCGCTCATAAATGAGTTTGGTTGCATGTTCGCAGGCTTGTTCTAATGTGATGGGACCATTTGTTAGCGAAAAAGCAGCCGTAACGCCGTGCTCATAAAGTGCTTGATAGCCTTGGCCTAAAGTTCCTGCAATCACAATGACAGGAACATTGTGGGCTTTGGCAATTTGGCTTACCCCGAAAACGGTTTTACCGCTTAAGGTTTGTTGGTCAAATTTACCTTCACCGGTAATGACCCAATCTGCGTCAGAAATTTTATGCTCAAGCTGATTCAGTTCAGCCACGACTTTGACTCCAGCTTTAAAGTCTGCATTTAAATAACTTTTGGCTGCAAAGCCTAAACCTCCTGCAGCACCAGAACCCGCTTCATCTCGTTTATCGAAACCTAAAAGTTCCGCAGAGACATCGGCAAAATTGGAAAGCGCTTCATCAAGTAGTTGTACTTGAGCAGGAGAAGCTCCTTTTTGTGGCCCAAAAATAGATGATGCACCGTTAGGACCGCAAAGTGGATTGCTCACATCGGCAGCCAGTAAAAACCGCGTGTGCTGAATACGTGAGTCGAAATGTGTTAAATCAATTTTTGATAGGTTGCTTAGAGCGAGACCACCTGCGGGTAAAACCTCTTGGTTGGCATCGAGTAAAACCACACCTAAAGCACTCAGTAATCCTGTGCCGCCATCATTAGTAGCACTACCACCCACAGTTAAAATAATGTCTTTTGCGCCTGCGTCTAAAGCATCCAGAATGAGCTGGCCTGTTCCAAACGTTGTGCTGTGGCAAGCATCACGCTCTGACGGTGGGACTAACTGTATGCCGCTCGCTTGAGCCATTTCAATGATGGCGATTTTTTGTTTTTCTAACCAGCCCCATTTGGCTTGAACAGGCTGACCTAATGGCCCGACTACAGTTTTTTCACGCCATTCACCTTCACAGACCTCTAACACTGCTTCAATAGTTCCTTCGCCGCCATCGGCCATCGGGCATAAAATCGTTTCTGCATGAGGAAAAACTTCTTGCCATCCTTTGGCAATGGCCTGAGCTACGTTTAAAGCAGATAAGCTGTCTTTAAATGAGTCAGGGGCGATCACAACCTTCATAAATGCTCTAATGTGGATAGATTTTTAATTGTTTTATACTGTTTAATACGAAAAAAACATAGATAAAGACATGTAAACATCAATTTTAAAAGGCTTTCAATCTGTTAAAAATAAAAGCCAATAATGTTTTGATCTGTAAAAGGCGGAGTTTCTATCTTTTTAACTCATTGTTTTATATGTTTTTCTATAAATAGCGCCGTTGGCCTAAATGATTGTAATTGTAAAAAATATGGCACATATTATAAGAACAGTTGAGCCAGCTTTTTAAAATATGGTGAATAACATACCAAGCGGACTCTGCCCATAAGATAGACAGCAGCGATTCTTAATATAAGCATAATTAAATTGTGGTTTTATTGGATCTGTTGAATGCCTAAGAAGAAATAAGAGGATGAAAAAGTGGATAATTCAGAAGAACAAAAGCATATACAGGAAAATAACGGTTTTGCGCGAATTGAGCCATATACTCATCCTGCTGGCGGGTGGGGCGCACTCCTTAGTGTTGCTCGAAACTTAAAGCGACAAGATATTTTAGGTAAAGGTTCAATTACCTTACTCAACATTAACCAGCCTACAGGTTTTGACTGTCCCGGCTGTGCATGGCCAGAAAAGAAAGATGCTCATGCCTTTAACTTCTGTGAAAATGGTGCAAAAGCAGTTGCCTTTGAAGCAACCAGTAAAACAGTGACTCCTGAATATTTCGCAGGGCATACCGTCAGTTGGTTATCAGAACAAAGTGACTTTTTCCTCGAAGACTTAGGCCGCTTAACAGACCCAGTTCGCTATGATGCTGCAACCGATAAATATGTGCCTATTTCATGGGACGATGCATTTAAACTCATTGCTCAACATTTACATGTGCTAGACAACCCAGACCAAGCGGCATTTTATACCTCTGGCCGTGCCAGTAACGAAGCAGCATTTTTATATCAATTATTTGTGCGAAGCTTTGGTACAAATAACTTTCCAGACTGCTCGAACATGTGTCATGAAACCACAAGTGTTGGCTTACTTGACTCGATTGGTTTAGGAAAAGGCACAGTCACCCTAGAAGACTTTGACGTAGCCGATGCTATTTTTAGTTTTGGTCATAACCCCGGAACCAACCATCCACGTATGTTAGGTACTTTGCGTGAAGTATCTAAACGTGGCGGCAACATTATTGCGATTAACCCAATTAAAGAGCGAGGTCTTGAGCGTTTCCAAGACCCGCAAGCACCGCTTGAAATGATGACTAACGGTAGTACGCCAATTAGTCGTTATTATTTCCAACCTAAAATTGGGGGCGACTATGCACTAATGTTAGGGATGTTAAAGCACTTAAATGAGTGGGATAAAAAAGCACTTGCCTCAGGTAAACCAAGCGTTTTTGACCGAAACTTTATTGCGGTTAATACCGTTGGTTTTGATGAAATGATTGCTGAGGTTGAAAGAACTGAATGGGCAGATATTTATAAACACTCAGGGTTATCGCCTGAACATTTAGAAAAACTCGCCAAACTCTTTTTAGAATCAGAGCGTTCAATTTTCTGTTGGGGAATGGGTATCACGCAACACCGCCACGGCACAGCTAACGTACATATGCTGGCAAATTTATTGTTGGCGCGTGGACAAATTGGCAGACCGGGTGCAGGGCTATGTCCAGTTCGTGGACACAGTAACGTGCAAGGCGACCGAACCATGGGTATTAATGAACTGCCTAGCCCTAAATTACTCGATAACATTGACCGCGTATTTGGAATTAAATCACCGAGAAAAAATGGGCATGGTGTTGTTGAGACCATTAAAGCCATGGCTGAAGGCGAGGTCAAAGTCTTTATTGGTTTGGGTGGGAACTTTGCAGTTGCAACGCCAGATACGCCGCATACCCAAGAAGCACTTAGAAAGTGTAATTTAACCGTTCATGTCGCAACCAAGTTAAACCGTAGCCATTTGGTGTGTGGTAAAGATGCACTTATTTTGCCATGTTTAGGGCGTACCGAAATTGATGAGCAGCTTCATGGCCCACAGGCAATTTCAGTCGAAGATTCGATGAGTAATATTCATTTGTCAGCAGGGCGTAACGCTCCAATTTCTGACAATATTTTGTCTGAACCAGATATCGTCGCCCGAATGGCTGAAGCAGTGCTTCCAGACAGCCAAATTAAGTGGAAATGGTATATCGAAAGCTATGACCGTATTCGTGACTCAATTGCCGATGTATTTGATGAGTTCCATGACTTTAATTTACGTGTTTATAAGCCGGGTGGCTTCCACCTTGAACATCCAGCCAATCAGCACATCTGGAATACAAAAAGTGGTAAAGCGCAGTTTATGATTACACCGCTGAGTGAAGTCTATGCCGATAAAGAAAATCAGTACGCTGCCGCATATACCGACAGTAAAGTTTATACCTTAATGACCACGCGTTCTCATGACCAATACAACACGACACTTTATGGTCTAGATGACCGTTACCGCGGAGTGTTTGGTCAGCGCCGTGTGTTGTTTATGAACCAAGCTGATATTGATGAAGCTGGTTTCGAAGCAAACCAATGGGTCGATATTGAAAGTGTTTTCTCGGACGGTGTGAAACGTATCGTGCATAGTTTCCGTATTGTGCCGTACAACATTCCGCGAGGCAGTTTAGCCGCTTACTATCCAGAAACTAATCCTTTGGTGGCATTAAGTAGTCATGATAAATATGCCAAGATTCCTGCTTCAAAAAGCGTTCCTGTGATTTTGCATCCCGGAAATGCGCCAGAGCATTTTAACTTGGCAACCGCAGTAGCCCCTGAAGATGCCGATAAGAAAGTAAGCAACCTTTAATCAAAGGCAATATTAAAAAATATCATCCAAACAAATGGCGCTCTAAACAAGCGCCATTTTGAAATAAAGGAAATAATTTTGACACCACATTCTTATGGGGTTGAAACATTACTAGTACAGCGGTTTAACAAAACCAACTCTGAAAATGTTTTAGATCATATTGTGCAAGAGTACCCAATCGCCTTGGTGTATAACGGTATTTCGCATGCGGTGATGATGGCCACACCGACTGATGTTGATTTATTTGCCAAAGGCTTTAGTCTCTCCGAAGGAATTTTAACAAGCTTAAAAGAGCTATATGCGCTTGATGTACATCAAAATGAATTGGGCATTACGGTTGAAATGACCATTTCATCTAGAGCGTTTGCTGCATTAAAAGAACATCGCCGAATGATGGTAGGCCGTACAGGCTGTGGTTTATGTGGAATTGAAAGCTTAGAGCAGTTTCAGTTAGATGTTCCTAAAATTACAACGCATGCATCAAAAATATGGCTTGAGCAAATTCCGAGTGCCATTTCTCACTTAAAAGCCCAACAGGAAATTACCGCTTTAACGGGTGGCGCACATGCCGCAGCATGGGTGATTGATGGACAAATCGTGGCTTTATTTGAAGATGTTGGCCGCCATAATGCTTTAGATAAATTAATCGGTTATTTAGCGCAAGAAAACTACGACACCAGTTTAGGTTTTGTGGTGATGACCAGTCGGGCAAGTTATGAGCTAATACGAAAATGTGCTCAGCTGAACATCAGCCTACTGGCGTCAATTTCAGCACCTACCAGCATGGCTATTCAATTAGCAAAACAATCTGGCCTGACTTTGGCGAGTTTTTGTAGAGGAGATAGATTTGTTTTATATACAGAAATTTAAAATATATTGTTCAAGATGAAGAACCTAAAATAGAGCTCATCTGACATTTCTTTGGCTTTTAAGCTAAGGATAGGTTTTATGGATTATTATAAAACTCTAAAGGTTCAGAGTCTGTCCAAATGTCTTGGTTACAATCACTAAAAGAATGGGCAAAACGTCTAAAAAAACAAATTATTATGCTTTGGTTTGCATCAAAGCATCCTCAAATGCCATGGTTCCCAAAAGTTATTGCTGTGGTGGCTGTGGCTTATGCCTTTAGTCCAATCGATTTAATTCCAGATTTTATTCCTATTTTAGGCCTTTTAGATGAGGCCATCATTCTACCGATGCTGATTTGGTTAGCTATGCGTTTTACACCTCAACAAGTCATTTTAGATGCGGAACAACAAGCTGAAGAATGGTTAGATCAACAGGAGCGTCGACCTCAAAATTATTTGGTTGCTGTGTTGATTATTCTAGTTTGGATCACACTGGCCGTAATGGCCTATTTCTACTTTGGTGGTGGCTTGTAATTTGCAAACCGTCAAAGTTTAGAATCGTGAATTTAAAGGCATTAACATTGTGCTTTGCTACAACTCAAAGGATAATAACGTTTTTATAAGCTATGGGTTGCAGACAATGAAAATCGTCGCAGATGAAAATTTGGCATTTACCGATTACTTTTTTTCTGAGTTTGGCGATATTCAACACAAAGCAGGGCGCACTTTAACCCATGCAGATGTAAAAGATGCTGAAGCTTTACTGGTCCGCTCGGTTACTGCAGTTAACGCAAGTTTAATTGAAAACACAGCATTAAAATATGTGGGCAGTGCCACAATCGGGACCGATCATTTAGATATTGCGGCGTTAGAAAAACAAGGAATTACATGGGCAAATGCGGCTGGTTGTAATGCGCAAGCGGTTGCTGAATATGTCATTACTGCTTTACTTCATTTAGATGCAAACCTTTTAGAACAACAAGAAAAATTTACCCTAGGTATTGTTGGCCTTGGCAACGTCGGTAAGCGCTTGGCTTATATGGCTCAGTTACTTGGCTGGAATGTAATTGGCTTTGACCCATATGTGAAACTAGACACAATTGAAAATGTAAGCTTAGAAACTCTGTTGCAACAAGCCAATGCCATTTCAATTCATGTGCCGCTTACAAAAAACGGTCAACATCCCACATATCATTTGTTTGATGAAAAAGCTTTTGCAGCGCTTCAACCTGACACGATTTTAATTAATAGTGCACGTGGTCCAGTCGTGAAAGAAGCCGCTTTAATGGAAGATATTCAACGTACACAGCGTAAAGTGGTGCTTGATGTATTTGAGCATGAACCAGTCATATCAGAAGAACTCATAGACATGTTGGCTTTAGCAACACCGCATATTGCTGGTTATAGCCTTGAAGGAAAAGCCCGCGGTACCCAAATGATTTATGAAGCGTTTTGCCAAGAATTTGGATACGACATTAATAAGCGTTTTGAAACTCAGCTACCTGCATGCGAAGACTATTTTTCAGGATATGATTTAAAAGCGGTGTTAAACCAAAAACTATCTCAAATTTATGATATTGCTCAAGATGATGCCAACATTCGTGCCTGTATTAAAGACGGAAAAGTAGAGCAAAAAGCATTTGATTTATTACGTAAAAATTATCCGCTGCGCCGTGAATGGGCAGCACATGGGGGACCACAGGCATGAGTTTAAGTTATCAACCTACTTGTTCAATTGATGCCTTAAAAGCACGTGCCAAGCTCTATACCCAAATTCGTCAGTTTTTTGCGGAACGTGATGTTATGGAAGTTGAAACACCGATCGTTTCACAAGCAGGTGTCACCGATGTGCATCTAGCTTCGGTTCAGGCTTTGCGCCATATTAATGGCAAATTGCAAACGCAATATTTACAGACTTCACCAGAGTTTGCGATGAAGCGTTTATTGGCGAGCGGTAGTGGGCCGATTTACCAGATTTGTAAGGTGTTCCGCGATGATGAACACGGGCGTAAACACAATAGTGAATTTACCATGCTTGAATGGTACCGTCCGGGTCTGGACTTAAAAGCGTTAATGCATGAAACAGCCGATTTATTGCAAACCTGTTTGCAGCATCGTTTTGGTGAAGTTCGTCCTTTTGTTTTAAGTTATAAACATGCCTTTCAAGATCGTCTTGATATCAACCCTTTGCAGGCAACTTTGAAACAACTCAAAGATACGGCAAATCGTGTGGGGTTAAATCTCGACTTGGGTGATGATCGCCTAGCTTATATGGATTTGTTATTTTCTCATTTTGTTGAACCAAGTTTAGGTTTTGATGCTCCAGTTTTTTTAACTGACTTTCCAGCAGAAATGGCCTCTTTGGCAAAAGTGAAAGTAGATGAAGATGGGGAAGAGGTCGCGGCGCGTTTCGAGGTTTATATTGAAGGCTTAGAGCTAGCCAATGCCTACGATGAATTGCTCGATGCAGATGTGTTACGTTCACGCTTTGAAGCAGATAATGCAGAGCGGGCTAAGCAGGGGCTTCATGTTATGCCTTTAGATGAGCATCTGTTAGCAGCGTTGCCTCATATGCCGGAATGCTCAGGTATCGCTTTAGGTGTAGACCGTTTACTCATGGTTGCAATGGATCAGGTCAAAATTGAAAAAGTAGTGACCTTTCCAGCAGAAATTGCTTAAACGCTGACAAATAAAAAAGCCACAATATTGTGGCTTTTTTATTTAGGATTTATTTAGCTTAAGCTTGTTGAATACCTGCAACAACCCAGTCTTGCTGAGAGCCAGCAGGTTTAACAAAGTGCCAGATTTCGGTAAACGGTTGTGGCAAGCTGTTTAAGTCTTCACTTACTGTACCAGTGAAACGTACGCTTACTACGTATTGACCATTTTCAGTCGCACTATCTACAACCATCGCATTCAAGTTACTAAATTCAGCAACGTCTTGATCTTGGTTGGCCATGATGTCGTTATACATAGAACTATAAAGTTCTGGTGTTAAGTAACGGCGAATTTCTTCAATGTTACTTGCAGTATTCATCGATTGGATGTGATTAAAACGTTGACGTGCAATACGTAAGAACGCAGCTGGTTCACTACCATCTGGAAGTTGATTGCCATTGCTCGTTGTAACACCGCCAAAAGGTGCTTGCGTTGCTGCACCGCCACCCACAGATTGACCAAAGATATTTGTATTATCGCCAGCAATACGTGGAGTTGCTTGTGGTGCAGCAGAACGGCCAAATGGGTTTTGACCGCCATTATTTGGTGCGTAAGGATTATTAGCTGCTAATTTTTTTTTTGATCCCAATTTACGGAATACAAAGAAAGCTAGAGCTGCTGCAAGTAATACCCAAATCCAACTTGGAATACCACCTTTTTTCTCTTCTTGTGCTTGCGCCTGTGTTGCTTGTTGTTCAGTAGATGTTGGTTTGTCATCAGCTAAAGCATTTGCTGCAACAGCACCTACGGCAGCACCAGCCACACCAGCTGCAACCATTGAACCAACGCCTGGACCAGATTTCTGAGGCGCTGTAGTAGTTTGTTGAACTGGAGTCACTTGACGAGGTTGTTGATAAGACTGGCTTGAAGTGGTAGATCGTGCCATACCGTGGCTTTTACCACCACCTGCACGTTTAGCTTCAGCAAGAGGCGAAATTGCTAAAGCAGCCATTAAAATACCGGTAATCAAGCCACGCTGGTGTACTTCCATAGGAAATTCCTGTTTAAAGTTAATTTACAATAGTATTTATGCAGGTATTTACCTTAAATTTCAACCTTAAAAGTATGTTTTTTTATGTCAATTCATCACTGAGTTGCATGGCTTCGGTCAAGGCTTCATGCAATCGAGCAACAGCAATGACTTGTACGCCCGGAATTGCCTTTTGAGGGGCGTTTCCTCTTGGTAAAATGACATATTTAAAGCCATGTTTTGCTGCTTCTTTTAAGCGCTCTTGACCATTAGGAACAGGACGAATTTCACCTGAGAGACCAACTTCACCAAAAACTGCAAGTTGTTGAGGTAATGCTTTAGTACGTAAACTTGAAGCACAGGCTAATAAGACAGCCAAATCAGAACCTGTTTCGGTAATTTTTAAGCCACCTACAATGTTGACGTATACATCTTGTCCAGTGGTTTGCACGCCGCCATGACGATGCATTACAGCAAGTAGCATATTTAAACGGTTTTGTTCCAGACCAAGTGCAACACGTCGTGGTTGTCCTTGAGCATCATCAACTAAAGCTTGCACTTCGACCAAAAGAGGCCGAGTTCCTTCACGGCTAATCATGACAATTGAACCGGGAATCGCTTCATCATAACGACTTAAGAAAATGGCAGAAGGGTTAGCAACTTCACGTAAGCCTTTATCAGTCATGCCAAATACGCCAAGTTCATTGACGGCGCCAAAACGGTTTTTAACAGCACGAATCATGCGATAGCGAGAGTCTGATTGACCTTCAAAGTAAAGTACGCAGTCCACCATATGCTCTAAAACACGCGGACCTGCCAGTGCACCTTCTTTGGTCACATGGCCAACAATGAATAGCGCTGTGCCACTATTTTTTGCATAACGGGTTAATAAAGCAGCAGATTCACGAATTTGTGAAACACCACCCGGAGCTGACTGGAGGGTTTCTGTATAAAGTGTTTGAATCGAATCTAGAATAGCGACTACAGGTTTTTCTTGTTCTAAAACCTCACAAATGCGTTCTACACAGGTTTCAGCCATGACTTTTAATTGGTCAGTTGGCAGGTCAAGACGTTGCGCACGAAGCGCTACCTGAGATAAAGATTCTTCACCCGTAATATAAAGTGCAGAGCTTTTTGCGCTTGCCATATGGGTCGCAGTTTGCAAAAGAATGGTTGATTTACCAATACCGGGGTCACCACCAATCAGCACCACAGAACCGGTCACCAAACCGCCGCCAAGCACTCGGTCAAATTCGCTAATACCTGTAGGTAACCGGGTTTCATGCGAAACTGAAACTTTATTTAGCGTTGTAATGTTAGCAACTTGACCCGCATAGCCCCCAATTTTAGGGCGTGCCCGGTGAGCAGTAGTTGGCTCAAGTTTAACTTCAGTCAGAGAATTCCATTCACCACACTCTGAGCACTGACCAGCCCATTTAAGATGATCGGCACCACATTGCTCGCAACGGTAAACAGTTTTGACTTTGCTCATAAAAAATTGAAATTTTGCTCGATATTATATAAATATAGTTCTTAGGAAGTTCTTCATTCTTATTTCCAAAAATTTTCATAAAAGATAATGAGGAAATTTGAAGGAATCTTCTAAGGAACTAATAAGGGAAAGACACCAAAAATAACACGATATAGGATTTTTACAAGTCAGATAGAGTTTGTTTTCAGTGGATATAAAAAATCTAAGCTATCCCCAAGGAAGGTGTTTTTACTGAGGTATGTATCTAACTGTTTATTATTGATATGGCATAGATATTGCTGAAGTGAAAAACGAACAAAATAATATGAGTATTGTATTTTAAAAATACAAAAGGTTGATATCTATGAGTGCAGCAGAAATTGTTGATTGGATAAATAGCATAATCTGGAGTAAAGGACTTATTTACCTGTGCTTAGGCGCGGGTTTATTTTTTTCTATTTTGACAAGGTTTGTTCAAGTACGTCAAATGAAGGAAATGGCCAGACTATTAATAAAAGGTACTTCTTCTGAACAAGGGATTTCATCTTTTCAGGCTTTAGCCGTTTCATTATCAGGTCGAGTTGGGGTCGGTAATATTGCAGGGGTGGCGGCAGCAATTGGTTTTGGTGGACCAGGTGCTGTCTTTTGGATGTGGTTGGTTGCATTTTTAGGAGCAAGCACGGCATATGTAGAATCAACTTTAGGTCAAATCTATAAAGTTGAGTATCAAGGACAATATCGCGGTGGCCCAGCATTTTATTTTGATAGAGGTTTAGGTCAGCGTTGGTTAGGGGTTTTATTTGCAATTTCAGCAATTGTAGCCTGTGGTTTGTTTTTACCAGGCATTCAAGCAAATGCGGTAGGTAAGGCATTTACCCAGATTACAGGCGAAGGGGCAATTATTTTTGGTGATATTGGTTTATTTAAACTTGTAGCACTTGTAGTGATTGTGGGTTTACTCGCCATCATTATTTTTGGTGGAATTAAACGGATTGCACGCTTTGCTGAATTCGTTGTTCCTTTTATGGCAGCTGGTTATATCCTAATGGCTGTTGTGATTGTTATTGCGAATATTCATGAATTACCTGGAGTAATCAAATTAATTTTTGAAGATGCTTTTTCTCCTATGGCGGGTCTTGGTGCAGCGATCGGTTGGGGGGTAAAACGTGGTGTTTATTCAAATGAGGCGGGGCAAGGAACAGGGCCACACGCAGCTGCCGCAGCGGAAGTTCAACATCCGGCTCAACAAGGTTTTGTGCAGGCATTCTCGATTTATGTCGATACATTATTCGTCTGCTCTGCAACAGCATTCATGATTTTAATTACAGGTATGTATAACGTACAAGGTACATTAGAAGCAGGCCAATTTATTGTACAGAATGTTGGGGCTACTGTTGAAATTGGCTCTCCTGCATTTACTCAAATGGCAGTAAGTACAATGTTTGGTAATTTTGGCCAAATTTTTGTTGCCTTAGCTGTGTTCTTCTTTGCCTTCACAACGATTGTTGCGTATTACTATATTGCTGAAACTAACATTACTTATCTAAGTTATATTACAAAATCTCCATCATTATTGTTTGTGACGAAGTGCTTTATTATTCTATCTGTGTCTTATGGAGTATTAAGTGCAACTGGCTATATATGGGGAATTGGTGATATCGGTGTCGGCTTAATGGCGTGGATTAATATCGTTGGTATTATCGTGACATATTTTGTATGGAAGCCAACGATTAAAGCACTGAAAGATTATGAAGCACAGCAAAAAGCTGGAGTAAAAGAGTACACATTTGACCCTGTGAAATTAGGAATTAAAAATGCGACATTCTGGGAAGAAAAACTGAAGAATAAGCAAAAGTAAATTTTCAAAATATAAATTTATTTCCTGATCCTTAATCGAAAAGACTACCTTACTGGTGGTCTTTTTATATATGCGGAAGTTAAACAAGTACGGCAAAAATTGACTTGAGAGTCCGTTGTATTGCAAAAGGCTTGTGCGTATTATCGGATTTAATTGTATGTAGCTTGGAATCATCAGCAATACAGACAAATTGGTTAGCTGAAAAGTTGTCAAAAAATATACATTTAAAAGATACCTGCAAATGGTGCGATATCGTCTTTTTGATTTGAATTTAGCTAACGGACTAAAAAAATTACTGGAGTGTATTTATAAAATGTCGAATCAAAATCTGAGCGAGCCTCATGAACAAGGTGAGCTCCATCGAAGCCTCTCCAATCGGCATTTACAGTTGATTGCGATTGGCGGTGCAATTGGTACAGGATTATTTATGGGATCGGGTAAAACAATTAGCCTTGCTGGTCCATCAATCTTATTCATTTACCTGATTATTGGTGTGATGGTGTTTTTTGTCATGCGTGCGCTTGGTGAATTACTTCTTTCAAATCTTGCCTATAAATCATTTATTGACTTCACCACAGATTTAATCGGTCCATGGGCGGGTTACTTTGTGGGATGGACATACTGGTTATGTTGGATCACCATTGGTATCGCTGACCTTTCTGCAATTATCTACTACTTACAATTCTTCAATAATGGTCTGCCTTTCTCGCCTGTCGAAGGGGCGATGATCAGTGTTGCCGCGATTGTATTTATTATGGGTTTAAACCTGTTAACAGTTCGCTTATTTGGTGAGTTAGAATTCTGGTTTGCGCTTATTAAGATTCTTGCGATTATTATTTTAATCGCTGTGGGCCTATGGATGATCTTTACAGGCTTTACCTCAAGTACAGGGGAAGTTGCTTCATTTACTCATCTTTGGGCTAACGGTGGTTTCTTCCCAACAGGTGTACATGGTTTCTTGGCAGGCTTCCAGATTGCAATCTTTGCTTTTGTTGGTGTGGAACTTGTGGGAACAACGGCTGCGGAAACGAAAGATCCAGCACGTAACTTACCAAAAGCAATTAACTCAATTCCAATCCGTATCATTATTTTCTACGTATTGGCATTGTTGATCGTAATGTCTGTAACACCTTGGAATAAAATTGATCCGGCGATTAGTCCATTTGTAAACTTGTTCAGTCAAGCAGGTGTGGCAGCAGCAGCGATTTTGATGAACTTGGTGGTATTGTCATCAGTTATGTCGTCAATGAATAGTGGTGTCTTCTCAACAAGCCGTATGTTATTTGGTTTATCTCGTGAAGATCAGGGTCCAAAAGCTTTTGGTAAATTGAACAGACGTGCGGTACCGGCAAATGCATTGTATTTCTCTGCTGCGTGTTTATTGTTAGGTGCGGCATTACAGTATTTTGTTCCAAATACAGTTGAGGCATTTACGCTTGCAACTACACTTTCAACGATTCTGTTCATTTGCGTGTGGTTACTCATTATCTGGAGTTATATCCGTTACTACACTACGCGTCCTGAGCTACATGCGAAATCAACATTTAAATTACCGGGTGGTCTATTTACATGTTGGATCACGATTATTTTCTTTATTGGTATGATTTATGTGCTGTCTTTAGAACCAGATACGTTCAAAGCGCTTAAAGTCAGCCCAATTTGGTTTGTTATCTTGATCATTGGTTATTTCTTCTTCTATAAACCACGTCATAAAAAGTAATTAAATTTATTTGCTTATGATCAAACGCTGGCTGAAAAGCTGGCGTTTTTTATGCATATTGTTTTTCTCTTTAAGTTTACTCTTTAGCCGCCTGCATGATCACGGTATACTGCATCGAATTGTTTAAATCAGGTGCTCAGATGCGTCGTGTCATTTGCCTCATCAGTTTATTGAGCAGCAGTATTTTGCTTAGCGCTTGTGGTCAGTCAGGAGCATTACAGCTACCTTCTGATCCGAATTATGACAAACGTGCGAAATACTTGCTCTATCGTAATAAAGAACAGAAACAAGTTGTTCAACAGGATGAGCAGGCTGAACAGCCAGTTGAATCATCAGCCCCAACCCAAACAACTTCACCTTAAGCTTTGAAATAAGGACACATTCATGAGTTTCACTCGCATTAATGGAGTATTGCATGCAGAGCAATGTTCTATGGAGCAGCTTGCGCAGCAATTTGGCACCCCTTTGTATGTTTATTCAAAAGCAGCTTTTGAAAAGCATTACTTAGATATGGACCGTGCTTTTGATTTTATTGATCATCAAATCTGTTTTGCGGTGAAATCTAACTCAAATATAGCTGTTCTTAATGTGTTGGCAAAACTTGGTGCTGGTTTTGATATTGTATCAGGTGGTGAACTTGCACGCGTTTTAAAAGCAGGTGGAGATGCATCTAAAGTTGTTTTTTCTGGCTTGGGTAAAACCGAAGCCGATATCGAAACATCGTTAAATGTAGGCATTGCTTGTTTTAACGTAGAGTCTTATGCAGAACTAGACCGCCTTCAAAAAGTTGCAGCTCGTCTAGGCAAAAAAGCGCCAATTTCTTTACGTGTAAATCCAGATGTAGATGCAAAAACTCATCCTTATATTTCAACTGGTTTAAAAGAAAATAAATTTGGTATCCCAAGTGATACCGTTTATGAAACTTATCAATATGCTGCATCTTTGCCAAACCTTGAAATTATTGGGATTGACTGTCACATCGGTTCGCAATTGACCGAGACTAAACCGTTTGTTGACGCTTTAGATCGTGTCATGTTGATGATCGAAGAATTGAAAAAACTTGGTATCAATCTTAAACATATTGATATCGGTGGTGGTTTAGGTGTTTGTTATAAAGATGAAACACCGCCAAGTGTTGAAGAATATGCCAACTCAATGAAACCTGCTTTAGAAAAATTAGGTCTCAAGGTTTATATGGAACCGGGTCGTAGCATTAGTGCAAATGCAGGTGTGCTTTTAACAAAAGTTGATTTGCTCAAACCAACGAGCCACCGTAACTTTGCCATTATTGATGCTGCAATGAATGATTTAATTCGCCCTGCTTTATATGAAGCTTGGATGGATATCCAACCTGTAGTGCCAAGTTCAGATACTGAAGAAAAAACTTGGGATCTCGTTGGAGCAATCTGTGAAACAGGTGACTTCATTGGTAAAGATCGTTCATTGGCTTTAAAAGAAAATGACTTGTTAGCTGTTCTTGGCGCTGGCGCTTATGGTTTTGTAATGAGTTCAAATTACAACACACGTGGCCGTGCCGCAGAAGTGATGGTGTCAGGCGATAAAGCCCATTTGATTCGTGAGCGTGAAACGGTTGAATCCCTTTGGGAAAATGAACGCTTGTTGCCTGAGGAGTAAATGAAATGTTGTTAGAATTTACTAAAATGCATGGCCTAGGCAATGACTTTATGGTGGTTGATCTGATCAGCCAACGTGCTTATTTAGATACGGAAACAATTCAACGCTTAGCCGATCGTCATTTTGGCATCGGTTTTGATCAACTTTTAATTGTTGAACCACCAGATTTACCGGAAGCAGATTTTAAATATCGTATTTTTAATGCAGATGGTTCTGAAGTTGAACAATGTGGTAACGGAGTACGCTGTTTTGCTCGTTTTGTACATGAGCGCCATTTAACAACTAAAACAAGTATTACTGTCCAAACCAAAGCAGGTATTGTAAAACCTGAGTTGGGACAAAATGGTTGGGTTCGCGTCAATATGGGCTACCCAAAGTTCTTGCCGAATGAAATTCCATTCATTGCAGAACAACCAGAAGCTTTATATACACTTGAGTTAGCTAACGACCAGAACATTAATATTGATGTGGTCAATATGGGCAATCCTCACGCTGTCACTATTGTTCCAGATGTATTAACTGCAGATGTTGCCGGCATTGGTCCACAAGTTGAGTCACATAAACGGTTCCCTGAACGTGTAAATGCTGGCTTTATGCAAGTAATTGATGAAAAACATGTTCGCTTACGTGTATTTGAACGTGGTGTTGGTGAAACATTAGCTTGTGGTACAGGGGCATGTGCTGCTGCGGTAAGTGGTATGCGCCGTGGCTTACTTGCGAACTCAGTTGAAGTTGAGCTTGCTGGTGGTAAGTTACAAATTGAATGGCAAGAAGGCGATGTGGTCTGGATGACTGGTCCAACAACTCATGTTTATGATGGGCGTTTGGATTTACGTTATTTCCAAGGTTAATAGCATTACCTAAATGGAAGCCTCTTTTCATCAGCTAAAGTGATAAAAGAGGCTTTCTTTTATATGTATAATAATATTTGATTTAATTATCTTTTACTCAAAGCTAATTTCAAAGCAAACAACACAAAAATACTGCCAGTAATTCGGTCCATATATTTCACAAATTTAGGTTGCTTAAGATAACGTGACAGTGGTTGCATAGTCAAAATTAATAAAGTTGACCATAACATTCCAATCACCACATGAATCATTACCAGTCCCATCACCCAAGTAACTGCTGATGCTTGTGGTGGAATAAACTGTGGAAGAAATGAAATATAAAAAATACCAACTTTGGGATTAAGTAAATTACCTAAAAAACCCTTAATAAACCAATTTTGTGAAGGAGAGGTATTTGAACTATTCTCTTGCATATCTGCAAGTTGGCTACGTGGTTTTAAAATCATATTTAAACCCAGCCAAGCTAAATAAGCAGCACCCATCCATTTTAGAATATTAAAAGCGATATCAGATGCCATGAGCAAGGCACCTAGACCACAGGCAACCACAATTCCCCATACAATACAGCCAAGGCTAATACCGACCGCTGCTTGAAATGCTTTCGATTTACCTTCAAGTGTTGCTGTACGAATAATTAAAGTCGTATCCAAACCAGGGGTAAGTGTAAGTAAGGTAATCGCAATTAAATAAGGGATGAGTATGGTGGTCATGGCAGCAAGGTCCAATGAATACTTGGTTTAAATTGTAATATATAAATTAGATCAGCATTAGGTTGTGCGATATCAAATTTTCATGATCACATAGTTTTTGGTACACTCAAAAAAATGAACAAATAAATGGAGAGCAATTTGGATTTTGCATTACAACTGCTCTCAATGTGGTTAAAAGAAAGAAAAATACAGAATCAATCTGAGCACACGATTACTGCTTATGAACGAGATGTTAAAAGCTTTCTTGAGTTCTGCGAGCACAAACAACTAGATTTGAGAAATATTGAAGCTTCAGATTTAAGAGAGTACTTAGCGCAGCGTGTCGAACAGGACCAGTTAAGTTCAAGTAGCATGCAACGTCATCTCACTTCAATTCGTCAATTTATGAAATGGGCTGAACAAGGTAAATATCTAGAAATTAATCCTACTGACGATTTTAAGTTAAAACGACAACCTAGACCTTTGCCCGGCATGATCGACATAGAAACGGTTAATCAAATTTTAGATCAACCTATGCCTGAAAAACCAATTGATCAGCAGCTTTGGTTAAGAGATAAAGCGATGCTCGAGTTACTTTACTCAAGTGGTTTACGTCTGGCTGAATTGCAGGGATTAACTGTTAAAGATGTAGATTTTAATCGCCAACTTGTTCGTATTACAGGTAAAGGAAATAAAACACGTATAGTACCATTTGGGAAAAAAGCAAAAGAAAGCCTATTGAACTGGTTGAAAGTTTATAAAATTTGGAAAGGACATTTTGATCAAAATGATTCTGTCTTTATTTCCTTACGAGGAGGGGCGCTCACTCCAAGGCAAATTGAAAAACGTGTGAAGCTTCAAGCACAAAGGGCAGGTGTAAATGTCGATTTACATCCGCATTTACTCAGACATTGTTTTGCTAGCCATATGCTATCGAGTAGCGGTGATTTGCGTTCAGTACAAGAAATGCTAGGCCATAGTAATTTATCTACGACACAAATTTATACGCATATTGATTTTGATCATTTAGCACAAGTATATGATCAAGCTCATCCAAGGGCACATAAAAACTAAAATTTAAAAATAGACTCAATAAATAGATAATTAAATTGATAAGTTTTAGCTGAATGTTGAGATCATTTGTATTTTTTTACAAATTTGTTTAAGAGAAATAAGGGAAACTACCCAATTGACAATTTTGATCTTTGAGTATTTTGTGGACGACAGGGTCTAAAAAACGTCGGATTTATGGTTTTTAAAAGTAATCTTATGTTTCTAGCTAATATGCTAAATAAGATAAAAAGATAATAAAAATCAATGTATAAAATAGAGTTTAAAAAGAATAAAATAGGCCCTCATAGCAGTCTAAAATTTTTTTATGAACTGATGATTTCATTTTTTTTGTGCTGTTCCAGAAAATTGTGACTTGACCGAAATGCCAAACACATTGCAAGATAGGGTACCTAAAAAATTTTAATTGAAGAGTTAATATACTTTTCTCAACATTTACTTTTGCTAGAACAGCCGAGGATTACATGAAGGCTCTTGTTGCTGTAAAACGCGTGGTTGATGCCAACGTTAAAGTTCGTGTTAAGCCGGACAATAGTGGGGTTGACCTTACCAACGTAAAAATGTCAATTAACCCATTTTGTGAAATCGCAGTGGAAGAAGCGGTTCGCTTAAAAGAAAAAGGAACAGTATCAGAAATCGTTGTTGTTTCTGTAGGTCCTAAAGAAGCTCAAGAACAAATCCGTTCTGCAATGGCTCTAGGCGCAGACCGTGGTATTTTGGTTGAAACTACTGATGAAATTGGCGCTTTAGAAGTTGCTAAAATTTTAAAAGGTGTTGTTGAAGCTGAAAAACCAGAACTTATCCTTCTTGGTAAACAAGCAATTGATGATGACTCTAACCAAGTAGGTCAAATGCTTGGTGCATTATTAGGTGCTGGTCAAGGTACATTCGCTTCTGAAGTGAAAGTTGATGGCGGTAAAGTACAAGTGACTCGTGAAGTTGACGGTGGTTTACAAACTGTTGAACTTACACTTCCTGCAATCATCACGACTGACTTGCGTTTGAACGAGCCACGTTATGCAGCATTGCCTAACATCATGAAAGCTCGTAAGAAGCCACTTGATACAAAATCTCCTGCGGATTATGGCGTTACAGCTGGTACTAAGCTTAAAACTGTTAAAGTTGAAGCTCCAGCAGAACGTAAAGCTGGCGTACAAGTGAAATCTGTAGATGAGCTTGTTGAAAAATTGAAAAATGAAGCGAAAGTGATCTAATACGGAAGGATAAAATCATGAGTATTTTAGTTATCGCTGACCACAACAACCAAGTACTTAACGGTGCTACTTTAAACGTTGTTGCTGCAGCACAAAAAATCGGTGGTGATATTACTGTATTAGTTGCTGGTTCTGGTGCTCAAGCAGTTGCTGATGCTGCTGCTAAAGTTGCTGGTGTAAGCAAAGTTTTACTTGCTGACAACGCTGCTTATGCAAACCAATTAGCTGAAAACGTAGCTGGCTTAGTTGCTGACTTGGCTAAAGGTTACAAATACGTTTTAGCTGCTTCTACAACGACTGGTAAGAACATTCTTCCACGTGTTGCTGCTCTTCTTGATGTAAGCATGATCACAGATATTATTTCTGTTGAATCTGCGAACACATTCAAGCGTCCTATCTACGCTGGTAACGCGATTGCAACTGTTCAATCTGACGAAGCAATCATTGTGGGTACCGTTCGTGGTACAGCATTTGATCCAGTTGCTGCGGAAGGTGGTTCAGCTGCTGTTGAAACAGTTGGCGAAGTAAAAGATGCGGGTATTTCTCACTTCGTATCTGAAGAAATCGTTAAGCTTGATCGTCCAGAATTAACTGCGGCTCGTATTGTAGTTTCTGGTGGTCGTGGTGTAGGTTCTGGTGAGAACTACCATAAAGTACTTGATCCATTAGCTGACAAGCTTGGTGCAGCACAAGGTGCTTCACGTGCAGCAGTTGATGCGGGCTTTGTACCTAACGATTTCCAAGTTGGTCAAACTGGTAAAATCGTTGCGCCTGAGCTTTATGTTGCTGTAGGTATTTCTGGTGCGATCCAGCATTTAGCTGGTATGAAAGATTCTAAAGTTATTGTTGCAATCAACAAAGACGAAGAAGCACCAATCAACAGTGTTGCTGACTACTGGTTAGTTGGTGATTTGAACACTGTAGTACCAGAATTGGTATCTAAACTTTAATCTTTACCGATTAAAGTTAAAAAACCCTTAGTTTTTACTAGGGGTTTTTTATTGTGGATAGTGACATGGAATGTATAACTGAGAATTTTATCTCATTTGAGGTTTGATTTTTATAGAATAAAAATCACATAGTTTTATTAAGAATAGAACATGCTCGTTATGGCGATATGATAAGAATAATATGCAATTAAATTATACAAATATCACCAGATTGGCGGTGTAGATTCCGCACATTACACAGTGCTTTTATGCTATAGTATACAGCTATATTTTTTTCGATTTTAGTTCAGTTTCCGGAACTAAATTTTTTGCAAGATCAAGACATATAAGCAGATGGAAATTTCTATCTGTAAGAAGGAGTATGCATGAGCGTATCGGAAATCCGACCGATTGCCATTGAGGACGAACTCAAGCATTCATATTTAGATTACGCGATGAGTGTAATCGTATCTCGTGCATTGCCGGATGTGAGAGACGGTCTGAAACCTGTTCACCGTCGTGTGCTTTATGCCATGCACGAATTGGGCAATGACTATAACAAAGCCTACAAGAAATCTGCGCGTGTTGTTGGGGACGTAATCGGTAAATATCACCCTCATGGTGACTCAGCTGTTTATGAAACCATTGTACGTATGGCTCAGGACTTTAGCTTACGTTATTTATTGGTAGATGGTCAGGGTAACTTCGGTTCGATTGATGGTGATAGCGCAGCTGCAATGCGTTATACCGAAGTCCGTATGACCAAGCTTGCACATGAGCTTCTTGCAGATCTAGAAAAAGACACGGTTGACTGGGAAGATAACTACGACGGATCTGAGCGTATTCCTGAAGTACTTCCGACACGTGTTCCTAACCTGTTAATTAATGGTGCTGCTGGTATTGCCGTAGGTATGGCAACCAACATGGCACCGCATAACATGACAGAAGTTGTAAATGCGTGCTTAGCCTATGCTGACAATCCAAATATCTCGATTGAAGGATTGATGGAATATATTACTGGTCCTGACTTCCCTACAGGCGGTATTATTTACGGTAAATCAGGTATTGTTGATGCTTACCGTACAGGTAAGGGCCGCTTACATATTCGTGGTAAGTACCATTTCGAAGAAGATGAAAAGACAGGCCGT
Source organism: Acinetobacter sp. AOR18_HL (assembly GCF_027855145.1). NCBI lineage: Bacteria > Pseudomonadati > Pseudomonadota > Gammaproteobacteria > Moraxellales > Moraxellaceae > Acinetobacter > Acinetobacter sp. AOR18_HL. Next base: position 84,251 of record NZ_JAKTIG010000029.1, read on the forward strand.
ACAACGATTGTCTTTACTGAAATTCCATATCAAGTAAACAAAGCAAGAGTTATTGAACGTATTGCCGAGTTAGTGAAAGAGAAAAAACTTGAAGGTATTTCAGAACTTCGTGATGAGTCTGACAAAGAAGGTATGCGTATTGCAATTGACTTAAAGCGTGGTGAAAACGCGGAAGTCGTTGTAAATAACTTATTCTTAAATACCCAGCTTGAGAACTCATTCAGCATCAACATGGTTTGTCTTGATAATGGACAACCAAAATTGATGAATTTGAAAGATATTATTGCGGCATTTATCCGTCACCGCCAAGAAGTTGTGACACGCCGTACTATGTTCGAACTGCGTAAAGCACGTGAACGTGGTCATATCTTAGAAGGGTTAACCGTTGCTTTAGCCAATATCGATGAAATTATCGAGACTATTAAAACTTCTGCTAACCCTGCTGAAGCGCGTGAGCGTTTACTTGCAGGTGAGTGGGCTGGTGGTGGTGTCGTTTCATTGCTTGAAAAAGCTGGCGCAATTTCTGTTCGTCCAGATGAAATCGAAGGTGAAGATCCAAATCGTCCATTTGGTTTAACTGAATCGATTTATCGTTTATCACCAACACAAGTAGGCGCAATTTTAGAATTACGCTTACATCGTTTAACAGGTCTTGAACAAGACAAATTACATGCAGAATATACTGAAATTTTAGGTCAAATCGCTGAACTTACTGCGATTTTGAATGATTTCAACTTATTGATGGCTGTAATTCGCGAAGAGTTGGCACTGGTACTACAACAGTATGGTGATGGGCGTCGCACTGAAATTATTGAATCACGTATTGATTTTAGTCGTGAGGATTTAATTCCTGAAGAGCAAGTTGTATTAACGGTTTCACAAACAGGTTATGCAAAAACTCAACCACTTTCAGACTATCAGGCTCAGCGCCGTGGTGGTCGTGGTAAGTCGGCAACTTCAATGAAAGATGATGATTTTATTCAACATCTCATTGTAGCTTCAAACCATGCGACTGTGCTGTGCTTTACTAACGTAGGTAAAGTATATCGTCTTCGTGTGTTTGAAGTGCCTCAAGCATCACGTGGTGCCAAAGGCCGTCCGATTGTGAACTTGTTACCTTTAGATGCGAATGAAACAGTAACAGCTATCTTGCCGTTAACTGAGTTCCCAGAAAACCATTACGTATTTATGGCGACAGCATCAGGTACGGTTAAACGTGTTGATTTAGAGCAATTCGCTAACATCCGTTCAAATGGTTTACGCGCAATTGAGCTCAATGAAGAAGATACCTTAATTGGTGTTGCGATTACTGATGGTAATCAGCAAATCATGTTGTTCTCGAACGAAGGTAAGGCAATCCGTTTTGCTGAGACTGACGTACGCGCAATGGGTCGTACTGCGAAAGGTGTTCGTGGTATGCGCGTGAGCTTTGCAAGCAGCACTTTAAGTGAAGAAGATGCAGATGTTGAAAATGATGAATCAGATGACAATGACGATTCAGCAGATTCAAATTTAGTAAGCCGTATCGTATCGCTTGTAGTTGTACCTGAAACAGGTGAAGTACTGTGTGCAAGTGCCAATGGTTACGGTAAGCGTACTCCAGTAAATGACTTCCCGACCAAGAAGCGTGGCGGTAAGGGTGTAATTGCGATTAAGACAAGCGAACGTAACGGTGAGCTTGTTGGTGCAGTGTCTATTGACGAAACCAAAGAATTGTTACTTATTTCTGATGGCGGTACATTAGTTCGTACCCGTGCAGCAGAAGTTGCAATGACTGGTCGTAATGCACAAGGTGTACGTCTAATTCGCTTAAGCGAAGAAGAAACTCTAGTAGGCGTTGTTTCTATTGAGGCTGTCGAAGATGAAGAAGAGTTTCTCGAAGGCGAAGTAGATACTACTGAAACTGATAGCGAAGAAGCTGTATCAAATAATGAAGATGCTTCTGAAGACTAAGTAAAACTTAAATAAAAAAGGAAGCATAAGCTTCCTTTTTTATTTTATGAAGAAGATTTTTTAACAAGCCGATAATAAGATAAACCCACCAATATTAATCCAAGGGTTCCAAGAAAAATCAGTTTTGGTACAACCGTGGCTAATGGAACACCCATCTGATTAAGTTGCACAAACATTTGTACCGCATGTGTTGAGGGTAAACACCACGCAAACCATTGTAGCCATTCAGGCATTGCTTGATGAGGCCAAGCAGCTCCAGTTAGTAAGAATAAAGGTACAGAGCTAAACACAATAATATGTCCGGCACGTTCCGGCATATCCAAAAGTGATCCGATCAACATACCTAATCCAATCACACAACTAATAAAAATAGGAACAGCAACTAGTAAACCAGTGAAGTTTCCACCGTGTGGGTAGTCATTGAACCACAAGGTAAAACCGAAAAGATAAAAACATCCTAAACAGCCAATGGTAAATATACTTGCGAAGATTCCAGCAAAACGAACAGCTGTAATTTTTTCATGTTGCTCCCGATAGCTAGCTATTAACATTGCCAAACCTAGCACAATCGTTTGATGAATAATTAAAGATGCAACAGCCGGAAAAATATAACTTCCATATCCTGAAAGGGGATTAAATAACGGCACTTGATGAATAGAAAGCGCTGGCTGGAAGTGTGTGCGTTGTCCAAATTTTTCAATATATTCTTTTAATGTAGCTTCTATCGAGGTTGCCAGACCTAAACCAATTTCTTTAGTTTTTAAAAAGTTGGTTGTGCTTAAATATAAGCCGATTCCACCTGTTTCTCCGCGGCGTAGGCTTTGGGTTAAGTTATTTGGTAAAAGTAAAATACCATCAGCTTTTTGCTCACGTACCATTTGTTCAGCTTGTAAAAAATTGCTGGTAACGGTAACGATATGAACATGGGGGCTATTTGCACTTTGGCCAATCAATTGAGAAGTTAAGAGGCTTTGCTCTTCATCGACAATCACGATTGGAATAGATTCTGCACGCTCAGCTTTATAGGCGGTAGGATAAAAAAAGCTATAAAGAATGACCGATAAAATTAGCGTTGTGAAAACTGAGCTATTACTTACAATGTCTTTAAATGTTTGCCCATAAGCCTTAAAGAATTCTTTCATTGCGTTGCCCCTCGAACTAATTTTTTAAGCAATAGACAACTTAAAAAGAAGTAAATCAGGCAATAACCGATGAGTATTAAAAAAGGAATCATTGAAATGAAAATTGGACTGCCGATCACCCATTGTTCGGTTTGAAGCTTGGCATAAGGAGTATACGGAATAATGAGTGACCAAAATTTGGTAAAAATAGGGGCATTATTTAAAGGTAGCGTAACGCCAGCGAAACTTAAAGAAGACCCGCCATATACCGCGATAAAACCAAAAGTTTTACTTAAATTTTTGGTTGCAAGAATGACGGTGCTGCTAATCAAAGCGTAGGCAAAATAAAGTAGAAACTGTGCGCATAGCAATAAACTAAGAGAACCTGCTACGAACCAGCCCCGGATTTCGACTAGCCAAAACATCCATACCCATGTCCATGCACAAAATATAAGGCTATAAAGCAGATTTTTGGCCAATAAGCCTTGAATAAAACTTTCTCGGTTTACCCATGCTGTTAATGTGCCACGTTTAAGTTCTTGTCCAATAGCAAAGGCAACACAGCAACACAGCAATAAGTGCAATACAGCAGGAACCATGAAGGGTTCTAAATAAAACTCATAGCTCATGCTTGGATTATAAAGCGTTGAGATTTTTACATGAGCTGTAGGAACATCTAAATAGGGAATACTATTTACAAGATAACTTTGACCAGCATAGTCTGCTAAAGCATTGAGGGTACTGATCAGCATTGCTGAAGAAATCGTATTTCCGACACTAAAAAAAGACTGGTTAAATGCAATGCTGATTTGAGCATCTTGTGCTTTAACGAAGCGCTTTTCAGCACCGTCTGGAATAAAAACATACCCCCATATTTTGGTTTCATTGAGTAGTTGTTCAGCCTCAGCAGAACTTGCCGTAATTGTTTTAATGTCTACTGTATGATTCAACGAAAGATACTTTTCAATATTACGGCTGAGTTCACTTTGGTCCTGATCAATAATTGCAATTGGTAAGTGTTCAGCTTTACCTGCGTAAAACATGCTGCTAAACATGAAAATGATAAAAGCAGGGATAAGTGTCACCATGCACAAATCCCATTTATTGCTTTTTAGATAGTTTAGTTCCCGTAATATACTGGCAAACATGCTTTATTTTTCTTCTTTAATTTTAAATAGAACACTCATACCAACCTTTAAGTCTTTGACAGGATTTTCAGGTACCAGATGTAATTTGAAGCTACGAATATCATAGCCTCCAGTTTGGCGAGTCGTTTTAATGGTGGCAAATTCACCTTCAGCATCAATATTCTTGATTTTAAAATTCACATTCTGATTAAGAGCTGGAATGAATCCTTCAAGAGTTTTATTTTTATAAACAGAGGCGTATTGATTTTCACCTACGTTTAAACTTACCCATAAATCATCATCTTCTAAAATGCTGACAACAGGCACGCCCATAGCGACTAATTCAGAAGGTTTACCATAAGTTTTTGAAACTGTGCCTGAAATAGGTGAGAGTAAACGTGTCTCTTCCTCTAAAGCTTTTGCTTCAGCTACTGCAGCTTTTGCAATTTCAACCTGTGCATCTGCTGTGGATTTTTGTTGGCTGGTACTGCCACGTTTTGCACGGGCATATTGCTGATAAGAGGCTTCACTTAATTCTTGAGCAGAAGTTTGTGCAGCAAGCATTTCATCTCTTCTTTGACGTGAAATGACGCCTTGTCTATATAAATTCTCACCACGTTGGTAAGTAGTTTTGGCAAGGTTTGCTTGTGCTTTCGTACTTTGCCAGTTGGCATAAAGAGTATCGATATTTTCTTGTTGAGAACCTCGATCTATCGTAGATTGAAATGCTAAAGCCGATTGTAAGGTAGCCAAAGCTTGTTGCTTTTTAGCTTCTATTTCAGGGCTAACCAAACGAACAAGGGGCTGGCCTTTGGAAATTTTCTGGCCTTCTTGTACATAAATTTCTTCAATACGACTTGGAACTTTTGTACTTACGTGAATAGTTTCAGCTTCAACTCGGCCTTGAAGTTCAATAGGTTTCGGCTGATAGCTTTTCCACAAACCAAAAATAATTAAACCTAATAGGGCAATAATAATTACACCAATAATCAGTTTAATTTTAGAGTTTTTAGGTGGTTTTGAATCATCTTTATTTGTGTTTGATTCTTGATGGTCACTAACTTGATCATCTTTTTGAACTTGGGTGGTTTCTGCCGTATCCGCAACAGGAGAATCTTGTTCTGAATGAGCTGAGTCTTGATTCATTTTATACTCCCATTAACGAATATAGTCGGTATGTGGTTGATTGACATAAGCTTTAAACTGGTCAATTGAGCCGTGACTTTGCAATAAAGTCGCGAGTGACATGACATATTTATAAGCATTTAAAGCCATTTCAGTTTTTAACGCACTTAATGCATTTTGCGCATCAATCACTTGGGTTGCTGTACCCATTCCTTCGCGGAAAGAAAGTTCTTGAATACGTAGGTTTTCTTGAGCGGCATTTACGTTTCTTTGTAAAAGCTGATGACTTTGTTGAGCAGAGTTGAGCTCGTTATATGATTTATTCAAAAGTGCTTCAATCTCTTGTTTAGTTCGTTCAGTCATGAGTTCAGAAGCGTAGCGCTTTAATTCAGCGGCATGAATATTCTTATTTTTATCTACCCCAGAAAATAGGTTGTATTTTGCCATTACACCGACAATCCAGTTTTCATTTTCATCAAGAGCATATTCACCAAATGCAAATAGACTTGGTTTTTTTGCTGCTTGTTGAGCTTGAATATTTACGTTAGCCAGTTGAGTATCCATCTGCATTTTTTGTACAAGGCTAGACTTTTGTGAATAACTGGTTAAAAGTGATTCTAGAGACTGGCTGGGAGTGTTGTTTACAAATAATGGTGTACTTAAATCGACATTATTTTGTTGATGTAAAAGATTATTAAGGCTAAAGCGGCTGGCGTTTAAGTTAGCTTGAGCATTTTGTAAAGTACGTTCTGCATTATTACGAGCGACTTCAAACTGCATGCGTTGCCCTTTACTAATAAATCCTTGTTGTTCGAGCTTTAGGGCATTGCTGTAATGTTTTTGCATTGCATTAAAGTTAAATAAGCTACTTGCAACCAGCTGCTGCTGTAACTGCACATTAAAGTAACTTTGTACTACTTCAAATCGCTGTATATCTTGTTGTTGTTGGCTTGAAAGTTCAGAGCGCTGTGCTTGTATATTTGCTATTTTTTTAGCACTGCTGGTTAAGCCGCCTGTATAGAGTGGCATTACGACTGAAATAGAAGGGCGTACCACCTGATCTTCGATAGTCAGGTTTGCGTAATCAGGAAAGCGATTTATACCATCATGTATGGTTTGGTTTGCACCTTCTTGAACTTGTCCCAGCACATCTGATGGAATGACATTGTTCCACTGTGAAAGTTTGTCAGTTAGTCCTTGGCTTAAATCATTCTCAAGTTTTTGTTTAAAAGAACCAAGGGGAACATCTGTTTCACTATGAAAAGCGTAGGCTCTGACATTTAAATCAACTCTAGGTAATCCGAGGCCTTTTACTGCTTCAGCTTCTAATTGAGATGCTTGCTGTAATGCCTGGTTGGCCTGAGTGCTATATGAACTTTTCAAAGCTTGTTGTTCTGCTTCAGCATAACTTAAGCTTTCGGCGTATAAGTGATTAGTGAAAAAAAAGCCTAAAGCCAAAGCAAGATGTTTGGGTTTAAATGAAAAGGGAAAAATAGACTGTTTATATCGATGTGTTGGCATTTTAAATAACAATTTTTGGCATCCCTTATAGTTTAAATTTCTTGTTATTAAATTCAATTATCATCTTGTTTATTATACATTTGTATAAAAACATGGTGGTTTTTAGCTCCTTTAATTATTGAATTTACTAAGCCAATATTTTTGTAATAGCTATCAAGGTATGTGAAATGATAATCACAAGTCAAGTTGATCTTTTTGCTTAAAAAATTTTTTAAATGAGGAAGCTGGTCATTAAAACTAAAGAAATAACGACAACAATAATTGAAAAAATAAAGCTAAATACAGTCCAGCATTGAAATATTTACTTGAGAAGCTGCTGCAAGCTTAAGCAATCTGTGGTTAAATGCCATTTTTATTGTGTTTGACTTTATACAAGGGAAAAATCATGCGCGCGTACAATTTCTGTGCTGGTCCTGCTGCATTACCTACTGCCGTTTTAGAAAAAGCTCAACAAGAATTGTTGGATTGGCAAGGTAAAGGTCTATCCATCATGGAAATGAGTCACCGTAGTGCTGACTATGTTGCTGTGGCTGAAAAAGCTGAAGCAGATTTACGCAAGTTAATGAATATTCCAGAAAATTATAAAGTACTATTTTTACAAGGCGGTGCGTCATTACAATTTTCTGCGATTCCTTTAAACCTTTTAGGTAAGAACAGTAAAGCCGATTATATTCACACCGGCATCTGGTCTGAAAAAGCGTTAAAAGAAGCAAAACGTTATGGCGATATTAATGTTGTAGAAGCTGGCATTAAAGTAGATGGCAAGTTCGCAATTTCTGAACAAAGTGAATGGAATTTATCTGACGATGCAGCATATGTACATTATGCGGATAATGAAACGATTGGTGGCTTACAGTTCGCAGGAATTCCTGATGTAAAGGCTCCACTTGTTTGTGACTATTCATCAAGTATTTTATCTGCTCCATTAGATGTGACCAAGTTTGGTTTAATCTATGCTGGCGCACAAAAAAATATTGGTCCTGCTGGTTTAACAATTGTCATTATTCGTGATGACTTACTTGATCAAGCTAAACCAGAAATTCCAAGTATTTTAAAATATGGTGACCAAGCCAAAAATGGTTCTATGGTAAATACGCCATCGACTTACGCTTGGTACTTGTCTGGTTTGGTATTTGAGTGGTTGCTAGAGCAGGGTGGGGTAGAGGCGATCCATAAAGTGAACCTTGAAAAAGCTCAGTTGTTATATGGTTATATCGACTCAAGCGATTTCTACAATAACCCGATCGCAATTCCAAACCGTTCAATTATGAATGTACCGTTTACCTTGGCAGATGAAGCTTTGGAAAAGCAATTCTTAAAAGAAGCGGAAGCTAATCACTTGTTGAATTTAGCTGGACACCGTTCTGTAGGTGGTATGCGTGCAAGTATTTATAATGCCGTACCATTAGAAGGCGTACAGGCTTTAATCAAATTTATGGATGATTTTGCAAAGCGTAATGGTTAAGCAAATCAAATAAATAAAGCCCTCAAATGAGGGCTTTATTTATTGAATAAGTTATAAATTAAAAAGGCACTAAACCAAACTGGTGCATGAATAGGGTAGCTAAGAACATACCCAAGACAAAAAAGCAAAACGCACCAGTATCGACCTTTACGCGCAGGCTACTGGATTGAATGAGGCTGGTAGTTTGTTCGGGTATAATCTTCATTCAATAACCTAATTATTAAAATATTAGTGAAATTCAATTAGTTTCACCCTTTTTAGCACAAATATCAGTCTATTGAAAGTATTATCGCATACTAGAACATACTGAATAACTAAAAACATAAAATATGCACCATTATATTGTTTAGCTATAACTAACTAGAACATAATGACACATCCAAACAAACAGCTTTTGCGTACATATTCGTGTACACAAGCTTTTGTTTATCTCATCTGTGTACATATTCTAGCGAGTTTTAATAATGGCTCTTTCAGAAGCTTGGCTAAAAACTAATAATGGCAAGGTTCGCGATAAAGTAGAAGAAGTTGCTGATCGCGACTCAATGAGCGTAAGAATTTCGCCTAAAGGTAAAATTGTCTTCCAACTTCGATATAGATTTAATGGCAAGCCACATCGTTTAGACTTAGGCTCATACCCTAATATAAGTTTAAAAGATGCTCGTGCAGAGGCTAATAGATTGCGTGCTTTGCTAGAACAGGGTAAAAATCCTAAAGTCGAGGTTTTTGTAGAGCGAAATAAACATATTGATCCACTTACCTTGGACCAGCTTTTTGACAAATGGTATGAATCATTTTGTAAGCCTAATAAAAAACTACATGATCAAGTAAAGAGTGCTTATTTAAATCATATATCACCACAGCTGGGTAAATATCCAATTGAGCGAGTTGATATTGAGCACTGGCTAGAATTATTTGAGAATCTAGCAGCTAAGCAACCAGGCACAGCTAAAGTACTTTTATCGAACATAAAACAAATGTTGAAATGGGCAGCAAAACGAAAGCTTATTTTAACTAATGTACTTGCTGATATTTTCCCTAAGGAAGATTTAAACATTACTTATATCCCCTCTAAACGAGTTTTAACTGATGAGGAATTAGTAGTTTTATTTGAATGCTTGAAATGGTCTAGATTAACTGAAAAAAATAAAATATTTATTCAGCTATGCCTTATATATGGTTGCCGTAAAGGTGAACTTCGCCTTGCTGAGAAAAAGCACTTCGACTTAAAAAAGAAAGTCTGGTTAGTTCCACCTGAAAACCATAAGACAGGCTATAAGAATGATAAAACCTTAATACGTCCAATTTTGCCAGAAATGGAAGCTCTAATTTTAGAAGCCATGGAATTAAGCAAAGGGAAGTACTTATTTAATAATGGCGAAAAAGATGAGGCTATGAGTAGCTCGGCATCTACTGCCTTATCTGCGAGTGTTATTGGTTGGGTCAAGCGCTTCAAGAAAGAAGATATGAACCACTGGTCTATGCATGACTTAAGGCGTACAGCACGTACTAACTTTAGTAGATTTACTGAACGTAGAGACGTTGCGGAAATGATGATTGGACACAGTATGCCGCAGATTCAGGAAGTGTATGACCTTTATGACTATGTAAAAGAACAAGCTGAAATTTATGAAAAATGGATTGCTAGATTAGAAAAACTTAAGAAGGGAATTATTGAAGATTAACGGCTGCTTATACAGCCGTTTTATATCGATCTATGCACATACGCTCCCAGCGACTTACCTCTTTTGATAAGTAGCGTTTCATACCACCACCTACTGAAGGTAATGCTGGAGCAGGGAAAGGCTCCCCATATTGAGTGCCTTTCTCCCAACGATTTAAAGTCTGCTTAGTAATCCCAAATCTTTCACAGACTTCATTTGAAGTGAGATACTTATTCAATTTCACCCCTCCACCTCATTAAATTTCTTAACTATTGCCTCTCTAGCTTTCATTAAGAAATGTTCACGTTCATTGTCTTCAAACTTCCCATCGCCCTGCATTTCTTGCGATTGGTAAATTGTCTCATCACCGCAATCAGGGTAATCAACTCGAAATTCGCCATGTCTCAAGCGGAGATATCCAATCTGATGGCCTTGGAAAACAGCATCATATTGTTCAGGGCTTTCATCACATGTTTTGATTAATTCAACTTCATCAGCAGTCAATAACATTTCACCCCTCCTTACTTTCCGCTTTAGGCTTTGCCCACCACAAACAAGGCCCATCTTCTGTATCAAAACCGGCAATAAGAAAGGCATCTTTTATAGGTGTTTGTGGTTTCCAGTTTGACCAATCTGCACAGTCGTCTTCAGGAATTTCTGGAATATCCCAATATTCCAAACGCTCAACAAGAATTTCTACACCAAGATTAATTTGTAGCTGAGCCCATTGTTCTTTTGTATAAAACTCAGCATGCTCTCCAATAGTGTCGTGCTTCTCTATATCAGGGTGGAACCAGCAGCTATTTAAATCATCTGGTACTTGTGTTGGTTGTATTTGATATTTCATCCCTCAGCCCCCGATTCGCTTGCTACAAATAACGTTCCGTCTGGATCTACATTCATTTTTTGGCATAAAAGAGTTGCGGTTGTAGAGCCTATGCCTACCATCTTTGAAACATGTGACCAGTTTTCACGAGTCTTCAATACTTTTGAGCTCTTTAATGATCTGCGTAGTAAGTCCAGTAAATCAAACTTAAAAACTTCGCCATTTCTTTGAAGGGTTATGGTGTAATCTGGCACCGCCTGAGCTTTGGCTTTTTCTTGCCACGCATACCAAGCACCATTTAAAAAGTAAACACAATGTAAATGATCGGAATTGTTGGACTTGTAATTCATGCTTAGGGTGGGGTAGGCGGCAATGTTCTAAGAATTGGTACTCCAAAGGGTTATAACCATTGCTATGACACTTGGATGGATGGTCAGGATGGTAGAGAGCCTGATCATAAGAGTTGGATCTATACATCATTACAAGGCGGGAACATTCCAGAAAGCGAAATTGATGTCGCTCGTCGCAAGATGGACCCAAAGACCTTTCGTCAAGAATAAGAAGCAAGCTTTGAAACTTATCAAGGCGTTATTTATTACTGCTTTGAGCGCGCCTTTAACTGCACAGAAAGGGTCGTAAAAGAAGGTGATGTACTTCATATCGGCATGGACTTTAACGTGCAGAAAATGGCAGCAGTTGTCTACGTTCGAGATGGTGAAGAGCTTTATGCAGTGGGTGAGTTTAAGAATCTATTCGACACACCAGCGATGATTGAAGCAATTAAAGCTAAATATCAGAACCATGAAATTATCGTTTACCCAGATGCTTCTGGTGATAACCGCAAATCAAGTAATGCAAGCGAGACAGACATTGCGCTACTCAAGAAAGCTGGGTTCAAGGTTCAAGTTAATAGCAAAAACCCTGCTGTTAAAGATCGTATCAACTCAATGAATAGCCGCTTATGCAACACAATGGGCGAAAGACGTCTATATGTGAATCTCAAGCAGTGTCCAGAGTTTGCACGAAGCCTTGAACGCCAAATCTATGATGAAAATGGTCAGCCAGACAAGAAGGCAGGCTTTGACCATCTTAATGACGCTGGTACTTATCCAGTTGCTTATATGTTCCCATTAAACAAAAAGACAGTGGGAGAAACTTCAATTATTGGACTACTGTAGGTGAAGTATGACAGTTAGTACTGTTCATCCGGATTATGCAAAGGCATTGCCGGATTGGGAATTTATGGATTATGCCTTGGGTGGGGAACGTTGTGTAAAAGAGCAAGGTGTAACGCTTTTACCAAAGTCCCAAGGCATGATAATGGCCGAAGAAGTAGATCCAAAAAATAAGTGTATCTATGAGGCATTCAAGCAGCGAGCAGAATATCCTGAATGGGTGCGTGATTCTAAAAGAGCAATGATTGGTTTAGTGTCAAAACTTGAGCCAGATATCAATATTGTAGATTCACGCCTAAAACCATTAATTGAACAAGCAACTACAGATGGTTTTGGCTTAAAACAATTATTCCTGCGAGTTGTTGAAGCTCAGCTTTCTTATGCTCGTTGCGCTTTGATGCTAGATTTTGATGATTCAGGCAAGCCATACATAGCTTTGTATTGGGCAAAAGACGGCATTAACTGGAAAGAAAAGACAGTTGCAGGTCGTACAGACTTGACGCTTTCAGTATTTAAAGAAGCCCATGATAATTCTGAAGATGAATTTGCTCACAATAAAGAATGCTTTTACCGCGCTTTAGATATCAATGATGGCAAATACAGGTCACGTTTATTTGCTGACGACAATACAGTTAGTGAAGAAACATATCCGGGCTTAGGTAATAAGACACTTTCTTTTATCCCAGTTGTATATGTTGGCAGCATGAATAACACGCCTTCAATTGACGAAATGCCTCTAATGACAATGGCTAAAGCAGCTGTGAAGTATTACCAGTTAAGTGCTGAATACTTTCAGGAGTTGCATTTAACTAGTCATCCTCAGCCTTGGGTTTCGGGTGTTGATGAAGATAAGCCGTTACGGGTGACAGGCCCAATGGCTGCATGGCAATTACCGCAAGGTGGTCAATGCGGATATCTCGAAATTCAAGGTGTAGGCATTGAAGCGAAACGCATTGCAATGCGTGACCAAAAGAACGCAGCTTTAGAGGCGGGCGCTCGTGTAATGGATATTGGTGGGGCTGAGTCGGGTGAAGCTCGCAAAGCCCGCCAAGATGACCAGTATTCGACATTGTACGGAATGGTTATTACTGCCGCTGAAGCAATTGAACAGGTCATTAAATATGGTGCATTGTGGCTAGGTCTTAGTGACAAAGACTACCGTTTCAATGTTAAGCCTGACTTTGGCTCACTAGGTTTTGACGTCAATCTTGCTAAGCAACTCTATGAGGCTGTATTGGGAAATAAAATCTCTATGGAAACTTATTGGGATTATATTCGTACTGGGAAAATCCCTGATATCGAATATTCCCAAGAACTAGAGCGTATTGAAACTGAAATGACCAACAGTCCTATGACTGGATATGTTGCAGGGGTGACTAATGGCAACTCAGATGTCACAACAGGCGCTACTTGATGCTTTGGTATCACATCAGGCATATCTTTATAGGCTCTCATCTACTGAAATCAATAATCTCTTAACACAGTTTGATTCACTATCAAATGAGATGATCTCAAAGTTAAGAGATTTATTAGATGATTTGAGTGATGCTGAAAAGACTGCATTGATGGCAGGGCAATACACAACGCCAGCTTTAAAAGAAGTTAGAACATTAGTTCAGACTTGGCAGGCAAATGTTGCAGCAGGATTGCTTGAGAGCTTCACAGTAAGCGCTACTGCCTTGGCGGTATACGAAGCCACATATCAGGCTAAAACTCTCGATAATCGCAAAATAGACCCAAATGGAAAGACACTATTCAACAAGGCAAAGAAAACGCCTTTGAGTGGTGGTGTACTGCTTGATTCTATTTTTTTGCGTATTGCTGATGACACACGGGTGAGGGTTGAGCAGACTATTCGAGATGGTTTATCTCAAGGCCAGACGAACCAGAAGATTGTTCAGCGGATCAAGGGGAAAAAAGCTCTTAATTACCAAGATGGCTTGCTTGATCAGAGTAGAAATCAGATTTCTACAATGGTGCGAACTGCACGAAGTCATGTGTCTAATGTCGCCTTGAATGAAACATACACTGCTATTGGAGTTGAGTATGTGAAGTTCATTGCAACACTGGATAGTCGAACTTCTAAAATCTGTATGGGCTATTCGGACAAGGTTTACAAGAAAGATGAGCCTCATCCGGTTCCGCCGCTTCATCCAAACTGTAGATCGATTCTAATTCCTGTTTCTGATGACTCAGGAAAAACGATTGGTATGCGTCCATTCAACAACAAGGTGAATGGCGAAGGTGAAATAGGTGTTGTAAATTCAAATACAACATTCAAAGGTTGGTTTGACAAACAAGATGCAGCTTTTCAAAAGTCTTGGCTTGGGCCCGCACGTTACAAGCTATTCAAAGATGGTAAATACTCTCTTGATAAGTTTTTAGATCCGTTAACAGGTCAGCCATTCACACTTACAGAACTCAAAAAGCTTGATGAAGAAATGTTTAAGAGGTTGGGATTATGATCATTGATTTAAAAGGTGAAGGCTCACTAGAGCTTTCAAGACTTTCAACGCGAAGTAAGTTCAGATTGCGTCGATGGCTTAGAAGAATTAACAAGCCTGTCAAATAAATTAAACCTTAGCACCTTCGGGTGCATTTTTATTGCCTGAAGCAAAGCCAAAGGCTCCAACAATTAAATCCGCAAGGCGGTGTCTCTAGGAGATTTTAGATGTCTGAATTTTTAAAACGCCAATTAATGTCTTTACAAAATCAAGCTGGTGCAGATGGAGGTGAAGGTGGTTCTGGTGGGCAAGGCTCAACACAGATCAACTTTGAAGATCCAGCGATTAAAGCACAGCTAGACCAATACGTTGAACAGCATGTTTCTGGTCTTAAAGCAAAAAACAACGAGCTTCTTGGCAAGAACAAAACTTTATCTGATGAACTAACAAACTTCAAAGGTCAGTTCGAAGGTCTGGATATTGGTGCAGTTAAAGGATTGCTTCAAAAAGCAGGGCAAGACGAAGAAACGAAATTACTTGCTGAGGGCAAGATTGACGAAGTATTCGGGAAACGCACCGAGAGATTAAAGGCTGAACATCAGAAGTTGTTTGATGCAGAGAAGGCTCGTGCAGATAAGGCTGAAGCTTATGCAAATAAGTTTAAGCAATCAGTTGTTAAAGGCCAAATTGCACAAGCATTTAGTGCGGCACAAGGTTTATCAGAAGCGACAGACGACATTACAGCACTCGCTTTATCTAAGTTCTCCTTGGATGAAAACGGCAATGCTGTAGCGATCGATGCTAATGGCGACGTAATTATTGGGAAAGACGGGAAAAACCCGCTTACTCCAAAAGAGTGGATTGAAGATATTCGTGAATCAAAACCCTACTTCTTCCCAAAACCTAATGGTGCAGGTGGTCAAGGCGGGAACAATTCAGGCAGCAAAAACACAATTAAACGTAGTGAGTTCGATGCAATGAACCCTACTGAAAAGAGCCAAGAACAACAAGTTATGCAGTTGCTCAAGCATTTGGAAAGAGGCATTCAGACGTTCTCCGCTCCATTAAAAATATGAAGTGCTCCACAAAGTTTCGTGAGCGCAATTTTGCGTTTACCTTAGAAAACAAGAAGATAGGGAATACAAAGCGACAAACAGGTTTTTATCAGATGACTGAGCGAGGCTTCATGTTCCTTGTAATGGGATTCAACGGTGAAAAAGCAGATGCCATTAAAGAGCAATTTATTGATGCATTTGAGTGGATGGCTAATCAACTCAGTCAAGTTTTCCAATCAAAATGGGCTAGATATAACTCTCTAACGAATTATCACCAAGGCAGAAAAGCACAAATCAGTGGATGTGCGAGCGCAATGGGCCAGTGGCGATGGGAAAAGGAACCACTAGAAACTGAAATTAAGGAATTGGAGTACCAGCTTCAGCCACAACTTGACTTTAAGGATGCCAAGTAATGGAAATCGCATACATTGTTGCTGAATGCCGTCCATCCACTGACGAAGATAATTATGCCGATATTAATATTGGTGATGATAGCTACATTTTCTGCTCAATTGAGCCTGTTATGGATACAGGTAATTGGCAGAAAAACATTCAGGCTGCAATTCTAATTGGTATCGATATTGAGCGAACTAGGCCAGAACACAAACATATAACCCTTCATGCAGAAAGCATTTTGAAACTATGCAAGGGTATTCAAGGTAAGCCCTTAAATGCCTGAGAACACAACCAAACAACGCCCTCAATTCGAGGGCTTTTTAATGCCCGAAAATTAAGGAGAACTTAGATGAGTTCTGGTGCACGTATTAAATTATATTATGCTGAAGAGCAAACCCCCGAAGTATTACCAACTACACCCGTATGGAAAACCGTACGCCGAGTTACTGATGGCTTAACTGAAAACGTCACTACTGAAGCATCAAGCAGCGTTGCAGATACTCGCTTCCGTCAAGGTGGTTTTGCAACTGAAGCAGAAATCACAGGTTCTTTAGAAGTTGAATTATCTATTGGCTTGTTTGATGACTTCTGGTCAGCAGTTGCAATGAATAACTGGGCCAGTGATGTTCTTAACTTTGGCGGTAATGTGCGAAAGACATTTACCTTCGTCAAAGTATTTGAAGATATTAACCAGGTATTTATTTACCGCGGTGTACGTATAAATGAAGCTACGATGTCTATTGCTACTACTGGCAAAATCACAGCTACATTTGGCTTGATGGGCACTCTGTTTGAGCTCACTACTACAAACCCTGTTATTTCGCCTTTACCAGTCCCTGAATTAGTCCTTGTTTCAGCGCTTAACGTTGGTGATCTTAAAGTTAATGGTGAAACTGTGGTTGGTACTGCTTGTATGCAGTCTCTTGAATTGACCATTAACAACAACATGGAAGCAATTCGCTGTATTGGATCTAAAAAGCTCACTGCAACGACTTATCTTGAAAAGATCGTAGATGTGACTGTTAACACTCAATACATGTTCTCAGCGCAATCAGCAGCCTATATCGACTTCATTAAAACCCGTGACACCATGCCGCTAGAATTCTCTATTGAAGATGATGCAGGTAATGGTTATGCATTCCAGTTCCCACAATTGGAAGTAGCAGAAGCCAATCACCCGGATGGTGGAGGTGAAGATACGATTACTATCGACATTAACTATAACCATATTCGCGTATCACCAGTTATTACTCGTGTGATTGCACCTGTAACACCTTAATAAGGGGAATTAAAAGTGGCTTTTGATATTGTTGAAAAGAACAAAGACATTACTTACCCATTTGAATGGGTGGACTTCCCAACTGGTGGAAAATTTAAGATTAATGGAATTATGCAGCCAGAGTTTCAGCGAGCACTAGAGATTTTTAATCTAGAAACCGCAGAAGAAAAGGCTGACATTAACCTTATTACAAATGAACGCATTGAAAAGCGTAATGACAAATTCGCTTATGCAGTTGGTGTATTCCTTGTGAATGATTGGAAGGGAATTGAATTAACAGATGGATCAGCACTTGAATACAACCGTGCCAATGTTGAAACTATCTTCTGTAAATCTGCACAAAAGAATCAGTTAATTGATTTTGTGATTAAAGAAGCTACCCGCATTCAAACAGAATCCCTTAAGAAGCTTCAGGACATTGTGGGAAAGTCACAAACCTCTACACCTATGCGAACAAATACGCGGGGCTCACGGACCACGAAAAAAAGCAAAGAGAAGCACTCGGTGTAAAGCTTCCTGATGCGCCTGACTATTCTTATGTAGCTAATGCAATTCTGTCTGCATATAACACAATTGCAAGATCTAGACGCTATGAACAAGGTGTTCCTCTGGCGCTAGATATTTCAGCAATTAATGCTTATGTAGAGCAATACGACTTACCAGTTGAGCGAAACATCTTTAATGACTGCATCTTTACACTCGACGATATGTTCTTGGATGAGGCGCATAAGAAGGCGACGCAACGAGCGACGAAGACTTAAATGCTGACTTTCGGTACATATCTTAGACTTTGCGACGTGATATAGCGCACTTGATGTTACATAATACGCCTATTCCCTTGACATTCCCGTAAAGATTCCTTATTGACATAAATGTCATTAGTGCGTACCCTTGTTCCTATAGAGACCCTGTTATCGAATGATAAGAGGGTTTTTCTGTCATAAAAATTGTATGTTTTATGACACCCATTAAATATAAGGGCGATAAAAAATGAACAAAGGTATGAAGTACTTTACAGAAGGTCTGCTAGCAGCTTTTGTATTAGCACCTCGTGTCCCAGTACATGCTGTTGAGCCTGCAAAAATGGAAGATCCGCGACCAATTGGTAATGCAGCAAAACATTGGGAAGCAGTCGGTAAAAACATGACAAAAGCTACCAACAGAATCGCATGTGACTTGCGCAGTAAACAACCTGAACTTAACTCATTATAAATACCTAATTAATGTCTCAACATCGTCGAACTAAACGTGGCATCGCAACAAAAAATGGCAATGATGTATCAGTTGCTGTGGAAGAGGCGGAAAGCTACTCACCATACCCGCCTCCTGATTTGGTTAAGGCATTTGAAGAAATCCAACCTGGTCTAGCTAGCCGTTTAATGCAGATTGTTGAGAATGAGCAAACGATGAGTCATGAAGTGGCTCGTCATCAAATGGCAGAAAATAAACGTATCAACACTGCTAACATTGAGAATCAAAAGCACAACTCTCAATTATTCCTTCTTGGTTTAATATTTGGCGTGTTGATAGGAATAGGAATTCTTTGTGTAGCAGTTTATGCACTGTATGCTGGTTATCCTTGGGTTGCAACGGCTGCTTTCTCAACCTTAGCAGCTATTTTAGTAATCCTAGTGCTTCGCAAAGTGCCTGCTTCTAATGGTGAGCAGACATCTAAGCCGTCTACTCAAAAATAGTAAGCAACACCCAAACAACCGCTAGAGATAGCGGTTTTTTATTGCGCCAAAAAGCACCGTGGGGTGCTTTTAATATATTGGGGATTACCAAGAGCTTTTAACTGGATCATCTTTATCCTGATCATCATCAATTAACTTTTTAGACTCTTCTAAAGACTTGTTATAGAACTTTTTAACATTTGGATACTTCTTAAAAACCTTATCCATATATTCATCTTGGGTACCATTAAGCATTGATTCGAACATGCCTGTAATCATTTCCATCATTTTCATGGAATTAGCGAGTTGTTCTTCTAAGCTTTGAATCTTTTTGTCTTTCTCAGATTCAGAAGAAATCTCAATGTTGAGTTCTTCACCTTTACTTTTATTTAATTCGCGCTCTTCAAGAACTTTGGTAAGACGTGCCTCTAGTTCTTCAGGTGGCATATTTAAAGGTGATAATTCAGGCTCTAAGAGGAAGCTTCGCTCTAAACGAGCAACAATATCTGCATTCATAGAACGATTATAAGCTTTAGCTGAGGCAGCAACTTTATCTCTGAGTTCCTCTGGCCATCTAAGCTTATATTGTGGATCTCTTTGATTTTCACTCATGAAGCATATACCGCATATTCTAAACTAAATACATCATAAAGGACCCATAAGGTACTTGACAACGGTCCCCATTGGGTCCATTATTGCTGTGTACCCAAGAGGTACTTGATTTAATAGGAGTGAATTATGTCAGTTTTAACAAAACCTCATCGGAAATTGCAATACAACTTGCGAATCGAACACGAACTTCATGATTGGTTAAAGAAAATAGCAGAGGAGAATGAAAGACCAGTTAACTATGTAATTAACCAAGCGATTAAAAATATGCGCAAAGAAATTGAAGGTGCGAAAGCATGAATTTAGTAGACAACAAAAAAGCCCCTGAATCTTGGCGGATGCGGAGCTTGATTGAAGTCATAACAGTGAGATATGAACTATGTTAAATATACCATTCGAATTTAATAAAGACAAGGTTCCTGACCTAATAGACCTATTGCCAAGTATGCCTGTCGATATGTTTGTGAAAGTTGCTGATCAAAATGGATCTGTTTCATTAGAAGAGGAAGAGTTTTTGGAGAAGGTTAGTAAAGCTGCTAAAAATGCATGCCACCCAGTTTTAAGAGGAATCAGTGCAATCGGTGTATTGCTTGCTACTGCTACAGAAGAAGTTCCACTTGAAACTTTTAATGATATTGGCTGGTTAATCCAGTCACTTGGTGAGCAAGTTTCTGCTTTGAATAACGTTCAAAGTGAAGCAGAAGTACTTTTAGGTGCTAGCCGCAAAAACAAAATCTCTAAAGGTAATGGAGGATTAATGTCATGAATATGCTTATAAACCAAGAAACATTAATTTCTGTTATTGATAGAGATATTGGTGGTGAAGTTCAACCATGCGTAGATGCGCGTGAGTTGCATAAATGGCTCAAGTCAGGAGAAATGTTTTCTAAGTGGATTGTTAGCCGCATAAAGAAGTATGGGTTTGATGAGAATCAAGACTTTACTTGCTATTGGGAAATTTCCCAAACCCAAACTAAGACAGGGCGAAAGGGTAAAGCAAGGATTAAAACTTATATTCTTTCATTGGATATGGCTAAAGAACTTTCCATGGTTGAAAACAATGAACAAGGTCGGGTTGCAAGGCGTTATTTTATTAATTGTGAAAAAGCATTACGCCAAACAGCATTTGGATTAATGAATCAGTTTAATAAAGCAGTTTTAGAGTTTGAGAAATTCACCGAAATAGCTTCAAATGCTGGGCGAACTTTATGTTTAGTTGGAAAACAATACAAACCACAAGCATTAAGTAGGGTTGAGGAGTTGAAACAAAAGATTACTCCTTTACTTCCATTCGAAGAAGATGAGATGCAAGCTTAAATTCGACAGGAACCCGCCTAGTGCGGGTTTTCTTTATGTGACATTTAATGATCAGTTTGTTAAAGTTAGTACACTTTATAATAAACGGTAAAAACCATGAAACAAGTCATTTTAAGTCTTTTATTAGTTTTAAGCTCATTAAGTGTTGCGGAAGCAGGTAGAGGGAGACAACCGTGCTCTGGTAAGAAAGGTGGGATAAGTCATTGCGATGGTAGTAAGTTTGTTTGTAATGATGGTTCCATCAGTGCTTCTAAAAAGATCTGCTCTAGATAGGTGATGTGATGGGATTGAATTTTAGAAAAAGTATAAAAATTGCTCCTGGAATCCGTGTCAATATTAGTAAAAAAGGGCTATCAAGTGTTTCTGTGGGTGGGAAAGGTGCACGTGTAAATGTAAGTAAGAAGGGTACTCGCACAACAGTAGGTATTCCAGGTACTGGTCTTTCTTATACAACAAATACCAGCTACAAGAAGTCAAAAGGGACTTTAAATGACCCTATTCACTTAATACAACAAGAAGGTTTAGGTAAAGAAAAAAGAAACATTTTAGTTTCTATTCTTTTATGGATAGGGATTCTATGGGCGCCTTATATTTTTGCATGGTTCACTTTGCAAAGAAAATACTCCAATACTGAGAGATTTATTGCTTTTGGTTGGCTGATAATTGTTGTAATAGCAATGTTGATTAAATAACAATGAAGCTAATAATAATTTTATCATGCCTATTGCTTAGTTTGATTAGTATTAATGTATTGGCAGATAGTGATAGTGCTGACCCAAATAGACTGGAAGAACTTGCAAAAACACTTTCTTCCGGCTCATATCCGCATCCAAACGATATTGAGTTGCCAAAGGTGAATTACTCTAATTTGCCTTCTATAAGGAAGTCAATTGAGCAAGGTGATCGGCAAATAGGTAATGAAAGCAAAAATAGAAAATCTCAAAAGATGCATAGTAAAAATGCACAATTAGGATGTTCATGTAGCTCATATAAATATTGTATTGGTCCACGCGGTGGTAGGTATTGCTATACTTCAGGCGGAAATAAATCTTACAGATAGGTTAATTATGAATAAATTATTTTTACTTGGTTTAACGGTTTTGTTAACAGGGTGTGTGACTCCCGTAACTCAAATGATGAATAATAATTTTAGTGATATTGAACCAACTAAACCTCAAGCAACAGGTATCTGGACAACTACTGTTGGTGCAGGGCTTTCAACTATTAAATTGAGCGAAGATGGTAATGGGATTCTTTGTGAAGACACAAGTGGGCACCTTAACCTGAATAGACTAAAGTATTCAAATGGGCAACTTTATGCTCAAAATGGAATGATCTTAAAAGTAATTTCTCTTAATCAAGATATTTTAGAAGCGAAAACAACTTTATCCGCTTTTAATATTAATATGGTTTACAAGAAAGATAGTGACCTTAAAGCTGCATCCCTTAAGTGTGCCAAAGAGTTATAGAACTAATTTTTTAAATAAACCCGACCAAGTGTCGGGTTTTTTATTGCCTAGAATTTGGAGAATGAAATGCCTGAATCTGTAAGCCGCTTGGTTATTGTGGTCGATGCCAAAGATGGCAAAAAAGAAGTCGATGCTTTAGATAAGTCTCTAGGTAATGCTGAGAAACAAGGCGATAAGACTGCAAAATCAATTAAAAATGTAGGTCAAGAGACAGGTAAAACTACTGATTTATTCTCCAAATTTAAGGAACAAATTAATTCATCTCTTGGCAATACACGCATTGGGTCTGTTATTGGTGATGTCACTGAAAAAGTTGCAGCTTTGCGTGGTGGCGCTTTGATGACAGGTGCAGCACTTACAGGAATGGCGGTGGGTGGTGCAGCAGTAGCACTTGCTGGACTTTCTGCAATGGCAATTCAAGCCGCTAAAGCTGATGCTGAGATGATTGTTTTAGCAAATAGAGCAAACACTAGCACACAGAACTTTCAAATCCTTTCTCATGCTGCTGAACAACTTGGAATGTCGCAAGATGGTTTGGCACAGTCATTGGCAGATGCACAAGAAAAGCTTGGTGAATTCACTGCTAGTGGTGGTGGAGGTGAGGCAGCAGACTTCTTTGATGCCTTAAAAAATAACACCAAAATGACAGATGCAGAGATTCAAAAATTTGCGAAGACTTTGCAGGGTAAAGATGGTGTTGAAGCACTTCAGCTAATGAAAGATAAGCTTGATAGTGTTGGAGCATCTGCACAAGAACAAAGATTTGTCTTTGAAAGTCTAGGTAATGATTTAGGTAATTTACTTCCATTGTTCGAAAATGGAGGGGCTTTATTAGATCGTTATGGAGAGGCATTAACAGAAGCGGGGATTATCAAAAGCAAAGAAGCTATTGAACAGTCTCGACTGCTTGCTGCTCAAACTAAGTCAGTTCAAACTCGTTTTGAGGGATTTAAAACCCAATTAGCATCTCAGACGATGCCTGTCTTGAACTCACTTTTAAGTAGTTTCTTACAAGGGGCTGAAGATGGTGGCCAATTTGGTTCCGTAATTCAATCTGTAGGTGTAATTGCCAAGGGTGTGGCAGTAGGAATTATTGGTCTAGCAAGTGCAATTCAGGTCGTTATACGACTCATTCAAGGCTTTGTAGAACAAGCAGCAAACGTTGGCGCTACTTATGCAAATGTGATGACAGCTGATGGAGTTGTTGCTAAAGGGCAAGCTCTAGTAAATGGTTTTAAAAATGGTTGGTCTATCGCCAGTGATACTGTAAACGATTCAGTAGCGACCATTAAAGGCTCCATGAAGTCCATGAATGATGTGCTAGATGCATCAGTTCCTAAACTTGATAAGTTAGGTCAGTTGTACTACGACACTAGTGGAGCAATAGACAAAACTAACAAGGGCCTTAAAACAAACGCAAAAGAAGCTAAAGATGCAGAGAATGCTGCAAAGAAAGCTGCTCAAGAGTCGAAAAAGCATGCTCAAGAATTAAAGAAGATCAATGAAGAACGTCTCAAAATTCAATATGAGTATTCTGATAAATCCAAACAAATTGAAATGGATTTACAGAAGGAAATTGAACGCTTGCAAAAATACGGCATGACTCAATATGTCTCTGTGGCGATTCAGAAAGCAAATGATGCAAAGCTCATTAGTGATGCTCAACTTGCTTATGATCTTTACTCCTTCAAGATGAATGAGCAAGAGAAACTTAACGCAAAAACTAAGGTTGAAGGACTGAGAATCCAGAAGAGTCGTGAATATAACGCAGAGGAAAAGAAGTCTCGTTTAAAAGCCTTAAAGGAACAATACGATTATGAAACTAACCTAATAAATCTTGCTGCTGAACAAAGAAAACGTGCTTATGAGCAGACTTATAGTAATTCACTAAGAGATATTCAACAGGCTAGAGCGCTCTTGGCAGCACCCAAGGGAGAACGCGAAGGTTTATCAACGCAGTTCGGGGAAAGTAATGCAATGTCTGATAATGACAATGCATTATTGAATGAACAAGATAACTTAAAAACAAAACTAGCCAAAGGTGAAATTCTAACTCTTGAATACAACAAGCGTATTGAGGATGCTGTTAGGCTCCATGAGGAGACCAAGCATAAGATACAAGAGGAATATGCAGAAAAGTATCAGGACTTGCAGAATACGCAATATCAGGCTGAATTGGGTATGTATAACAACCTTTTATCTCAAGCGTCTAATGTTTGGGGTGGGTTTACTCAGTTAATTAAAGATAGTGCAGGCGAACAGTCTGCTGCATATAAGTCTATGTTCTTGATGCAACAAACAATGGCAATTGCATCTGCTCTCGTTTCAACTCATTTGGCTGCTGCACAAGTAATGGCCGATCCTTCTGCATTAACGCTTGCCCAAAAAACAAGTTATGCAGCAATGATTACAGGTTTGGGTTATGCGAATGTAGGATTAATCGCTGCTCAGACAATTGCAGGTATCGCTGGCTTCTCTTCCGGCGGCTACACAGGCAACATGGGCCGTGGTGATGTTGCTGGTGTAGTTCATGGTCAGGAATATGTATTGAATGCCGCAGCGACTAAGCGAGTCGGTGTTGATACACTGAATGCCATTAACTCAGGGCAAAGTCTTGAGAAAGCTACTTCTAATCAACCTATTGTTAATATCTATAACTTGCCGGGGCAGACTGCTGAGGTAACTCAGAATAATGACGGATCTTTGGATGTTCGCATTAGGCAGATTGCTGGCGAAGTTGCGGAGCAGGTTTTCTTACAGGGAATTCAAAACCCTAATAGTAGAATCAGCAAGGCATTCAAGCAAAACTACAATGCAACACCTAGACGGCAATAATTAGTAGCCACTTCGGTGGCTATTAAATTTATTCTTTGATAAATTCTAATCTTCTTAATTAAACTTTATGGAAAAGAAGAATGAGTAGAAATGATACTAATTTATTGATAAAAGCAATTTCAGAAAATGCACATCGAAATGAAGATTACCCAGATTTCTATGTAACAGTCGGGGTTGGTGGCAGCGTAATTACTGGCACTGCAATCAGTGAAGAAGAATTTTTCGAACTCGAAGAAAATTCACTTTGGAAGGAATTCTTTTATTCCCATATCAAAGAGCCGAGAGAAAAGATAATTAAAAAGTTAGATGATGGTGAGGAAATTAAATTTCCAGACTCACTTAAAGAACGTTTTTTGTATCTTAAAGATGCAAAATATATTCAAAACTCAAAATTGTTCCCAGCTGCGGGCAGACCATTAAGTATTCAGATCCGTGTTTCTGATATTTCAACTTTAAGCCTTGTTGAATTTTGTCAGGGCAAGCCTGCTGATGAGCAAAACCCTTAATTAAAAGTACAGGCATAAGAGAAGAACCGTAAGCGGTATGTAAGTAAAACCGTTTGACGTATCACGTATAAAAGAGAACAAACGAATAGCTGTCTACGGGCGGCTTTTTCTATTTCTGAATGCGGAAAAACCGCATGAGGAATTAAAAAAGATGGGATTTTAAAATCCATAAAAGCAAAAACCCCGATGTTGACGCATCGGGGTTTTTTACAACTTAACCAGAGCAAGATTATGGAGATTTACAATCTATATGAATAATCATACATCAAAATCACAGTTAAAGGTAGATGGTAAAATGAGTGAATCAGGTGCCGATCGTGTCGGATTATTACAAGGTGTAGCTTATATAATTATTGCTCTTTCTGTTCTGATTACAGCAGTTGGAGGTGTACTTTGGCTCTTAAAATAATCTCTAAACTTAAATTTTAAAACCGACCCAATATGAGGTCGGTTTTTTAATGTCTAAAATTCAGGAAAGGCAAATATGAGAAAGCTATTCTTGCCACCCAATGAGCAGGACTATAACCCAACTTTGGGAGATGGGGTGTTAACCCAGCAACTCACAGTTGGGATGCCACGGCAAAGACGCAACTTTATAGGTGCAACACATGGCGTTCCGTTAAGTTGGTCGCTCGATATTGATCAAATGGAGTTACTGCTAACCTTTTATTTTGCAAATCAATATGACCCTCAGCCTTTCTTGATGGATCTGATTTTAGATTACACGGAAATTAAGGAATATCAGATAGCGTTCATAGGGGCTTTGAGATGGAGTAAACAGGGTAATTTGTGGCGGGCTAATATTGAGGCTGTTGCTAAGCCATCACCACGAAACCCAGATGAGGATAACCAGGTCATTGAAGCATGGAGACTTGGACTTATTCAAGCATCGCCATCATTAGAAAAATTAGCTAATAAAGCAGCAG
Organism: Acinetobacter sp. AOR18_HL; assembly: GCF_027855145.1. Taxonomy (NCBI): domain Bacteria; kingdom Pseudomonadati; phylum Pseudomonadota; class Gammaproteobacteria; order Moraxellales; family Moraxellaceae; genus Acinetobacter; species Acinetobacter sp. AOR18_HL. Next base: position 110,737 of record NZ_JAKTIG010000029.1, read on the forward strand.
CAGACGCTCTGGAGCCATTCCTATGAGTGATATTACTGAATTTCATTTGGATTCTAGCCCATCAGTTGTTTTGCTTGAATGTATTGAAGTGAAGCATAGCTTGTGGCCGAACCCACTTCGATATGTGACTAATCATGCAAATGGCATAACAGTTACCCATGAAGATTCGACCCAAGCTGTTTATGAGTATATGCCCCTAGCCATCCAGAAAGGCAAGACCTCTGATGATCTGGACCAATCTATCAACATAACGATAGGGGAATTGGGGCAGATAGTGCCGCAACTAATCAAGATCATTCTTGATGCGAACAGCGAAGAGAAGCCACAAGTAATTTATCGCTCTTATTTGTCGAGTGACTTAACTGCTCCAGTTGATGTTATTCAGGGTTTAGAAGTTGAAACAATGAATCAAGACTATCAGGCCTGTACTTTTGAAGCTGCAGCACAAAGATTAAATAGCGTTGGAACTGGACGTATTTATACAACTGATATGTTCCCAAGTTTAAAAGGGTTCTTCTGATGAAAAGTATTGATAGTTTGCTAGATCGACACTATGACCCGCAAAACTATCATTGTGTTCATTTTTTGCTTGAAGCTGCCCATTTTATTTTTGACAAGGATTACTCCAGTTCTTTTATTGGTTTGACTGGATCGCTGCACGAGACATTAAAAACATCACGCAATACAGCTGTAAAAAACAGGCGAATTGATCACCCAATTGACGGCTCCATTGTCCTGATGACAAATCACAATCAAAGCTCCCATGTGGGGCTTTTTTATTGTGGGCGTGTTTTGCACCTCACTGAGCTTGGTGTTCACTATTTAAACATTCAAGTATTGAAGAAGTTCTACAAACGGATTCGCTATTATGAGCCGATTACGCATATTCACAAATCCAATTGATGGACAAGACAATGTTCTACATGTTCGCACTGATCGGGTTCTTGAAGCATTTAAATACATAAAGAAAAAACATCCCCAAGCACGAATTTACTTGCAGCCAGCATGTGCCCACAATGATGTTACGCCTACTAATAAAATTGATGAAGCATCACTATTAATGTTGTCCAAAAAGCATGACTTTGATGTTGTGTGTGAAGCAGGTGAGCCAGCAACAATTATTGCTGTGGTGTCCCTTGTAGTATCTCTAGCATTCTCAATTTATACAATTTTGACTATGCCAGATGCGAACAAAGGTGTAGAAAAAACTTCATCTAACAATAAACTTGGCAACCGCGAAAATACACAACGAATTGGTGGTCGCATTCCTGATCCATTCGGTACTGTTCTAGCAATCCCGGATCTTATTGCTCCACCACTTCGATACTTTCAAAACAATGTCGAAATTGAAGAATGTTTGATGTGCTTGGGTCGTGGTTATTATGAAATATCAGATGTGAAAGAGGGTGAAACTTCAATCAACCAGATTGATGGCGAGTCCGTTTCTGTATATGACCCAAATCAAAGCCTTGATACTACTAACCCAATGTATCGCTATGGGGATGTTTTAAATTACGCTCCGCTAGTTGGTAAGCAATCCCGAAGCATTACAGGGCAAACGCTTTTAAATCCAAGCTCTGCGCGTGTTGTTGAAAATACAATCACCTTTACTTATCCAAACGTTATTAATGTCGCTACAACAGCTTTCGTAAATGGCGAAACTATTTCTATTGAAGGTGCTCAATACGGGGTTAAAGATCAACTGTTATCGGGAACTGTAGATATAGGTCTTGACTATGTATTAACAGTTGCAACAAGTACAGATATTTACCAGCCTCAAAACTTCAAAGGCCTAACGATCCAAGCGTTACTAATAGACGATCCAGTAGAGGGGACTCTAGATTTAGCTGGAGTTTACGAAGTAAGTAATATTGTTAAATCAGGTAGTGCTGGTTCATGGGTATATGAGATCTCATTAGGTAATCCGCAAGCTGTTAACCAGAATTTCTTGAAGATGACAGAAGCGGCCTCTAGCTCTATTTCTGGCACACTCACAGATAACATCGACAGTATGGACCTAGATGGAACATACACAATCAATATTAACTCAGGCACAACTATCACCTTGTCGGCGCCTGATGTCATCAATCCAGATTGGTTGAAACTTCAGAATTGGGGCAGTACAGCAGGCAATATGGTTGGCTTATATGGTTCTCAAGAGAATTGGTTGGGGTGGTATGAAACCGACACAGAAGGCGACCAAATATTTGCTAACTTCAATGGCCCCCAAGGTCTATATCATATTGGCGAGAAGGGCTATAAAGAGGTTATTGGTGTTCAGCTGGAAATGGAGTATCAACTTCTAAATTCAAATGGTTCGCCTACAGGTTCGATATATAGTATTTCTGAAAACCTTTTTGGCAATCCTCAGAGTATTGCCAGCCCTGTAGGCTTGACTTTGAAAGCAACACTGCCATCTACTAGCCGTCTTAGATATCGCCTGAGACGTCTTACTGTGCATTCTTCAAAGGGTACAGTAGTCGATGAAGTTCAAGCGCATTCTGTTTATATCATGACGGCTTTAACTAAGCTTTCTTACGATGATGTAACTTTAGTTCGCACAGTTACTGTTACGAATGACATTACATCTGGAGTAAAAAAGCGTGAGTTAAATATGCTAGCTACGCGCAAAGTGTATTCTTATGAAACCGGTACTCAGTCTGTAGAGCGTATTGCATCTAACAAGTTTGCTGACATCGTTTGTGCCGTTACTACAGATGATTATATTGGCCGTAGATCAATAGACACCATCGATATTCAAGACTTGTATGCAACTCAAAGTCAGATCCAGAACTATTTCGGAACTTCTAAGGCTATTGAGTTTAACTACACGTTTGATAATGACAACATGTCATACGAAGAGACCCTTGCAACTATAGCATCTTCTGTCTTTTGTAATGCACGAAGAACATCAGGGAAAATCTATTCTCAATTTGAGAAGGTGAATCCATCGTCATCAATATTGTTTAACCATCGCAATAAAAAGCCTCAGTCTGAGACTGTGACAACTCGGTTTGGCAAGGACAAGCAATATGATGGTGTTGAAGCGACGTGGCGTAATGCTAGTGAAAACTACACAGAAGAGTCAATTAAGCTTCCGAATGACGGTATCACCAATCCGAAGAAAATTGATTTGATAGGTGTTACGAATAAAGTTCAAGCGCATTTCTTGGCACATCGAGCATGGAACAGGATTAAGTATCAAAGAGAGACAATTCAATTCACTGCCTACGGTGAAGCGGATTTAGTCACTATTAATGATCGCATTGCAGTAGTGAAAGATTCTATCCCTACATTGGTTCCGCTGGGCGAAGAAGGTGGTTTTACATCTGGAGAAATTGAAGCTTGGACTGGTCAAAATATCCAAATCTCTCAGCCTGTCCATTTGGATGCAGCTAGGGCATACACAATTCATCTGCAATTAGCAAATGGCTCAGTAGAAACAATGCTGGTCACACAAGGAGTAGATGAATGGCACTTAGTTTTAGAGCGTTTACCAATACTGCCATTGATCACTAGTTCTGATGGAAAAGTTACAGCAACGAATTATTCAATCACACTGTCAAATGAATTAGATAGTGAGGCTTATCTCATTTCTGAAAAATCGCCGAGCGCCACTTTTGAAAGTGAGATTACTGCTGTGAACTATGACGAACGTTACTACTCAAATGATAGTGATTACATCAACAACCTAATTCCATAAATCAAGATTAACCACAAGCCCGCTTTATGCGGGCTTTTTTATTGGGTGTAAAAATATGTCAGATTTACAAACCAAAGTAGATAACTCAATTGTCGACATGGGGACAGTTGAAGAGTTCACGAGTGCCGATGAGTTTACAGATATAATTAGTCGATTAGGGCGTATTTTTCCAAGCCTTGCAAAAGCTATTCGCACACTGATGGAAACTGGCGGCTGGAAAGCTTACAGTACTGAAGTTGAGCTATTAGCTACCGTTCCAACAGTCAACCCATCAGTTGGATATGCTTTTGACACCAAAAAGCTTTATAAGTGGAATGGCACTGTCTGGATTGACGAAGGGCTGAGCCCATTAGATTTATCTAAAGACTACGTAAATCAAAAAACAAATCCACTCTTAACATCGTTATTGGTTTCACTAAGTGTGCTTGATAAAACGATAACGTCTGATACAAGTGTTGCGCTTAAAGAAGTATCAAAAATGCTCATCAAAAATGTAAAAAATACAAGTGAAACTAGCAAGTTAACTGTTTCTATTGATAACAATTCCGAAAACTCAGCATCTATTGTTCTTTTACCAAATGAGTCTGTGTCGAATAATATTCAAACAGACCTTTGGTCAAAATTGAGCATGAATAGTGCAGACTTTACAAAAGTTGTTGTTGCGGGAACAAATGGCTGGCGTATTCAGTATCAGTATTATGCGTATGCATTTGACAAAGCAGTTGATAAGTATAATGTTTTTGATAAAAATTCTATCTTTGAAAGCCGCACTCAAGTCAATCTAGAGTCAGCTACGGGAATTGCTATTTCAAGCCATGGCGGTGGATATCTGCAATTCTATGTACCAACATCTGTGTTAACAGCTGCAGGCTTACCGAACAATGCAGAAGCAGCAGATGGTTATCTAATTCCGCGCATCGCTCAATCGGACATCTTTGCAATTCAAAGAAACTCAACTTTAACAAAAAATATTGATGAGATTCTTTTGAATAAAGGCTCTTTAGTGGTTGATTTCACTGGTAATCATACATCTACTTTAGAAACTTATGTGCTTGAAAAGCCGAAGGTACTTGATGTGACAAATCTTGACTTTAAACAGTATATCGCAGATGTAAAAAATAGTACTGGCGTTGCTTTAACTAACCAGCCGATTGAATTAAAAGTAAATTTTAATTACGGTGAAGTTGCAAGCAACGAGCACTTAATTGTTTTAGATGAATCCGGCAATGAGTATGAATGTCAATTTGGTGATGAATATCACGTGAATCACCGTTTTGATAAGTCCACGGGTTTTTATGCAGATGGCTCATTAAGATCAGGCACAATTGTAATTTATGACTCATTAGCAATTAATGAGAAGAAAAGTTATGTTGTTCGTGCATATCAGCAAGTTGTTCGTGATTCAATTAAACCTGAACTTGTATTTGATTCTGTAAATAATCGGTACTCAATTGATTTTGATGGCTTCACATACTATTTCACTAAAGATAATAGTTATTATCTAAAATCGATTGTGAATGGCTCTACTACACATAACATCAAATACAGCACAAGAATCCGTGCTTTTGACCTAGCCTCTTACGTATTTGCTGGCGATGCAAGTATTAAGCTAGTTAACGCCGGGGATAACTATGTTGAAGTTGAAACGGTTGTATACAATCAAGCTGTTTCTACGTTAGCTGCAAATCAGCTTAAAGCGCGAACTAGAACAAAAATATTCAAAGCTGGAAAAGTAAAGATTGAGACTGCAATTATCTGTGTGAATCAGATTGATGGTCCAACAATTTGCGGCTTGATGGGCGAGATTTATAACTCAGACGTGACGTCAAATGCAGGTTCTACAAACCCTGTGACTGCATCATTGTCTGACTTCTATCGAACGCTCACATACAGCAAAAATGGCACAGTGAACATTCTTCCGCTTTATTATCACGGTGATAACAACCGAGGTGACACGGTCGCATACGGCCCGATTCGTGACATGTATTTAGGCCAAGTACTCACAACATCTTATTATCAGTGTCGAATTGGTTTCACTCAAGAACCGACTAGCGAATCTGCAACTACGTGGGATTATGAAAAAAATTGGGCGTTTGTACATGGCTTTTTTATTGATCTCAAGTCAAATCTTACAGATCCGAAATCAATATGCGATAGAGCTTACAATCAGACCACTGGATTTTTAGGCACTGGTCAGCGTATTGCTGTGACTCGCAGAAACTTACTCGGCCGTATGGCTGAATATGTGTCTGGCGCTGATGAGTGGTGGGAAGACTTCTATGCACCAGCTTCCAACGACACGCTTAAGATGTATGCTGCAAAAATTGTTTCAGCACTAGCATTCAACAGCGGTTCTATTGATGAAATTTACACACAGTTTATTGCTTCAACAAATGCGCGATTCGGTTCGAATCTAGGGGCTGCGTGGAAGAACGGAACTTTTTCACTATCGTTTGGGACTCGTAATACGATTCCAGCTTTGCAGTGGCTTTATTTTTACTATCTTAAAAATGGAGATACAGTAAAAGTCGATGCATTAAAAGCTTTGATACAGCCTTTAGCAACAGAATTTGTAATCTATTACAACTCAAAGGGAGGTATCGGAAATGTTGGCTCGGGTTCTGATGTGGGTGCTGGCAACATTATTCTCGCTGGTTATCGTGTGTTAGCTTTAGCACATAAAATGGGTCTTGATACAGATAACAGTATTAAGACTGTTATTGATAATCTACTCACAAATGTTCATTCAAATTATCAGATTTGTAAGAACTATGTGAATGATGCTAAGTCAGCTCGTTATACACAAACAATCTGGCTGCATTATCATGCGTTTGCGATTTATAGCTATGTCATCGGTAACAAGTTGATGAACTATGAAAACTCGATTGATGTTCAGTCGTGGTTGCTAGCAAACATCAATGGAAATGGTATGCCGAAAGACATGCAAGCAAATCAAGCTGAGTCTAGACGCGGTGGGCGTAATACTCTTGCATTTATGTCTGCACCGTTCTTATTCACTAAATCGAATTCAGGGATTAATGCTGTTAGCGAGATGTTTAAGCAGCTTGATTTTGAAGAGAAAGGTGAAGTCAGTAATGTGCCGATTTTCGGGTTTAAGCGCTTCACACAAGAGTCTGTAGATTCAGACACAGTGATGACAGCCGAAGCTTTTGCAGACATTTGGTTGAGCTTTTACTTTAATCTTTATTAATAAATCAACTTAATAAGACCCGCTTCGAGCGGGTTTTTTTATTGCCGGAATTAGGGGGAAGGCATGGAATTTTGGAAATTCATTCAGGAGTTTCTACAAACTTTTGGCACAGCAATCACTTCATTTTTTATGGGGTTCATTATGGCTTATTTCCGAACGAAGAAAAAACTAGGTAAGGCTGATTGGGCAGAGTCCATTATGTGTGGGCTTTTTTCAGTTGGTGTCTGGTCTTTACTTGAGTGGCTAAATGTCCCGCAGATTGTATCTGTTGGTATCGCTTCTGGCATTGGTTATATGGGCACTCATTTTGTTAGTAACTTAATTGAAAAGCGAGTGAATAGAAATGAGTAAAACCACAAGCAATGCAGGGCTAAATCTCATCAAAGGTTTTGAAGGTAAGCGCCTTAATGCTTACGATGATGGGGTAGGGGTTTGGACAATTGGATTTGGAACTATTAAATATCCTAATGGTGTCAGAGTTAAAAAAGGTGATACCTGCACAGAACAGCAAGCGGATACTTATTTGAAAAATGATTTAACTAAGTTTGAAGTAGCTATTAATAAATTAGTTAAAGTGCCTCTTACTCAAAATCAATTCGATGCACTAGCATCTTTCACATATAACCTTGGTGAAACTAATTTAGCCAATTCAACCCTATTAAAGAAGCTCAATAAAGGCGACTATCAAGGCGCTGCTGACCAATTCCTTGTCTGGAATAGGGCAGGCGGTAAAGTTATGAAAGGTTTAGTTCGTCGCAGAGAAGCTGAACGAGCACTCTTTTTAAAGAAGTAACTTATATGTGTAAGCGTACTAAGGTTGCATCCATCATCACATTGCTGTGCTTCCTTTTCTCAGGTTGCACAGCTCACACTATTAATAGTAACGTTAATGTCTCTATTTGTGTGAGAGCGCTTTAATGTCCAGTCAGCTAATTAAGATTCATGATTTTGCCAATACTCGAACAGAGGACCTTTTAGCAGATCTAGACAAAAGCGGAGAGGTCACTAAAATTTATGACCGTAACGGCAATGAACTAAAAATTAATTTCTTGCGTGAAGAAGTCTATTATAAAAAAACTTGGTGGAAGTTTAGTAAGAAACAAAAGAGCTAATTTTCTTTATGTGTACAGAAGTGTGTACATACATTGAAAACTAGCTATTTAAGTTTAACGTAACTTATTGAATATAAAAATTAAAATTATATTAATCAGGTATTCTTAGCACAAATAGTCGCCTGAATCCAGATATTACCGCGAATATATTCGCCAATATTAAAGTTTTTATACAAATCGTTTTTGGTCGCAATGCGCACTAATATGGCAGGAAGATCATCTTCTAAAACCAAAGTGACATCATAAAGGGTATATTCTGCCCCCATAAATGTCATAGAAGTTTTACCAACAATATTACCTTGGAACCATGCTTCATCTTCTTGACCAAGATTTTCGCCATATAAATAAGCGACCATTTTAGAAAAATCAACGGTTACAGGTTCTTGATCTTCTGGAGTTTTTGGTTGCCATTCATTAATGAGTTCCTGTAAGTTTTCAGGAGCAACACCATTATGTTCAGTTAAAATTGCATTTAATGCACGGTGATGTTTAATAGAAGCGGGGTCATCAACAATGATTTTTTCACCTGCTGGAACAGGTTCTAATTCATAAGCCCATGCATTAAATTGGACTTGATAGTTTTGATTTTTATCATATTGACAGTAGTTAACACTAAATAAATTATCAAATGCATAAACAGTTGTATTTTTATTTAATCTTAAACTTAACACGGCTTGTGTAGCAGAGTCGCAAGTAATGATGCGTTCAATTTTCGCATTATATTGATATGGACTTTCAAAACTTGGGAAGGCTGTTTTAAGCGCGCGAGGTTTTTGATTTTCAACAGCAATAATTTGATTGATGGTAACTTTTTGGTCTTGTGGACCTTGAATGAGCCAAAAAGATTGATCCATGTCTTCTTCATGTTCACACAAACCCATTGGCATTACAGGTGCATCAAGTGCCAGTCCTAACCATTTTGGTACATCTGTTTCGGGATGGGAGGTCAATAGATTCCAATGTTCTCCATGACTACCAAAATTTTGGTCATTTACTTTAATAACTTCTGGACTGTTTTGATTTTTCATAAGCACGATGCTGTTGGGTTCACATTACTTGTTATATTAAATCGAGGGTGTTTGCTATTTTTCAAGTCACCATATGTAAATTCTCTTGTAAAAGCGCGTATTTAGTCATTTAAGGGGAAGCAACGTTTCTATTTATAAGTTAAAAGTACGTTTAACTTATAAAAAATTTAAATGTTGAAATTAAAAATCAGTTTAATCGTTATTTTTACTCACCTTAGAAAAGCATCTGTTAGACTAATATTTTTAGTGGAAATAGAGAATAACGTGCTGCCATTTAAGCTATGGGTAGACGCAGACGCCTTACCGAAAATTTTACGTGAAGTGATTTTACGTGCATCAGATCGTTATCAATTAGAAGTCATTTTTGTAGCCAATCAAAATGTTGGGATTACGCCTTCTGTTCGTATTAAATCAATACAGGTTTTAAGTGGTGCCGATCAGGCAGATAAAGAAATAGTTGATCGTATGGTTGAAAATGACATTGTCATTACGCAGGATATTCCACTGGCAGCTCAGGTGATCGAGAAAGGTGGAGTTGCTATTCATCCCCGTGGTGAAGTCTATACAACGGCGAATGTTAAAGCGCGTTTACATCTACGTGATTTCATGGATACGCTCCGTGGTGCAGGTGTGCAAACTGGTGGACCGCCTCCTATTTCCGAACGAGATAAACGTGAATTTTCAAGTTCATTAGATCAAACGATTTTAAAGCAAAAACGTAAAACAGCTAAGTGAGCATCGCATGCCATCGCAAACCAATTTGGCTCTAACCTATGCCTTGTTAGTGTTTATCTGGGCAACAACTCCGTTGGCAATTGTCTGGAGTGTGTCTGATCTACATCTGATGTGGGCATTGTTATTACGCTTTTTTATTGCATTGCCTTTGGCTGTCATCATATTACTAATTTTGAGAACACCTTTTCCAACGCATCGACAAGCAGTTCATAGCTACATTGCCGGATCTTTTAGCTTAATTGGTTCTCAAATTTTCACTTATGCCGCGACCCAATATTTAAGTTCAGGCATGATTGCGCTTATGTTTGGCTTAGCACCGATTATGGCGGGGCTTATTGGTCGGTTTGCTTTTGGCCAACAACTTTATAAGCTGCAATGGTTGGGTATGGCAATTGCGGTCTGTGGGCTAGCTATTATTTGTCTGAGCGGTGCGAATCAGCATGTACACCCGTTTGGTATTGTTCTTATGCTGATCAGTGTGTTTGTTTATTCATTTTCAATTTTCTGGGTTAAGAAAGTTAATGCACAGATCCAGCCGATGGCTCAGGCAACAGGCTCTATTTTAGTGTCTTCTATTTTTGCTAGTTGTTTTATTCCATTTATTTGGCAATATGCACCGACACATTTGCCAGAAGCCAAATCACTATTTGCCCTAATTTATACGGTACTCATGGCTTCACTCGTTGCCATGTTCTGTTATTTCAAACTTATACAAAATATTCAGGCAACGACTTTATCTTTAACGACAGTTATTACCCCTATGTTAGCGATGATCATTGGGGCTGCTTTAAACCATGAACAACTTTCAATTATGGTTTTTGTAGGTGCTTTCATTATCTTGTCTGGACTCTTTTTATATTTCTATAAAGATATTCAGGCAAACCGGAACTTTGCTCAACATATGAAGTCTAAATAGGAGAAGATTTGGGTAATTTGTTGAGCTTATTCATTAAATTGTTCTAATTCGTAGCGAAATGCACGATCAAATTGATCTCCCAACTCAACTAGTAGAAAATAGCGCAGCAATATAATATTAGGATTATTAAGGATAAGTCAGAACTTACTGATTTTTAAACCTTAATACAGCATCTAACGGTATGGCCAAATAGTAGATGTTGGTGCAATTTGCCATCAACATCTTATATTTTCCATCAATGACCTTGGATTTAGAAGGTATGTTTAAACCAATCTCACTGTATATAGGGTTGAGATATACTCGCGCAAGACGCAGTAATCATTTTATTTCTTTTATTGCATTGGTTTCGATGGTCGGTTTGACACTAGGTGTCGCTGTGCTGATTACAGTACTTTCTGTCATGAACGGTTTCGATCGCGAATTGAAAAACCGTGTGTTAGGAATGGTGCCGCAAGCAACAGTTTCATCTACACAAATCCTCACGGATTGGCCTGAACTCGTGAAGCGAGTTGAACATCATCCACATGTAACAGGGGTTGCACCTTTTACGCAATTGCAAGGTATGTTAACTGCGCAAGGGCAAGTCGCTGGTATTATGGTGACGGGTATTGACCCAAAATATGAAAAGAATGTCTCTATTATTCAAAATCATATTGTTGCCGGAAGCTTAGATTCACTTAAAAAAGGTGAATTTGGTATTGTTCTTGGTAAAGATATGGCTGATTCATTGGGCTTACGTCTAAATGATAGTGTGACATTGGTTTTACCAGAAGCAACACCGTCTCCAGCAGGTGTTGTACCTCGTTTCAAGCGTTTTAAAGTGGTTGGTATTTTTAGTGTAGGCGCTGAAGTCGACTCTATGGTGGGTTATATCGCCCTATACGATGCTTCAACTTTATTACGCTTACCAGATGGTGCCCAAGGTGTCCGTTTAAAACTAGATGATATTTTTGCAGCGCCACAAGTTGCTGACGACTTAGTAAAAAGTTTACCAAACAATTTCTATGCTACGAACTGGACCTATACGCATGGTAATTTATTTAATGCCATTCAAATGGAAAAAACTCTAGTCGGTTTATTGCTTGTCCTTATTATTGTGGTTGCAGCATTTAATATTGTTTCATCATTGGTCATGGTGGTGACTGATAAAAAATCTGATATCGCAATTTTGCGTACATTAGGTGCTTCGCCGTCGATGATCACTAAAATATTTATGGTTCAAGGTACCGTGATTGGGGTGATTGGTACAGTTGCAGGTACGGTTTTAGGTGTAATTTTAGCTTTAACCATTAGCGATATCATTTCATGGTTTAACAATGTGTTGGGCTTAAATCTATTTGATGCTTACTTTGTACATTACCTTCCTTCTTATTTGAGATGGCAAGATGTGACGATTATCGTGATTGTTTCTTTACTTTTAAGCTTCTTGGCGACTATTTATCCGGCGCTTCGTGCTGCCAAAGTTCAACCTGCCGAGGCTCTGCGCTATGAGTAAAATTGTTTTAGAAGCGAAAGAAATATATAAACATTTTGATGACGGTAAATCTAAAGTTGAAGTCATTAAAGGTCTTTCTTTACAAGTTGAAGCAGGGCAGTTTGTTTCGATTGTTGGTGCGAGTGGTTCTGGTAAAAGTACTTTGCTTCATGTACTAGGTGGTTTAGAGCAGCCAACTCAAGGGCAAGTATTTTTAAATGGTCAGCGTTTTGATAATTTAGGTGAAGCTGAACGTGGTTTTCAGCGCAACCAATACCTCGGTTTTGTTTATCAATTTCATCATTTATTACCTGAGTTTTCTGCGCTTGAAAATGTCGCGATGCCTTTAATGCTTCGTGCAGATAGCCAATTTAAATCTGTAAAAGCGCAAGCTGAATATTTACTTGATCGAGTTGGGTTATCTCATCGTATGGATCATAAGCCAGGGGAGCTTTCGGGTGGTGAGCGCCAACGTGTGGCTTTAGCGCGTGCTTTAGTCACTAAACCTGCGGTTGTTCTGGCTGATGAACCTACAGGTAATTTAGACCGTAAAACAGCTCTAGGTATTTTTGAGTTACTGACCGATCTGAAGAAAGAACTCAACATGGCGATGTTAATTGTGACCCATGATGAGCATTTAGCTCAGGCTGCTGATTCTATTTTGCACATGCAAGATGGACTATGGGTGAGTGGTTCTTAAAAATTGTCATTAAATCACATTGTTAAAGCCCACTGAGTTGGGCTTTAATTTTGCCCCTAAAAAGATAACGATATGACTTGAATGTTAAAACTTATTTTAATGGGGTGGATTGGGGGTATTGTATTTATGGGGATAGATATCCCTTTAATAATGCAATATGGGTGGTTAGGTAAAGTCTTGCTTGTTATCGGCTTTATTCTTTATATTTTTAAGAGAAATTTATTCTTAAATCGCCCCATATTAAAAGCTATTTACTGTCTAGTCTGTGCTATTAGTCTTTTTACTATAGGACATCAATATGCTCAGCATGCCTTAAATGAAAGATTAGAACTGCGACAAATGCAGCTTAAATCTTTAGATATTATCGTGTATGTCGATCGTATAAGTGAAGAAAAAGAAGATAAAACACAACAACCCGTTCAGGTACTAGGGCAGTCCCTACATCCCGTCAATTGGCTATTATATTTAAAAAATCAAAAAGTAATCTCAGCTATAGATGAGCCAAAATTACAATTAGGTCATTATTATCGAATTTCTGGCAAAACCAAACCTGCTCATAGTTACGCAGTGGCTGGTGTTTTTGACCAAGAACAATGGTTCATTCAACGAAATATAATGTCCGCTTTTAGTGTTCAGCATATTGAGCCTTTAAGCTCTGATGAAATTTATCAGTTGGGTTATCAACATCATTTAAAAGAGCAACAAAAATTCTTTAACAGACAAAAGTTAAATGTAGAAAAGTTGCGCCTAACATTTAGATTAATGTTAAAACAATCTCCTTTGCAAAATAAAGGTCTGTTATTAGCTTTGTTAACAGGGGACGAAAGTCTCTTAAATGATGAGATTAAAAATCAATTTAAGGAATTAGGAATCTCTCATCTGTTAGCCATTTCAGGGCCTCATGTACTCATTTTTGCTATCATGTTGTCTTGGGTATTACATCAATTAATAAGACGTTATTATCCGCAGCTTTATTTGCGTCAACCTAAACAAATTTGGACCATGATTCCATTATGTTTTGGTGTTTTGATTTATACGGCATTTGTTGGTTTTGAAATTCCTGCCTTAAGAACTTTACTCTCAGTATTTTTATTTGCTTCTTTGGTATTGATTAAAGTGCCTGTTAAACCATTTTCACTCTTGGTTTATAGTGCAAGTCTACTTTTACTTTTCGATCCCTTCAGTGTTTTATCCGCAGGTTTTTGGCTGTCTTATGGTTCTTGCTTTATTTTATTACGGATTTATCAAACTATAGAGCAGGCTCCAAATGTTGTTTCAACTAGTCTGTTATCTAGAATCATTCTTTTCAGTAAAATTTTAATTGAATCTCAAGGCAAAATATTTATTGCCTTATGTCCCTTAATGCTGATTTTCTTTCAACAGATTTCATGGGTTGCTCCTTTTACAAATATTATTGCAGTTCCTTTACTCGGAGGAGTGATTGTTCCTTTAAATATTTTTGCAGCTTGTGTATGGCTTATTTTTAAATCATTCGGAAATTTACTTTTTCAAATTAATGACGTCCTGATTAGTATAGTACTGTCATGTTTTAATCTTTTAGAAAAGTTATCTCTACCATTACAAGGTTTTAGCCTGACACCACTTGCTTTAGTTTGCCTTAGCTTCGTTATTATTATCTTATTTTTACCGCGTGGGGTTTTACCAAAATCTTGGGGGCTAATATGCTGTTTACCCTTGATCATTCCAGATAAGTCGTCCCAGCAAGTTCAATTAAATATTATAGACGTAGGACAGGGGCAAGCTATTTTCTTGCAGCACCCGCAGCAGACATGGCTCATCGATACGGGTGGGTCTTATGATGAGAAAGCTTTTAGTATTGGTCAAAATGTGGTGATTCCATATTTACGTCAAAAGGGAATTAAACAACTGGATCACGTCGTACTGTCTCATCTTGATCAAGATCATAGCGGAGCATTTCCTTCAATCGCTCAGGCTTTTCCTATTAAACAAGTCATATCAAATGAACGATGGACAGAGCAAATTAAAGAACCATTTACCTATTGTCATCAAGGTCAAAAATGGCAATATCCACAATTAGATATTGAAATCCTTTGGCCTAAAGAAAAAGATTTAAACTTAGTTTCTTCAAATCAAAATCAATATTCTTGTGTGGTTTATATTCATTTAAAACAGATAAATGGCTATCAAAATTATTTAATTATGGGTGATGCAGGGTGGGAAGCAGAATATCAACTCATGAAAGAATATCCTGATTTCAAGGTAGATGTTCTGGTATTAGGTCATCATGGAAGTAAACATAGTTCAGCTTACGACTTCTTAGCGACGTTAAACCCCAAGCTTGTTGTTGCTTCTGCTGGCTTTAATAATCGTTATGGTCATCCAAGCAAAGAGGTTTTAGCGAGAATACAAGAGCTTAATATTCCATTTAAAAGCACAGTTGAGCAAGGAACATTGAGCTTTGTATCTCGCAATCAAGAGATGGTTTTATACACTCGACGTCTCGAGCGTACTTGGCTTCACAGGAATTTGTGAAGCTTCTGCTTTAAGTCTATCTACAATTTGAAGTGCTTCATTCGGATCAATATTGTAAATATTATCTAAAGCGGGATTTGCTTTAAAACGTTTATAACTCCAGTGATAGTGTTCTGGATAGTGCTGGATCAGTTGTTCAATGGCTTGATGAATAACAAAAGTTCCATCATCGGCACTACCTTCGTAAATCTTCTCATCCATAGGTTCAATATGCATCGTAAAACCGTTGTGTTCATTACGAATCGCATAAAGAAATAATGCTTTGGCTTTTGTTTTTTGGATGAGCTTGGCGCTTAAATTACTTGAGGCAAGTGGTACACCAAAATAATTGATCATATCCCCACCAACATTAGGTGTATGGTCGGGTAAAATTACAGTGGTTTCGCCTTGTTTGAGTGCTTTAAAAATTTGTCGAACACCAGTCTCATCGGTAGGTACCAAGTTGGCTTGTTCACGGCTACGTGCTTCTCGAACAAAACGGTCTGCATCTTCATTTTTTACAGGCTTGTATAAAATAGTCATAGAAGTGAACTGGGCACACCAAGCATTCATGATTTCCCATGTACCAAAATGTGGAACAATCAAAACCACACCTTTTTTTGCTGCTAGTGCTTCATGAAAGTAATGTTCACCCTCAATATGGTGAATACGTGAAATATTCTTACTATTTGATGAGCCCCAAATACTTAAAAACTCGAAGTATGAGGTTAACTCGTTACGAATAGCTTGTTGTGTAATATCTATTCGTTGCTGTGGTGTTAAGTGGGGAAGAGCAATTTGTAAGTTAAGTTCTATACTTTTTGATGTTCTAGTAATTTTTAAAGTATTGACTAACCCTGCCAACATACGGGCAATAAAACGTCCAAATTGAATGGGTTGACGGCTAAAAGTTTTGAGTAAGTAATAGTTCATGCTTTTTACATCTAGTTTGGTCATCTATCGCGGTAAAAAGGAGGCAACAAGTAAAAAAAGATAAAAATATTATAAATGAAATCATATAATTTAGACAGTTTTTATCAAATCAACGTATATAATGACATCATTTTAGATTGATTTGGATTGGAATTTTATGTCCGATTGGCCACCAAAACCACAAAATGAACCTATAATCCCTAAACAAAATGGACCAGAATGGCAAATTCTTGAGAAGGCTGTACTTGCTTCAGTAGAAGAGCAACGCCGTAGTCGTCGTTGGGGTATCTTCTTTAAAACATTAACTTTTATTTATCTATTATTCATTATTGTACTCATGGGCAAAGGCTGTTCAACCAGCAAAGAAGGCTCTGCTGTAAGTAGCAGTAGTGCTCATTTGGCAGTGGTGGATATTATTGGAACGATTGATGCTTCGAGTAATCAAGCGGTAAATAGTGAAGATACGAATAAAGCGCTTAAACGTGCTTTTGAAGCCTCAAATAGTAAGGCTGTTGCACTTAACATTAACTCACCTGGCGGTTCTCCAGTTCAGTCTGATGAAATCTGGCAGGAAATTCGTTATTTGAAAAAACAGCACCCTGATAAGAAAGTCTATGCCGTTATTGGTGATATGGGGGCATCGGGTGCGTACTATATCGCTTCTGCTGCGGATGAGATTATTGTCAACCCATCAAGTTTAGTGGGCTCAATTGGTGTAATTATGCCTAACTATGGCATTACTGGTTTAGCTCAGAAGCTCGGTATTGAAGACCGCACTTTAACTGCCGGAACGAATAAAGACATTTTAAGTATGACAAAACCGATTGATCCTGTTCAAAAGCAACATATTCAATCTGTTCTTGATAATGTTCATACTCACTTTATTACCGCAGTGAAAGAAGGCCGTGGTAAGCGTTTGAAATCGAATGATCCAGCTATTTTTTCTGGCTTATTCTGGACGGGTGAACAAGCAATTCAATTAGGTGTTGCTGACCGTTCAGGTAATATTACGAGCTTGATGCGCGAACTAAACCTTGATAATAAAGTTGACTACACAATTGAGCGTAACCCACTACAATCCATTTTGGGTCGTATGGGGGCACAAATCGGGCAAGGAGTAAGTGAATCTATTGCTCAAGAGGTGCAGACTAGTCAAAGCGCAAAATTACAATAAATCTGTATTTTTAGGATAACGGTATGTCAATGAAACCGGTTATACACTTTGCACATGCCAATGGTGTGCCATCTATGGTGTATCAAAAATTGTTTGATCAATTAAAAGATGAGTATGACGTAATTTATGTTCCACTCATTGGTCCTGACAAACGTTATCCTGTGACTAACCATTGGCCTGCTTTGGTTGATCAAGTTATTGATAGTATTGTGCGTCAGGCGAAAGGACGTAAAGTCATCGGATTAGGCCATTCTCTTGGTTCGGTTTTAACATTGATGGCATCTTTTCGACGTCCTGAACTGTTTTCTCAAGTCATTATGTTAGATCCGCCTCTTATTTTAGGGCGATATTCATTTGCTTTTCATATGGCAAAATTATTTCGTCCTAAATTGGTTGATGCGATGACACCGGCGGGCTTATCTGCACGTCGTCGTGAACATTGGGAATCGAGAGAGCAGGCTGCTGAGTTACTTCGTCCTAAAGGATTTTATAAAGATTTTGATGAGGATTGTTTTCAGGCTTATATTGATTATGCTTTGAAAGAAGATTCGATTCGCGGTGGAGTAACTTTAACGATTTCTCGTGAAGATGAAGTTGCAATTTTCCGTAAAAATCCTTCTTGGTGGTGGCTGCCTATGCCAAAACCTAAGATGCCTGTGCATTTAGTGGTGGGTAAAGGAAGTGATTTCTTAAAAAGAGGCTTTCCTCAAATGGCAAAGCGAAAAATGGGAATCCCATTTACTGTGGTTGAAGGGGGCCATATGTTCCCTCTAGAGCATCCTATTGATACAGTAAATTCTATAAAGAAATTGATTCATCATTAATTAAATTAATTTAAAGCTTATAAAAAAAGGACATGCCAGCATGTCCTTTTTTTATTTTTGTTTGTTAGTAAAATACTTTACCAACTTGCAAAACGAATAGGGTCTTTTAGAACTTGATTACGGAAATAGGCTTGCCCATCTTTCCATGTAAGTTGACCGTTACACAGCCACTCTGCAACTTGTGGGTAGATAAAGTGCTCAAGTGTGTGCACTCGATCTGCTAATGAAGCGGTAGTATCATGTTCTTTAACTGATATAGCTGATTGGGCAATAGATTGACCAGAATCCAGTTCAGCAGTTACAAAGTGTACGGTACAACCATGTAAACGATCACCTGTGTTTAAAACACGTTGATGAGTATTCACACCTTTGTAAGCTGGAAGAAGCGAGGGATGTATATTCAGCATTTTCCCTTGCCATTTGTTGACAAAGGTTGGTGTTAAGATACGCATGAAGCCAGCTAAAATAACTACATCTACTTCCCAAGCTAAGAGTTGCTGATGCATTGCCTCATCAAAAACTTCGCGCGTTGGAAAGTCTTTATGGGAGATAACCGCCGTAGCAATATTGGCTTTTTGAGCACGCTCTAGGGCATAAGCATTTGCTTTATTAGACAGTACACCTACAATTTGCCCTGATAGATTTGCATCTATCAAGGCCTGTAAATTACTGCCATTCCCAGAGACTAGAACAGCAATTTTTATCATGCAAAGATCACACGAATTTTTTCGTCTGCACCTTCCACTGACTCAGAATTTTCTTGGATATGTCCAATTTTCCAAGCTTTTTCGCCTTGAGCATTAAGTAGTTCAATTGTTTTTTCAGCATCATTTGCATCAACAGCAATAACCATACCTACACCACAGTTAAATGTACGGTACATTTCAAAGCGTTCTACATTGCCTTCGCGTTGTAGAAGTTGGAACAATTCAGGCCATTCCCAAGAAGATTCATCAATAACCGCTTGAGCACCATTTGGCAATACACGAGGTAAGTTACCTGGTAAACCACCACCAGTAATGTGCGCCATAGCATGAACATCAACTTGTTTGCAGAGTTCAAGAACTGGTTTTACATAAATACGAGTTGGTTCCATTGCTACATCAGCAAGCGGGCGACCATCAATCGTTTGAGTTAAATCAACGTTTTTAACGTCTAAAATTTTACGTAGTAATGAGTAACCATTCGAGTGAGCACCACTTGATGCAACACCGATAAGTACGTCACCAGACTTTACTTTAGAGCCATCAATAATTTTGCTTTGCTCAACAACACCAACGGCAAAACCAGCAAGGTCGTAATCTTCGCCTTCGTACATGCCTGGCATTTCCGCGGTTTCACCACCTACAAGTGCGCAACCTGCAAGCTCACAACCTTTACCAATACCAGTAACAACATTTGCAGCAACGTCAACATTTAAGTGACCAGTCGCGTAATAATCAAGGAAGAATAATGGTTCTGCGCCACAAACTAAAAGGTCGTTTACGCACATAGCCACAAGGTCTTGGCCGATTGTGTCATGACGATTGAGATTAAGGGCCAAACGTAATTTAGTTCCTACACCATCGGTTCCAGAAACTAAAACAGGCTCTTCATAACCTTTAGGAATTTTGCATAGTGCACCAAAGCCACCAAGCCCGCCCATTACTTCAGGACGACTTGTACGTTTAGCGACTGACTTGATACGATCGACCAGTGCGTCGCCCGCTTCAATGTCGACACCCGCATCTTTGTAGCTTAAACCGGTATTTGGGGTAGAAGTTGAGTTGCTCATAAATGAAGTCTCCGCATTGGCGGCAGATTATAACCTGAATATACGAAACTCTTATGTTATTTATGCTCGAAAATGCTATCTTTAATAAAAATATTTTTTCATTTATAACGATTAAATCAAAAAAGGCTAGATTTTATGCAAGATCGTATACTGCGCCGTATTTTTTTACTCGCAGGTATTGTATTGCTGGTATGGGTGTTGTACTTACTCAAGCCTGTAGTCATTCCTTTTATCGGTGCTTTTTTCCTGGCTTATTTATTCAGTCCACTTGTTGATGTGCTGGTAAAAATGAAATTGCCTCGCTGGTTAGCAATTAGCGTGGTATTTGTTGGAATAGGTGTAACCTTAACTATTGCACTCTGGTATTTAGTTCCACTGATTTGGAAACAATTAGTTTATGCCCGAGATAGTATTCCAGCAGGTATTCACTGGATTAACGCTACCTTTTTACCTTGGGTGTCTTCCACATTTAATGTCCAGCAAATGGAAATTGACACAGAGCAGTTGTCTAAAGCTGTCATGGAATATGTCCAAACAAACTATAGCGCAGACAGCATTCAGGCAGTGTTATTAAAACTGGCTCAATCTGGTTTGAATTTTATTCAGATTGGTGGGACAGTTGTTTTAATTCCAATTATTGCCTTCTATTTCTTGCTTGATTGGGAACGTATGTTACAAAACTTACGCCGTCTCATTCCGCGTCCATATGAAGCAACTACTTTACAGATCGTTGGTGAATGTCATAGCGTTTTAGGGGCATTTGTTAAAGGTCAGTTTCTTGTCATGCTCTTGCTTGGCGTAGTATATGCAGTTGGTTTACAACTCATCGGTTTGGAAGTTGGCCTTATTATTGGTATGGTCGCAGGGCTTGCTAGTATTATTCCTTATTTAGGATTTGCCGTAGGTATTATTGCCGCTGTTATTGCCAGCCTGTTCCAGTTTGGATTAGATTGGATGCATCTATTACTGGTTGGTATCGTCTTTATGATTGGCCAAGCGGTAGAAGGCTATATCCTACAGCCATTCCTACTGGGTGATAAAATTGGCTTATCTCCTGTAGCAGTTGTTTTTGCAGTATTGGCAGGTGCACAACTTGCAGGCTTCTTGGGAATGTTAATTGCATTGCCTGTTGCTGCGGTTATTGTAGTGTTGTTGAAGCATTTAAGAGAGAATTACGAAAGAAGCTCACTTTATGCTCCACCATCTACATTAGTGATCCAACATGGCGATATTGAGCAAATTCATGTACAAACCGAAAGCACTAAGCTTGATCTTGAAGTTAAAACACAGCAAGATACAGATGAACTAAAATCTCCTAACCAGAAATAATTTCAAGGTTAATTCAATATATGCGTCAACTCCAACTGGATATAGAACCTCAACTTGATGCCCGAATCAGTGATTTTTCGGGACCGGGTTGGGGGCATGTAGTCGATGCCGTGCGTCAACTACATGCTGGTCTGGTGAGTAGGTTCTATATTTACGGTGGAGCGGGGACGGGGAAGAGTCATTTACTTTCTGCAATTTGTGATTCTTATTTAGAAATAGGCAAATCTGCTATTAAAGTATCTTTGCTCGAACTGCTTGATGCACCTATTGAGGCAATTACCTCTTTAGAACATTATGATCTTGTTGCTTTGGATGATATTGAATCGATTAGTGGTGTGCCTCACTGGCAGAAAGCTGTTTTTCATTTAATGAATAATCACGAAGGACAACTGGTGTTTTCGTCGCGTGTAGCACCGATTGAATTAAAGCTGGAATTACCAGACCTACAATCACGACTTACACAAGCCGTTAGTGTAAAAGTGCCAAGTGGAAGTCTATATGCAGACCGCTATGCCTTGGTGACATCTGTAATGGCTAGACGGGGTATTCACTTTGACCAACAAATTGTTGATTACTTATTATTACATGGTCCTCACCAAGCATCTCTTTTACTGCAAACTGTTGCTCAGTTAGAAAAACTACTCAAAGGTGAAAAAACAAAACTTTCTAATGCGACTTTAAGACAAATTTATGCTTTGATTGATGAGTATCAACAGTAGAGTTTCTAGCTTAAATTTGCTGTTTTGCTTAAATTAAACTCATACAATTTAAAAAATGGCTTTCCCTACATAAGTTTTTTTCATTTCAGAAAAGCTATATTTATAACTTATAAATTCTTTTTTAATTTTTTAATACGACAATTTTTTGTATTTAAAAAACTTTTTTAGGTCTACGAAGCTTTTTGTAATCTAGCTCAAAAATGACTCTACAGACCGACCAAAATGTCTTGAGAAATTCTACTTCCTGTGACAAAGTACGCACAAAGGATGCGATTGCAAAAGCGGAAATTTTGCAATATTGACAAAGAAAAATGAAAAAAGATGTAAGGAGATGGGTATGCTCAAACGGAGCATTGCTTTTGCTTTATTGGCTGCTGCTGGACACGCTTATTCTGCCGATATTCAAGTCACAACTACAACTGATGAAGACGTCGATAACACGGTCTGTTCATTACGCGAGGCTGTCGAACTTTTAAATAAACTTAATTCAAGCGATTCTAAGGTTGTTGCGTCTGTAAAAGATGGTTATCGTGGCTGTGCTAGTGGTGACTCAAATAATATTATTTTGCAAAGAGATAAAGAGTACACACTTAATGAAAAAATAAAGATAACAGCTCCTCTGACAATTAGTACTGCTAAAAATGATTCTACGCTAGTTGATACCGATCAACCAGGTTCGCATAACGCTACAATAAAAATGATTGGTACTGATCAGTTATTTAAAATTGATGATGAAAGTATTGAAAAAGCATCAATTTCTGTTTCGCTAACTGATCTTAATTTACAAGGTGCGGGTTTAAAATTTAAAGCCGTCACTGGTGGTTTGATTGATAATCATGAAATATTGAAAATTCAAAACTCTCGTTTAATTGATGGATACGCAGCTCAAGGGGGAGCAATTTATAATAGAGGATTGGTCACGAAAAGTGGCCAGACCTATGGGTTCGTCACAATTACCAATACTCTTATTCAAAATAATAAAGCAACAGAAGGTGGAGTAATTTATAGTGAGCAGCCTTTGTATTTGATCACGCAGTCTGTGATTCGAGACAATGAAGTTAGTTCTGCTGCTGGATCACTTTTCTTCAGTGCAAATAAATTTGATGATGAAAGTACAGGGGGATATTTAAGCCAGCGTTCTACCGGTCTGAGTAACAGTACTTTTTTTCATAATAAAGTAGGTTTTATTGCAAATGTTCAAGATGGGATGTTTGTTAATAACATTACGATGATTAAAAATGATAAAGGATTATTTCTAGATGCTCCCCAAGGTAATGCTTCTATTTCAAATAGTGTTTTAGTTGGAAATACGATCAACTGCCAGGCTACTAGTGCCGATAAAGCAATTATACAAAGTAATTTGGTGACAACAGAATGTAATAGAAATGCGACCTCTAAGCTCCCTAATATTCTTTATCCTGCTAATGAAAAATTAATAGCAGGTAGTACAGATGAGGGAGTATGCGATGTAACAGCGAAAGAAGGTTTATTTTGTCCTTTTAACACTCCTAAAGATAGTTTTTTAGGTTTTTTTAAGCCTCGACTTTTAGAAAGTTATAATACTTTAGCTGACTCCTTAATTATTAATAAAGGTCGTTTATATAGTGACGGCACTTCAGTCGGATTAGCAAGCTGTGAAAGTGTTGATCAACGTGGGAAAAAACGTAGCGGTTATGATGAGCTATGTGATCTTGGAGCGATTGAATATATTTTAGATACTGAGATATCCTCAGTAGGTCAAGATATTAGATATGGCCAAGTTGCAAAATTTAATATTCTTGGTTCTCTAAGTGAAGCAGATTTAGTGACTCCAGCTACGTGTAAGCGATTGTTTGGCGAGCGAGCTGATGGAAAAGAATGGCAACCAGGATGCCTTAGAATTAAACAAAGTACAGACACACCAGTTTCTAAAGGCAATATAACTTTAGATCAAAATGGAAATGTAATTTATACACCAAATGGGAACTGGCATGGCGCGGATATTTTTAGTATTCAGGTTGTTACGAGTGTGTCTCGATTTAATGAAGGCGTAGAGTTTCAATATATCACTATCCCGACAAGAATTGTTCAGGATCCTTTATCTGGAATTGAAGACAAATCTGTCAGTACCGGAGGTGGAGGTAGTGTTGGTGGGGCCTTTATTTTAAGTTTATTAGGTTTAATTGCTTTACGCCGTTTCAAGTCATAATCAGGGATGAGACTATGAAAAATTATAAAAAGGCATTATTAGCGTTAGCTGTGCTTGCAAATATGCCACTTTTTGCTGATACCACAAATAAAAGAATTGAGGTCACAACTTTTGCTGATGAAGATGGTGAAAATACGAACGCATGTTCATTAAGAGAAGCTATTAAAGTTGCAGAAACTCGTAAATCCGCTTATGGGTGTACTGTATTTAGCCTCGATACTGATCAGGTAATTCAGTTAAAAGCTGGAACTTATACTTTAAATAAAGAATTGGTGCCCAATGCTAATATTTCTATTTATGGCTATGGTGAACGTGAAGAAGATAAAATTTGGTCAGAAAAGAATGTTTTAACAAATGACTATCCTGCTCTACCAGAACTTAAAACACGTATTAATGCTGCGGGCAAGTCGCGTATATTTAACACAGCGGAAAATCAAAAAGCTCTATTCCTGCAAAATATTATTATAGAAAATGGTATAGCTTCAAATCAAGGTGGGGCTATTTATGCGGGTGGTAATGTTACATTATTAAATTCTCAAATTTTAAACTCTCAAGCTCCAAAAGGTGGAGCTGTTTTTCTTGGTGGTAGCGGAGTAAATTTATCAATAACTCATTCCCTCTTGCAAGGCAATCAAGCAAGTACTGGTAGCGTGTTAGCTATGAGTTGTAAAAATGGTACTGAGTATGCCAAACGAGAGGTTACTCTTACATCCTCAAGTATTATCAAGAATGGTTCGAGCAATTCTGCTAGTACATTTGAATTTTGTGGCGAGCCGAAAGCTACTTTTACAATTAATACAATTGCTCAAAATATTGCCAGCACTGTAAATGGGGTTATTTTAAAATTTACAGGAGATGCGATTCCTAGTAATACAACAAATCCATCAACTATTTTAAGTGGTGGAAGTAGTTTAAAGCTACAAAATAACACTATTGTTGAAAATAACGCACATACAACTTTCCTATATGACAGTTTAGGTGGGAAAGAATTGAATTTTAATATAATTGGATACAATCCAGTTGGATATGCTTGTCGATATTTAGCAGGCTCAGCAGCTGATTTGAAGAACTCAGGTCTTAGATTATCTTTTAATGCACTAAATTTAAGTAATAATACTGATAAATGTGATTTACCAACAGAGGTACTTTCGTCAGCTAATAAGA
The DNA here is from genome assembly GCF_027855145.1 of Acinetobacter sp. AOR18_HL. Lineage (NCBI taxonomy): Bacteria > Pseudomonadati > Pseudomonadota > Gammaproteobacteria > Moraxellales > Moraxellaceae > Acinetobacter > Acinetobacter sp. AOR18_HL. Next base: position 136,214 of record NZ_JAKTIG010000029.1, read on the forward strand.
CAATTGATATTTCAGGTGTTCCATTTAACTCTTTACTTGAGCGCCATGAAAAAGCTGCAGCAGTAACTGGTTTTTTACCACTTTATTTTCCATTGGTAGCTGCTGGAAAAGAAGATTTAATAGATGTAGACCCTGAGGGTAAAGCTATATGCGCTGATATAGATCAACGTGGTTTAGCTCGACTCCCAACTAATAAACTATATTATCAGCCCGATAACATTGCTCGTAATAGCTGTGATATAGGTTCAGTAGAACTAATGAAATTAACTGCTGGTGATTTAAGAGGTTTAGGCAACAGCTCTCTCACTACTTTACTTGAGGGATACCAAACCCAGTATGATACTGCAGAAAAAAATCTCACTAATCCACTTTATTCATATTTGTGGAATGTCTTAAAAATAGATTTGGCAAATTATAAAAATCTTCTTGATCAAACTAAAGCAAATGCAAAATACCGAGCGATCTATATTGATTTGAAGGCAAATGGCTTACCTTTGCCAAATGAAGATAGTAGCCATCTTCTAAAGTTTTTTAATAGTACGGACTATAATATTAATCTTGAATCTGTTGGAACAGGATTGATAGATGACAAAGTTGCAAGCACGGAAAAAGACGATAAACTTTTTTGTGAGTGGAATAGTGCTTTACAGCAAATTATATTCTATCGATCGGATGATATTACTACTCAAGCTGGTGACTACAACTATTGTAAATATACGATTAGTAGTAAAGATGGTTCTACTCAATCATCTGGTCTTTTAGAAGCACGATTTGATAATGTTGCACCTGTAGCAAGTGATAGTAAAGTTGTATTCCAATATTTAGCAAATGAAATAATTCCATTAAATTTACTTAAATACGCAAATGATGATGGAGATGGTCCAGCTAATACACTTATTACAAAGCCTAATAAACCTCAGTTTGCAGACTTGCCTATATATTTGCCAAGTAAAACTTCAAAAGATGGAATTTTTACAGTAGTTAAGGCAGATAGAGAAGGCCCTTGTCCAGGTGAAGATAAGGATAATACTTGTTATGGTGGTAATATTTATATTCAAGCTAAAAATAGTTTTAATAACTTCAATGATACATTAACTTATTACGTATATGATGCTGATAATAAAATTTCAAATGCAGGTACTATCAGTTTAGTGAGTAGTAATACTACTGCTGGAGGTGGTAATAGTGGAGGCGGTGGTGGCAGCTTGGGAATTTTATCTTTAGCATCGTTACTTGGTTTAGCAGCTTATAGACGCTATCGTAAATAAACTCAAAGAATAAAAAAAGCCTCCAATTGGAGGCTTTTTATAAGAAATAAAATCAAAATAATTAAGTGATTAGATGCCTTATCTTTGATAGCCAAATAAGAACTTAGTGTTCTAAATACTTGTTCATGTATTCTTCACGAATTGCTGTTCTTTCTTCACCATTCGCTTTAAGCATCCGCTCACGTAAGTCTTTTCGCTCTTGCGTACTCATTTTTTGCCATGCTTCACGCATTTTTTGTTTTTCAGCTTCAGGAAGTTGAGTAAACCAGTCCATGCGTTGCTGTAAGTTGGTGCTTTGATTCGCTGGTAGCTCTTTTAAACTCTGGTAACGTTTAATGACTGCACGTTGCTCTTCTTCGGAAAGGGCATCCCATGTGTCATCGACTTGTGCATTGGCATCTTTAGAAAAAATCCAAAAGCGTTCAAAACCTGCAAAACTTGTCTGCAAGAAACTTAATGAACACAGGATAAGCGCTAATTTTTTAGCTGCCATGTTGTACTTTATCCTCACCCAACACCATTAACATCTCTAAATCTTCCACCATTTGTGGAGATAATTTAGGATTTACGATCACTTGATTTTGTGGCTTATCCACAATCTCGACTGAGTTAGGCAGAATCACAAAACCTGTAATTGCTGCGGCAAGTGCGAAACCAGTCATTTTCCAGACACTATAATAAGAGGCTGGTTTTTGTTGAATATGGTCAAGCACATGATTCATGACCACTGTTTTATTTTTATGGTGATCTGCCAAACTATCAAGTTTGGATATCACCTTTTTAGTGAAATCATCATGATTCATCAGAACCTCCCAAGGGATTTAAATGTGCCAAATATTCTCTAAGTCCCTGAATTGCTCGGTGATAATGGGTTTTCACACTACCTTCGGTACAGTTCATGATCTGAGCTGTTGTATGGGTGTCAAACCCTTCCCACGCACGTAACATAAATGCCTGTTGTTGACGAACAGGTAGTTTTTCAATCGCTTCCCTAATTTCCTCTATCGTTACCGCTTGATCGAGAAAATCTGCAGGATTAATGGCTTTTTCATCAACTACATCGATAACTTCGTCGTCGTCATTATCCAGACTAACTTTTTTGAAGAATGAAAATGGGTTTGCTCTACGAGCTTCTTTGCGGCGCCAATCCTGAAGTTTGTTATTCAAAATAGTGTAAAACAGGGGATACCATTCTTCAGTACTTTTATCGGCATAAGATTTGTGTAAAGCAATAAATGCTTCTTGAACCAAATCCATCGCAATACCTTGTTGACCTTGGGTAGCACTCTCCATCATCACCAAAGCACGACCAGTAACATCTTGCATAAAAACTTTCAGGCGTTGCTCAGCCGTGCTGGCATGAGCACTAGATGTTTCCGATCGAGACTTTTTCGGTGCTAAATCCATGGAGATGGAAAATCCTGTCATTGGACATACCCACCTTATCTTCAATATATCTCTTATATAACGTTGAAAAGAGGTGGGAGGTTGACAACAATCGGTTATTTTTTACTAGTGTAATTGATTTTTTTCACAAATATGTGCGATGTAAAATAAATTAACGTTTTATTGGCGTTGGCGGACCATCTCAAAAAAACAAATAGATCCTGCAATTGCCACGTTTAATGACTCTTGTCCACCTGGTTGAGGAATAGTCACTGATTGTGCGTGATCTAATGCATACTCACTAGCGCCTTGACCTTCATTTCCTAAAATCCACACACACGGTTTAGAAAGGTCTTTTGAGTAAAGACTAGTTGAGCGATGAGAGCTAGTAACAAAAACCGGGATTTGAAATTTTGGAAGGATATCTGTCAGCTGGAAGTTTTCAAAACAATGTAAGCTAAAATGAGCGCCCATACCTGCTCTTAAAACTCGTGGTGACCAAAGTGATGCAGAGCCTTGTGTGCAAATGATTTGTTTAATATTTGCTGCTGCTGCTGAACGTAGCAAAGTACCTACATTACCCGGATCTTGAATATTTTCTAGAATTAAGGTGTCTACATTGTAGTCGATGGTTGATGCAGTTTTAGGTAGATCAATAATCGCTAAACAAGGTAAGCTTGTACCTAATGTGCTTAAATCTCTATATAAAACTTCACTAATAACAAAGATATGGCCTTGATGTAGTTCTGTTATTTTCTTTAAATCTTCGTGTTCTAATGCTTGTTCTGTAGTAAATAAAGAAAAAATCTTTTTTTGCTGTTGTAACCAAGCCAAGCAAAGATGTGTGCCTTCAAGAACGGTTTGTTGGTGCTTTTTTCGGGCGTTACTGAGTTCGATTAATCCACGCAAATGTTTAATTTTTGCATTGTCTTTTGATTCTAAAAAAATAACCGCCATAAGAAAATATCCAACAAAAGGGCACCATCATACTATGATGCCCTAAGTAATTAAAATTATTAGTGATAGCTTGTTACGCGTTCAACTTCATTTTTAGAACCAATGATTACAGGTACACGTTGGTGAAGTTCTGTAGGTTCAATCTCTAGAATGCGTACACGGCCAGTAGTTGATGCACCGCCTGCTTGTTCAATGAGCATACTCATTGGGTTCGCTTCATACATTAAACGTAAACGACCAGCTTTTTTCGGATCTTTTAAGTCGTATGGGTAAAGGAAAATACCACTACGACATAAAATACGGTGAATATCACCCACCATACATGCTACCCAGCGCATATTGAAATCTTTTTCACGAACAGATGTCTTGCCCGCGAGTAATTCATCAATATATTGTTTTACGGGTTGTTCCCAATGACGTTGGTTAGATGCATTAATAGCGAATTCTTGAGTATCTGCTGCAACCTGTACATTCTCATTAGTAAGCAAGAAGGTTTGAGTTTCTGGATCTAAAGTAAAGAATGCTACGCCATTTCCTACAGTTAAAGCCATCATAGTTGATGGACCATAAAGCACATAACCAGCAGCAACTTGCTGTGTACCAGCTTGCATGAAATCGTTTGCTTGTGTTACTGCATTTTTTGCAGGCAAAATAGAGAAAATCGTACCTACACACATATTAATATCGATATTACTTGAGCCATCTAATGGATCAAATAAAACGAGGTATTTACCATTTTCTTGTGCAGGTGTGAACTCATCAAGCTCTTCAGAAGCGAGACCGCCTACGTGCGGGTGTATTTTTAAAGCATCAATTAAGTAGTCATTCGAAATCACATCAAGTTTTTTCTGTGTTTCGCCTTGAACATTTTCATTGCCAGCACTACCTAAAATACCAGCGAGTGCACCTTTTTGTAATGCTTGGTCGATTGTTTTACAGGTCGCGGCAATAGTATCGATGACTTGAGCCAACTCAGGTGTTAGATTCCCTTTTTGTTGTTGTAAAAATTGGGACAAAGTGAGGTTGGACATAAAAAAACGCTCCTGTGCTTCAAGCATCAAAATGAGTCAGATAAATACGTGGCATATTCTAGATGAGAATGTCACAAAATAAAAATTATCTTACTTTATTTGTGTTGGATTTATGCTTACAAGGCCCAATTAAAATGGTATGTTGATTGCATTACAAAGGATTGTATATTTTTAGGAGAATCGAAATGACAACAAAGAAGTTTGATGCGACCCCCACGGCAGGTGAACCAATCAATCTAGATGAAATTTCGAAAGAAAATGTTCAGGAAGCTTGGAAAGACTACGAGGCAAAACCTGAATATAAAGATTTTAATAAGCATGATTTGATTGAGTCCATGCAACATCCTGAAGAAGAAAAGAAATCTTCTTAAGTAATAAAAAAACGCTCATATTATTATGAGCGTTTTTTTATGCATATCCCTTATTTTAATAAAGGAGGGACTGCTTCGTAATTAATCTCAACGCGGCGATTTTCTTTCCACGCTGATTCATCATGTCCCGCATTAACAGGAGCTTCTTTACCATAACTTACAGCTTCAAGTTGCTGCGGGTTTACACCATTGGTAATTAAATAGCTTTGTACAGCTTTAGCACGACGTTCACCTAAAGCCATGTTGTATTCACGTGTACCACGTTCATCTGTATGGCCTGTTAATGCAACTTTTGAATTTGCATTTGCGATAAGGAACTGAGCATGAGCTTGAAGTGTTTGGTAGTCTTCAGTAGATAAATCGCTGCTGTCATAATCAAAGTGAACAACGCGTTTAGCCAAAGCCGCTTTATTTGCTTCAGTTACACCTTTAGATGAAGCACCTGCCAAATTTTGAGCATTTAATGCAGCATCTTCACTTAAACCAGAAGTGTTTACCGTGCTTGGATTTGTACCAGTCGTGGTCGTCGCTGCAGGTTTACGGCTAGCACAGCCTGTCATTACGAGTGCTACGCTAAGAAAGGGTAGAGCTAAATATTTAATTGATTTCATGATCATCTCCGTCAATGGAATTAAAAGTTATTTTGGTGCCCAGGCTGGTTCACGTACTTCACCTTGTTCGCTTGGTAAATTCATACGGAAACGTCCATCAGTAGACATAATAGACAACAAGCCACGGTTGCCTTCACGAGTTGCGTAGACCACCATTTGCCCATTTGGTGAGAAACTTGGTGATTCATCTAAACTAGTTGGGGTAAGAATATTGGTGATGCCAGTATTAATGTCTTGAATTGCAACTTTATAACTGCTGCCACTTGGGCGATGAACAAGTGCAATCTTTTTGCCATCTGCACTCAGAGTTCCACGTGCATTAAATGACCCTTTAAATGTCAAACGCTTTACTGAGCCATCAGCAAAGGTGTAACGATAAATTTGGGCAGAGCCACCACGGTCAGAAGTGAAAATAAAGGATTTTCCATCTGGTGTATAACGTGCTTCGGTATCAATTGCCGAGTCATTTGTCATGCGTTTGACTTGGCGAGTTGATAAATCCATTTGATAGATTTCAGGGTTGCCATTCATAGATGCTGTAAACAGCATTGATTGGCCATCTGGTGAGAAACTTGGTGCGCCGTTTAGACCTCGGAAACTGGTAAGAACTTCACGTGTTCCAGTTGATAAATCCTGTAAATAAATTGCTGGACGTTTAGTTTCAAAAGAAACATAAGCAATTTTTTTGGCATCTGGTGTCCATGCCGGAGAAAGAATTGGATCACGAGATGATAAAACGGTCTTTGGTTGTTCACCATCCGTATCTGCAATTTGTAGTGTATAACGCTCGGCAGGTGTTGCAGGGTTTCTTAGTACATATGCAATACGGCCACTAAAGTCACCTGGAATACCAGTAAGCGCTTGATAAATAGCATCACTTACCATATGGCCAGCCTGGCGTATGCGTGCAGTTGGTACATTTAAAAGTTCATTTAAAATGTATTGTTGCTTTTGTACATCATAAAGTTGGTAGTGAACTTCAAAACCTGTCGCTGTTTGTTTAATTTGTCCAGTAACTACATATGGAATACCAGCAGTTTGCCAGTCAGAAGCTTGAATCTGATTGATAGCAGCATTGGCAGGCAAATTTTTAGATGAGCTTGTAAAGCGCCCAGAACGGTTTAAGTCTGTTTCAACAATAGGATAGAGCCCATTGTCATTGGTAAACGGGACAATAGCAATTTTGGGTGCCTGATCTGGAGCTTTAGCAATTTCCAGATATAACTGGGCAAAAGCAGTTGTAGAAGCAATAGGGCTTAAGGCTGTGATCAGTGCTAAAGATAGCAGGTGTTTGCGGCTCGTATTCATAAGTTTAAAGTCATAGCAGGTATTTTTGTGACTGTTGATTTTGTAGCATAGTTACATGCCTTAAACTATTTAAAGCATGTAACTCTTTCAAAATTATTGCGCTCTAAATGTAGAGCTGACACTTCTTGCTTCACGTCTTGCATCTGGATCTGATGGCATAGGATATGGTGCTGCGGCTTGAATTGCAGCTTTAATACTTGCGTCTAAGGCATCATCACCACTTGAACGCGTGATCACAATAGAGTTAACGCTTCCCGAATCGGAGAGAGTGAAGCGAACACCAACTGTTTTACCACTACTGCCAGTTGGAACGTCCCAAGAGCGTCGAATTTTTTGTTCAAAATCGCGTCTAGCTGAAGAAGCAACTTTTTTAGCTTCAGCTTTCTTTTGAGCTGCTTCTTCTTGTGCTTTTTGAGCAGATGCAGCTTTGGCTTCGGCCTCTGCTTCAGCTTTACGCTTAGCATCGTCAGCAGCTTTTTGCTTGGCTTTAGCATCAGCCTCAGCTTTGCGTTTAGCATCGTCAGCAGCCTTTTGCTGTTTGGCTTTCGCATCGGCCTCAGCTTTACGTTTAGCATCGTCAGCAGCCTTTTGCTGTTTAGCTTTTGCATCGGCATCAGCTTTACGTTTAGCCTCGTCATTGGCTTTTTGTTGCTTAGCTTTTGCATCGGCCTCAGCTTTGCGTTTAGCTTCCTCAGCTTTTTGTTGCTTAGCTTTAGCATCTGCTTCAGCTTTACGTTTAGCATCATCTGCAGCTTTTTGCTGTTTGGCTTTAGCAGCAGCTTCAGCTTTGCGTTTAGCGTCATCGGCAGCTTTTTGTTGCTTGGCTTTAGCATCTGCTTCAGCTTTTCGCTTAGCTTCTTGTTGTGCTTGAAGCTTAGCATTTTCGGCCTTTTGAGCTTCACGTTTTAATTTTGCATCAGCCTCAGCTTTACGTTTAGCGTCTTCAGCAGCTTTACGAGCTTCACTTTGCTCTTGCTTAGCTTTGGCATCTGCTTGAGCTTTTGCCGTTTGTTCGGCCTTACGCTTTTGTTCGGCTTCTGATTTTGCTTTAGCTTTAGCCTGCTGTTTTTGTATTTCCTCTTTACGTTGCTGTTCCGCTGCTTGTTTCATTTTTGCAGCTTCTTCAGCTTTACGTTTTTGCTCAGCTAACTTAGCTTGTTGTGCCTGTTCGGCCTTTTGCTGTTGGGCAGCAAGTTGTTGAGCTGTTGGAGGAGGAGGCGTAGTCGGAAGATTTTGAGGAAGCGTTTCATCCACAACAGGGGCTAATACCTCTTTTGCTTCATTGGTAGCTGTAGTCTCTTGTTCAACTTCTTTTGCTAAAGGAGGAGGCAAATCTTCTGGCTTAACTAAAATAGTTGTAAGCTTTTTTGGCTGTTCAGGTGGTTTACTCAAGCCTAAAAAAAGCAAGCCAACAATGGCAATTGCATGAACTCCGAGTGTAAAGCTCAATGCAATCGCATTTTGTTTAAAGGGCGGCTTTTGATTTTTGTTCATAGCTTATTTTAAAGGCTCTGTCAGAAGGCCAACTTGAGTTAAACCTGCTTCTTGTAAACTCGCCATCAATGATACGACTTCTCCATAAGGACGAGACTTATCACCATTGACTAAAACTGTGAGTTGTTTATTTTCTTGTTCAGCTTGTTTTTGAGCATCGCTTAAAACTTCTTCAAGCTTTTCACGAGATAATGGTTCATTATCTTTGTAATCTTCATACTGAAGATAAATATTGCCATCTTTGCCAATTGTTACCATGGCTGGCATATCTTTTGATTCAATTGGATGGTTATTTGCTTGAGGTAAATCGACCTTGATACCACTGGTAATCATAGGGGCAGTTACCATAAAAATAACCAAAAGCACGAGCATAACGTCAATATAAGGTACGACGTTCATATCACTTTTTAATGGTTTTTTTATGCGCTCAAAGCGCCCTGAACGCTGAATTGCCATTATGCATCTTCCTGTGATGAACCCACAGATTGACGTTGCAATAAAGCAATCATCTCTTCAGCAAATAAAGCGCGATCAGAATAAACACTTTCACTTTTAGCAGTGAAGTGGTTAAAAGCTAATACAGCAGGAATTGCGGCAAACAAACCAATTGCAGTTGCAATAAGTGCTTCGGCAATACCCGGTGCAACAGTTGCTAGAGTTACCTGATCGACCGCAGCTAAACCGATAAAGGCATTCATAATACCCCAAACAGTACCGAATAGACCGATGTACGGTGCTACAGAACCGATACTTGCTAAAGTACCTAAGCCGTATTCTAAATGGCTCTGATCACGACTCAAACCTACACGCAAAATACGTTCAGTGCCTTCTATTGTTTGTGAAACAGGAGCCTGACGCTTTTTGAGTTTAAAAAATTCGCTCAACCCTTGATAAAAAATATCTTCAAGCCCAGAGCGCTTTGAGTTGAGTTGGGCATTGTTATAAAGTGTATTGAGTTCAGCACCAGACCAGAACATTTTTTGGAAATGTTCATCGTCTTGATGTGCTTTTTTATAACTCATATGTAACTTGGCAATCAGATACCAACTAAAGATCGATGCTAACAATAAAATTAGCATGACCAACTGAACGACTGGACTTGCTTGTAAAATAAGGTCAGAAATATGCAGGGTTGATTCAATGTTTGTTGCCATAGGTTACATATGCCGGTTGTTTTTTTAGTCTTGTTCCAATTCTTTACGAATAAGATCACGTATTTCTTCTGGAAGACGACGAGCTACAAGTTCTTTACTTAAACATGCCAACTCAACCTCGCCAGAAGCAAGCAAGATTTCACCACGATAAATATTTTGTTGCAACACAAATGACGCAGCTTTACATGAAACTACACGTGCTGTAACAGTAATTAAATCATCCATTAAAATAGGACGCATGTATTTTACGTCAATTTTGTGTACGACAAAGTTGTAGTCTTTTTGATGCCAGTAATGATCAACGCCAGAAGCACGGAGCCATTCAGTACGGGTACGTTCCATATAGCGAATATGGTTGGCATGGTAAACAATACCACCTGCGTCCGTATCTTCAATATAAACACGAATGTTGAATTCAAAATGATTCGCCATGAGAGTATTCCGTTTTAGTTCACTATAGAGCTTTATATTTAAAATATGGCTTTGAATAAAACATCAGCTCTATTCAACAGCCATACATCTGCTTTTAAATACGGGGCAGTTTAGCAGATTGCATACTAAGTCCTATGGCACAACCTTTCAATTGCGGTTGCTGTATTTCTAATCTAAAAACGCTATATCTTATGGCTAGCAAGCTTTTTAAGTTAAGAGGGCTTCCATGAAGTTTGAACTTGTTTTGATATATTCGGATAATCTAATACGAATCTTACATGTAGCTCGGTCCCAGTTTTTAAAGCCTTGTTATCTACAATAAAATAAGGGCTATGATTTGGTGCCGCCTGAGTTAAGTCCTGATTTTCTGGTGTTGCACCCAAGAAAACAAAGAATGATGGCATTAACTTGCCATAATAGGCAAAATCTTCACTTGCGCTTGCATTATGATCTAAAACATGGAGTTTTGAATCGCCAACAACTTTGGCCAGGGTTGGCTGAATAAATTGAGTGAGCGCTTTGTCGTTCATGGTTACTGGAGCGTAAGGAGCAATTTCAACTTTGGCGGTCACGTCATTGGCTTGAGCGTTATGCTCTATCATGGCAGGTAAACTTTTTAAGATATTTGCCCGTATCTGTTCGTTATTAGAACGAATAGTACCGATCATATTGACCTGTTCAGGAATCACATTTCCTGCCGTACCCCCTTGAATGTTACCGATGCTGACAACGCCCATGCCTTGGGTGAGATCAGTTCTTCGACTAATAAGGCTCTGTAAATTATTAATCATTTGTGCCGATGCATAAATCGGATCTCTACCTAACCAAGGGGTTGAGCCGTGAACCTGCTTGCCGTTGACCTGAATACGCAAGTGATCTGCACTATTTAAAATGGCACCATCTTTATAATAAAGGTGCCCACTTTGCATACCAGATATGACATGCATTCCAAAAATAGCCTCGGGTTTATAATCTCTAAATGCGCCATCTGTGATCATTTTTCTTGAGCCGATTTGATCACCTTGCGTAAAGTTGTCTATATCTGCTCCCCCTTCTTCAGCGGGTTGAAAAACAAAGACAACGGTACCCGATATTTTATCTTTATTCGCAGCCAGAATTTTTGCTGCACCTAATAACATTGCTGTGTGTGCATCATGTCCACAGGCATGCATCACATAAGTTTCTTTACCTTGATAAATTGCTTTTTGTTTACTCGCAAAGGGAACACCACTTTTTTCTTCCATAGGTAGTGCATCCATATCGGCTCTAAGTGCAATAATAGGGCCGGGTTTATTCCCTTTTAAAATACCAATAACGCCTGTTTTCGCATAACCTGTTTTGACTTGAATGCCATAGGACTTTAATTCTTTTTGAACTAGTGCAGATGTTTTAAATTCCATATTGCCAAGTTCAGGATGCTCATGAATATGTTGTCTTAATTGAATTACCTGATTTTCATTTTGTTGTGCAGCATCTTTTACCCAATCTGCTAGGCTCAGCTGGCTCATTAAAGCGAGTGGAAAAATCAAAGCGGCTTTTTTGTACATATCCTTATCCTAAAAATATTATTGTTCATAAGATTTGCTATCTAGATTTCTTATAATTCAGTTTTTAAAAATATTAAAAAATCAATAAGGTATAAAGAAAGACTTAAAAGGTATAGAGTGACTAATTTATTGATAAGACAATTATTATTTTAATTGGATAGAGAGATTAAATTAAAAAAGGAAGAGAAAATTCTCTTCCTTTGATTAGTTTTTAGGCTCGGGTGGTGTCATTCCAAACTGTAAATAAGATTGGTTGGTTGCAATCCGACCTCGTGCAGTACGCATGACATAACCTTGTTGAATTAAATAAGGTTCAATCACGTCTTCAAGCGTACCGCTGTCTTCAGCCATCGCTGCTGCAAGCGCTTCAACTCCAGCAGGGCCACCATCAAAACGCTCGAGTAACATGCTCAAATAACGTCGGTCTAGGGTATCTAGGCCAGCTTTATCAACATTGAGCATATCAAGCGCACGCTGTGCCATTTCATGGGTCACTTCGCCTGTGCCTTTCACTTGGGCATAGTCACGAACACGTCGTAATAAACGGTTGGCGATACGAGGTGTTCCGCGTGATCGGCGTGCTACTTCTTCTGCGCCTTCAACTGTAATGGGTACATCCATTAAGTTTGCAGAGCGCGACACAATGTGAGTCAAGTCTTCTACAGAGTAAAACTCAAGACGTTGCACAATACCGAAGCGGTCACGTAATGGTGAGGTCAGTAAGCCCGCACGTGTGGTCGCAGCGACGAGTGTAAAAGGGGGTAAATCGAGTTTAATTGAACGAGCAGCAGGGCCTTCACCAATCATGATGTCGAGTTGGTAATCTTCCATCGCTGGATACAGAATTTCTTCAATCACCGGTGAAAGACGATGAATTTCATCAATAAATAAAACATCGCCTTCTTCAAGGTTAGTCAGCATTGCCGCTAAATCGCCTGCACGTTCCAAGACAGGCCCTGAAGTCGATTTGAGGTTGCCACCCATTTCACGTGCAATAATATTAGCTAGTGTGGTTTTACCTAAGCCGGGCGGACCAAAAATCAGTGTGTGGTCGAGAGCTTCACCACGACCACGAGCAGCGCCAATGAAAATTTCCATTTGCTCGCGTACGACTGGTTGCCCAATATAGTCGGCAAGAGAAGTTGGGCGAATAGCCCGATCAAAATGATCTTCAGGTTTTTCTATTCCACTGATTAGACGGTCTTGCATAAGTGTTTTACTTCATCATGGATTTGAGAGCAGCGCGAATAATATCGGCTGATTCTGTGTAATCGGCTTTAACCGCAGCAACAGCTTTTTGTGCTTCAAGTGGCTTATAACCTAAAGATTGCAAAGCAGCTTCTGCTTCTGCAACAGGAGAGTTTGCAGCAAATTGAATTTGAGGCATGGTCGCCACAGTTGAAGTGCCTTGAGCCAATGTTTTGAAACGGTCACGGAGTTCAATCATTAAACGTTCAGCTGTTTTTTTGCCAACCCCTGGAACTTTGACCAGCGTATTAATATCATCATGTTCAATGGTGTGAACCAATAACTCAACACTTAGCGTCGATAAAATACCCAATGCCATTTTCGGACCGACACCGTTTACTTTTAATAAGGTGCGGAAAATTGTTTTCTCTTGAGCATCACTAAAACCGTAGAGTTGTTGAGCATCTTCACGAACAACCAAATGCGTCCATAACGTAACTTTCTGGCCTTTTTGTAATTGGCAAAATGTTGAAAGTGGCGTATCAATTTCATAACCCACACCGTTCACATTTAGTAAGACAGTAGGGGCTTCTAGGGCAAACACTTCGCCAATTAAACATCCGATCATAGCGTAATTTCACTTATTCATAACTGTAAATCTGGTCGTTCTAAAATGAATTGAAAACGACACTAGTTTTATTTCTTTCTATATCAAGCCAGCTTAAAACAAACCTATTTTATTGCCTTGTAGCTCTTGCGCCAAGCTATAAGCCTGATGATCTGAGAACTTACTGATAATATCGAGGACTTGCATGATATTGCTGTAGTGATTATTGCTAAAGTTAGCACCATATAGATTAAGGATAGACATTAAACGTTGTTCTTTAAAGCTTAAAGATTTATGCGGAGTTGTGAGTGGTACAAATGCATCTAAAATCGTTTGTAAACTTTGGTGCGCAATAATTTCTAAACCAGACTTCTGCGGGTGCTCAAAAATTTTATCACGTGCCAGATTTTTGGCAGTTTCGATACCAATTGCAATATCTGGCGAACAATATTGCAAAAGATTGCCTTTAAGCTGACCTGTAATGATTTCGTAGTGATTTTTGGCAAAAGCCGTAGTGACTTCATCAACAAGACGTTTCATAACGCGGCCGCGTAATGCTGAGATCTTTTGTTGCCATGTACTGTTTGGATGAGATAACTCTTCAGGTTGACCATAGTCGGCAATAAGATTTAGGAATATTGGTTCAACTTCTTGGTAACTCAGCATATTCAAGACAATGCCATCTTCTAAATCAATTAATGCATAGCAAATGTCATCAGCAGCTTCTAGCAGGTAGGTGAGTGGATGACGGCAATAATGATATTCACCGAGTTGAATCAGCCCGAGCTGTTCAGCAATCTGTTTTAAAATTTCTTTTTCAGACTGATAACAACCAAACTTTGCTCTTTGATGGGAAGGGCGGTCACCCTGCGAAGCAATTGTTTTTGAAAGCCATGGATATTTTAGATAAGCACCTAAAGTTGCATAAGTTAAACGCATACCGCCATCATTTGGATGATAGTCAATGCGACTTAATAAACGTAATCCTTGAGCATTACCTTCAAACTGACGTACATCGGCTTCTTCTTCGGGACTTAGTTTCTTTAAAAAATCATCATGTGAAGCATCATCGAACCATTCGCGAATTGCGTATTCACCCGCATGTCCGAAAGGGGGATTACCTATATCGTGGGCCAGACAAGCTGCCTGAATAATTGCCCCGACATCGGCAGGTGAAATCCAAACGGGTAATTCGTCTTTTATTTTTTCTGCGGCAAGCATGCCCATTGAGCGACCAATGCAGGAAACCTCAAGGGAGTGAGTTAAGCGGGTATGAATGCCATCATGCTGTGCTAGAGGGTGAACTTGCGTCTTACGGTTTAACTGACGAAAACTTTGAGAAAATATAATGCGGTCATAATCTTTATGGAATGGGCTACGAGCCAGTTCTGTACTACTTTTTTTGCTACCTAAACGAACTGCAGACAGCAGTTCTAACCAACGCATTTGTTCCATTTATCATTATTCAAAACTATAAAACCTGATCATGCCAAAAAAAACTTAAAAGCACTAGCTTGGTGCGACATAGTTTGTCTTAGTTCGGGTTTTATTATGTTATTGAATAAACATGCAACAATTTATTTTTAGCAGGAATGACTAAAAAAATGATTTTGAACAAAAAACAAATCACTTCTTGCAGAATTAGGTTACAGAATACTGATTCTACATCTAGCTGATTTTACCAAGAAGCAGTAGAATATGCGCTCTCTCTAAAGTCACATTGCGGTAAGGTTCACAAGACCTGCCCGTGGAGCCAAAATCAACATGTTTATCGTGGCCGGTGCAGCAGCACATTCTTCTTTTAAGAAAGCTCAACTATTAACACGTTTATCGTCAATTAGTTCTGTTCAATCTTTTGACAGCCAATGGGTCTATTTGTTTGATCAAGCGCTCAACGAGCAGCAACATCAATCTGCTTTGCAATTATTGAATGACGGTGAGTCTTTTGAACTTCGTCAATCTGCAAGTGATGAGATTCAGATTTTAGTTACACCACGTGTGGGTACTATTTCACCTTGGTCTTCTAAAGCAACTGATATTTTCAAAAACTGTAATACGCCAGTACACCGTTTAGAACGTGGTCTTTTATTCACGTTAAAAGGCGTTACTGAAATTACGAATGAAGTTAAACAAGTACTTCACGACCGTATGACAGAAACAGTTTTTGCTCAAATTGAAGATGCAAAAGTATTATTTTCAGAAACAGCTCCAAAACCATTAAATTCAATTGATATCTTGGGTCAAGGCAAAGAAGCTTTGGTTAAAGCGAACAATGAGTTCGGTTTTGCGTTATCTGAACAAGAAATTGATTATTTAACAGAAGCATTCGGTAAGCTTGGTCGTAATCCAAATGATATCGAATTGATGATGTTTGCACAGGCGAACTCTGAACACTGTCGTCATAAAATCTTCGGTTCTGAATGGACAATTGATGGTGAAAAACAACCATTATCATTGTTCCAAATGATTAAAAACACTTACAAAGAATCACCAACTGATGTTTTATCTGCATACAAAGATAATGCTTCAGTAATTGTGGGTTATGACACGATGCGTTTTTATCCAAAAGCGGATGAAAATGGTCACTTTGTTTATAAATATAAGAGCCAAGCAGCTCATATTTTAATGAAGGTTGAAACTCATAACCACCCAACAGCAATTTCTCCATTTGCTGGTGCTGCAACTGGTTCAGGCGGTGAAATCCGTGATGAAGGTGCAACTGGTCGTGGTGGTAAACCAAAAGCTGGTTTAACAGGCTTTACAGTTTCTAACTTAAATATTCCTGGTTTTGAACAACCTTGGGAAGAAAACTACGGTAAACCTTCACGTATGGCATCGCCATTACAAATCATGATTGAAGGTCCATTAGGTGGCGCGGCATTTAACAACGAATTCGGTCGTCCTGCATTAAATGGTTATTTCCGTACTTTCGAACAAAATGTAAATGGTGAAGTGAAGGGCTTCCATAAGCCAATCATGATCGCTGGTGGTTACGGTAACATTCGTCCTGACCATGTAGAAAAAGATGCGATTCAACCTGGTGACTTGCTCATTGTATTGGGTGGCCCTGCAATGTTAATCGGTCTTGGTGGTGGTGCAGCATCTTCTGTAGATAGCGGTACAATGGGTGAAAGCCTTGATTTCGCTTCTGTACAACGTGAAAATCCAGAAATGGAACGCCGTTGCCAAGAAGTAATCGATACATGCTGGCGCTTAGAAGACTTCAACCCAATCGTTTCTGTACATGACGTTGGTGCGGGTGGTCTATCAAATGCTATGCCTGAACTTGTGAATGACCATGAGTTGGGTGCAGTTCTTAACCTTCGTAAGATTCCTTCATTAGAACCGGGCATGAGCCCAATGGAAATCTGGTCAAACGAAGCACAAGAGCGTTATGTTCTTGCAATTCGTCCAGAGTCTTTAGAACAGTTCGAAGCAATCTGTGCTCGTGAACGTTGTCCATTTGCCGTGTTAGGTGAAGCAACAGAAGCACGTCATTTAACTGTTGAAGATCCATTGTTCCAAAACAATGCAGTTGATATCCCAATGCAAGTAATGCTTGGTGGTACACCGCGTATGCAACGTTCTTATGAAACAATTGAGCGTAAAGGTAACGAGTTTGACGCTTCAAAAGTTGATTTGAAAGATGCGATTTTCCGTGTATTGAAAAATCCTACAGTTGCTTCTAAATCATTCTTAATCACCATTGGTGACCGCTCAATTACTGGTATGGTTGCGCGTGACCAAATGGTTGGTCGTTGGCAGATTCCTGTTGCAGATGCGGCAGTGACGACTACAAGCTTACAAGGCTTCACTGGTGAAGCAATGGCTATGGGTGAACGTCCACCAGTTGCATTGTTAAATCCAGCAGCGTCTGCTCGTTTGGCAGTTGCTGAAGCAATTACTAATATTGCATGTGCAAACATTGAACAAATTAGCGATATCAAACTTTCTGCAAACTGGATGGCTGCTGCTGGTCAAAAAGGTGAAGACCAAGCGTTGTTCGAAGGTGTAAAAGCGATTGGTATGGAAATGTGTCCAGCTTTAGGAATTGCGATTCCTGTAGGTAAAGACTCACTTTCAATGCGTACCACTTGGAATGACAACGGCGAAGATAAAGCTGTAACGTCTCCAATGACTGGTGTAATTACCGCATTTGCTCCAGTAATGGATGTTCGTAAAACTTTAACACCTGAACTTAAGAATTTAGAAGATTCAGTACTTGTACGTATTGATTTATCTAAAGGCCAGTTCCGTTTAGGTGGTTCGATTCTTGCGCAAGTATATAAAGCAATCGGTTCAATCACTCCAGACGTTGATAGTTTTGATGATTTCAAAGCGTTCTTTGCTTTAATTCAAGATTGGAACAACCGTGGCTTGATTCAAGCTTATCACGACATTGGTGATGGTGGTTTACTCGCAACTGTTGCTGAAATGATGTTTGCTGCACGTTTAGGTGTTGCATTAGAAGATCAAACTCCAGCAAGTTTGTTTGCTGAAGAAATTGGTGCAGTTGTTCAAATCAAAGCAGCTGATTGGGAAGCTTTACAAGCAGAAGTTGCTGCTTCTAGCTTAAAAGATGCAATTGCTGTAGTTGGTCGTGTAAACAACACAGATCAATTATCTGTAAACGGTTTGACTCTAGAGCGTGCAGAATTGCAACAAGCTTGGTCTGAAGTATCTCATCAGATCCAACGTTTACGTGATAACGTTGAAACTGCTGACCAAGAATTTGCTTTAATTGCAGATAAATCACATCAAGGCTTAATTGCTAAACCAACATTTGACTTGAATGAACCTATTGAAGCACCGTTCATTAATACACGTCGCCCAAATATGGCGATCTTGCGTGAGCAAGGTGTAAATGGTCATATTGAAATGGCAGCAGCCTTTGATAAGGTTGGTTTCAATACCGTTGACGTGCACATGAGTGATTTACTTGCTGGTCGCGTTAGCCTAAGTGATTTTGAAGGTTTAGTGACTTGTGGTGGTTTCTCTTACGGTGACGTAATGGGTGCTGGTGGTGGCTGGGCAAAATCTGTATTGTTCAATGCGAAATTACGTGATCAGTTTGAACAATTCTTCCATCGTGAAGACACGTTTAGCTTAGGTATCTGTAATGGTTGCCAAATGTTGTCACAATTAGCGCCACTTATTCCAGGTGCTGAACATTGGCCACGTTTCCACCGCAATATGTCAGAAGTTTTTGAAGCTCGTAGTGTAAACGTTCGTGTTGAAAAATCTGTTTCTGTATTGCTTAATGGAATGGAAGGTTCGATTTTACCGATTGCTGTAGCACACGGTGAAGGTCGTGCAGTTGCGAGTGAAGCTGATATTGCAGGCTTGAATGCAGCGAATCAAGTTGCTTTGCGTTATGTTGACAGCCATGGTAACCCGACTCAACATTATCCATTGAACCCGAATGGTTCGCCGGAAGCGATTACTGGTGTAACATCTAAAGATGGTCGTGCAACGATCATGATGCCACACCCAGAGCGTACTTTCCGTGCAATTCAACACTCTTGGAGTCCAGAAGAATGGACTGAAGATGGTGCATGGTTACGTATGTTCCGTAACGCACGTAAGTTTATTGGTTAATAAAATTTATTACTTAAAGAGCCCCGAAAGGGGCTTTTTAATGTGTATTTAGTCGTATTTAACTATTAAAAGAGAGAAATTTTTCAGTATGATTAACTTTTAATTCTAATAATTGGAAAATGGATAATTTACTCATAACGTTAGAAACATTACAAAATTTATTGATTTCACATGCTACAGGCGGGAGTGAAAATGACATTGAGTATCAGAAGTTAAGGCATCAAATTTTATCTAATGGGTTTGATAGTTCATTAGTCCCAAGATATTTAGTAACTTGTAGAAATTTAAGTCAATTTTGGCAGTTTATTAAATTTGAATATGGAACTTATGCTGAGAGGAGAGATTTTATTTGGAAATCATTTCAACCATTATTTGAGAAGTTAGAAAAAATTAATATTTCACCATCTGATACTGTAATTAAAGCAGCTATCCAAAATATTGATTCGCAATATATTCATTTGACATGGCAAAAAGCACTGGAGCGTCGTCAAGATGATCCTGAAGGTGCTATTACAATTGCTCGTACACTTTTAGAATCAACTTGTAAATATATCCTTGATGATAAAAATGTGGATTATGGAACTACACCTGATTTGAACCATTTATATAGATTAACAGCTAAACAACTCAACATAGCACCTTCTGACCATACTCAATCGGTATTTAAACAAATTTTAGGTGGTTGTACTTCTGTTATTGAAGGGTTGGGGGCTCTGCGAAATCGAATAAGTGATGCTCATGGTCAAGGTAAAATAAACTTTAGACCAGCTTCAAGACATGCTGAACTTGCAGTTAATTTAGCTGGTACGATGGCTGTATTTTTATTTTCAACTTGGGAGTTTCAGAAAGGAAGATAATTTTTCATTTAATATAAAAAATTGAGAGAAGAAAAATGAAATCAAAAATCCATTTCCATGAATTTGCATTACTAATGGCATTGCTCATGTCTATTGTTTCTTTTTCAATAGATGCAGTCTTACCTGCTTTGGGCGAAATCGGACGAGTTTTTGACTTAAAAAATAATAATCAGACACAGTGGGTCATTATTGGTATTTTTTCCGGTATGACGATTGGTCAACTGATTGCTGGCCCTCTATCCGATGCGATTGGCCGTAAACGTATTTTATTCACAGGAATTGTTATTTACTTTCTGGGAAGTTTGTTGTGTTTTACCACACAAAGTTTTGAATGGTTTTTAGTTGGACGTTTTATTCAAGGGGTTGGCGTATCAGGTCCTTACGTGGCTTCTATTTCAATTGTTAGGGATAAATACAGTGGGGCTCAAATGGCCCGCATCATGTCTTTAATTATGATGGTGTTTATGGTTGCCCCAGCAATTGCACCAAGTTTGGGACAGCTCATTATCCATTTCTTTGGTTGGCGTGAGATCTTTGTTTTATATATGGCCTATGCCACAGTTGTGGGGGCATGGGTGGCTTTACGTTTGGAAGAGACGTTGCTTCCAGAAAATCGTTTACCTATGCGTCTACAAGCATTTCGGGAAGGTTTTAAAGAAGTTGTAAGTAATAAAACCACCATGAGTTATTTGCTATGTGCAGGTTTTTGCTTTGGTGGATTCATTGGTTATTTGGGTACTTCTCAGCAAATTTTTATGCAACAGTTTGGTAAAACAGGGCAAGAGTTTAGCGCTTATTTTGCTGTGCTTGCTGGTGTGATGGGAATCGCTTCATTTACAAATTCTAAAATTGTTATGAAGTTTGGTATGCGTCCAATCTGTATTTATGGCTTTCTAGGTTTGTGCTTAATTTCTTTAGTTTTCTTAGGAATTCAACTTTTAGGTGTGGCTGTTTCATTCTGGATGTTTATGCTTTATGCCTGCATTTTATTTTTATTATTTGGAACTTTATTTGGAAATTTAAACGCAATTGCAATGGAACCGATGGGACATGTTGCTGGTATGGCATCGGCCATTATTGGTGCAGCATCTTCTGTTTTGTCACTTATTCTAGCCTCTATTATTGGGCAATTATATGACGGTACATTAATACCAATGACTGGCGGCTTCGTCATTTTATGTGGGTTAGCATTTATGATGACAATATATGAGAACAGATATTTAAAGAAATCGAATGCTTAAAATTATAAAGATGCAGCTAGCACACTGAAATTTAAAATTTTGTTCAGAATAAGAGCTACATATAAATGAGTGTAGCTCTTTTAAGCATTTTAGAAAAATTATAAGCCTATAGACATTCGGCTATTTAACACTTTATAGTTTGTTCAAAATTGGATCAATTTTTGCTTTCTCTGTAACAACGATAAAAATCGGAGATCAAAATGATGAAAAATAAGTATCACATAAGAACAATGTATACCAAAGATAAGGGCTGGCGCTTGTTTGGCTTGGCGCTTGCCATTCAAATCCTCTTTATTGGAGCAAATTATTTGGTAATGATGAGCTGACTTTGATTTAGAAGCTTTTTTAACGGTATGATTTAAAGCAAGTTTACTAGTTTTGAGTCATTCTACTTATGTTAAAGCTGATTTATTACGTGCCTGATTCACATCTTGAGTCGACTAAACAAGCTATTTTTTCTGCTGGTGCGGGGGGTATCGGTAATTACGAACACTGCGCATGGCAAGTGAAAGGAATAGGGCAATTTAAACCAGTCAAAGGTGCAGATCCTTATATCGGAGAGCTGGGTGAACTTGAACAAGTTGATGAGTGGCGCGTTGAAACAATTGTAATTGAAGCAAATGCAAAGGCTGTAGCAAAAGCATTAAAGGCAAGCCATCCTTATGAAGAGCCTGCCTTTGAGTTTATTCAAATCATAGAAATTGATTTTTAATTAAACTGCGAAAAATCTGGTTTACGTTTCTGCATAAATGCTTCTACAGCTTCTAGCATTTCTGGAGATTGAACGCGTTGCATAAAGATTTCAGCTTCATGATCAATACATTCAATAATTTGATCTAAATCATGTTTCATCAATGCTTTGGTTTGTTTTAATGAGGCAAGTGGCAAAGCTGCTAAATGTTGAGCGGTTGCCTGAGCAGATGCATAAGCATCTTCAACAACTTCATTAACTAAGCTTGCTTGTACTGCGGTTTCTGCATTAAATTTTTTCGCAGTAAATAGAAGTTCAGCTGCTTTGTGATAACCCGCTTGTTTAACCAATAGTTGGCTTGCACCGCCTTCTGGAGAAAGGCCAAGACTTACAAATGGAATTTGGAAAAGGGCAGTGTTGTCAGCAAAAACTAAATCTGCGTGTAATAAAATCGTAACACCAATACCAATTGCCACACCTTTTACTGCAATAATAAGCGGCTTTGATAATCTAGCAGCAGATTTAAGGAGTACAAACGGAGGAACTTGACCTGCTGGACCTAGATTAGGATTTTGTACAAAACCCATAAAATCTTTCATGTCATTACCAGCGGTAAAGTCTTGCTCTACACCACGTAGAATGATTACTCGTACATCTTTGTCTTGGTCAGCTTCATCAAGTGCTTTGGCAATCCATAAGTAAAGTTCGCCATACAGTGCATTTTTTGCTTCTGGGCGATTTATGGCTAAGGTGAGTACGCCACCTTCTAAATTTGCGTGTAAATGTTGATGAGGTTGTTGAATACAGCTAAGTGTCATCGTACTATCCTTGCTTTAAACCACGTTGTTAATTTTTAGGTTCTCATTATGGCGCATATTTTTTGTAATGCGGTTAACTGGTGAGTTCATAAAAAGTGAAAATCTAATTATGTATAAATTTGACTATCTCGTTTTTATAGGGCGTTTTCAACCATTTCATTTAGCTCATATGCAGACAATTGAAATTGCCTTACAACAAAGCCACTATGTCGTTTTGGCATTAGGTTCTGCTCAAATGGAACGTAATATTAAAAATCCGTTCTTAGCAGTAGAGCGCGAGCAAATGATCTTGTCAAATTTCTCGTTAGAAGAGCAAAAACGCATTCGTTTTGTACATGTAGTAGATGTTTATAATGACGAAAAATGGGTAAAACAAGTCAAATCTTTAGTAAATGGCGTAATTGAACCGAACTCAAAAGTTGGTTTGATTGGACACTTTAAGGACGAGTCTTCATATTATTTACGACTATTTCCTGAGTGGATTATGGTTGAGCTTGATAGTTTAAAAGACTCTATCTCGGCAACGCCAATGCGTGAAGCTTATTATCGTGGTGAAATCCAAACCGAATTTTTCCCTGTAGGAACTATTCAATTTTTAGATGAGTTTAAAAAAACACGTATTTATCAACAATTGCAACAACGTTTTGAAGAAGATGATCGTTCTAATCTCGATGATTTTGAATAAATGTATATCGATTAAGCATCTGCCCAAAAGATAATTCGGTTGGAAAAAGGATCAGTGATACTGAGTTCAAGTGTCTCCCAATCTGTTTTTTCAACCTGAGGCTTAGAAAATTTATAATCTTTTTTGCTTAGTTCACTATGCAACTCATAAATATGTTCCCAATAAATACGGATCGCGCTATGAGGACTCGCATCTCCAAAATGCTCAGATAAATGAATAACGCAATCATCTTTAGAAATTTGTAAATATAATGGAAAGTTGTCTTCAAATTGGTGTTGCCAATCAAGCTGAAAATCTAAGAACTCAAGATAAAATGATTGAGCTAATTCGACATCAAAAATTCTTAAAATAGGGGTGATCGAACCTGATTGCATCTTTTTTCCTTTTAACGTGTACCAAATTGTTGAGTCCAATAGCTCTTTTGTTTTACAGATTGATCAGAAGCACAAGCAATTGCATAGGTTGTAAATTTAGGGTTCATTAGGTTACTACAATGTAGGGGACTCGACAGCCATCTAGACATCACTTCATCTAATGTTTTCTGTCCACTCGCGACATTTTCACCATTGGCTTTACCGAGTGTATTATAAATTTTCAAACGTGATTTTAAATCTAGTCCCGTGGAGCCAACATGTCCAAGAAAGTTGTGTGTTGCCATATCTTCACTATGAGAAAGTGCACCTTTATATAAATTATTACTCCAACTTAATGGTCTGGTTGCAGCGAAATGTTGTTGTCCACATTGGCGTGATTGCTGGCGAATTTGATTAATTATTTTAAGTACGGTTTGTTGATAGGCAGGGTTTTGTAAATCTTGGCAACTTATTTTTATAGGTGGAGTTTCAACTTGCGTGGTAGATGGTGTAATTGAGGGCGGCATACTGGATGAACTAACGGAGCATGCAGAAATAACAAGACCACTAGACAGTAAATTACAAACTTTGAGCAGACCCATGTAAATACCTTAGCGTGAATTATTCTAATGTCTTTATCATACGCCAAAGTAAAGGAGTAAGTAATTTGTTCATATACAAAAAACGAGCATCATGCCCGCTTTTTGTTTCTTAAGTTTATTAAGCTGTTTGTAGAGCTTTTAAGTCTTCTAGAACTTGCTCTGCATGCCCAGCTGCTTTAACTTTGCGATAGCTTTTAACTAAAGTTTTGTTATGGAAAATAAAAGTAGAACGTTCAATACCCATTACTTTTTTACCATACATATTCTTTTCTTTAATCACATCAAAGTGATTACAAAGAATTTCTTCTTTATCACTGATCAGATCAATAGTAAGTGCTTGCTTCTCTGTAAAATTTTGATGGGCTTTTACCGAGTCACGTGAAATACCGAAAATACGGGCACCTAAAGCATCAAACTGGTCTTTCAAACAAGAAAAACCCACTGCTTGTGTTGTACATCCTGGTGTTGAATCTTTAGGATAGAAGTAAATGATTAGCCATTCATTTTCGACTTCGTTCAAGTTCACTTCGCCGTGTGTAGTAGGGAACACCTGATTTGGCAATTGAATATTCTCAGACATTTCTTATCCTTTAAAAGTTAAATTTGATCTAATTCAAGTGGTAAAAAAGCGTATTCCTCATGATAAACAATATTGAGTTTTCTTACAGGGATTGCTTTGTTAAAAATTGGTCCATCAATCACAGTCGTATGAAATTCACCGCCCTCACCACATGGATCAATGCCACGGTTCTCAAGCTCTTGGATATATTCTAAAGTTAAAGTTTTTCCTAAATCTTCTACCTTCATTCCGAGTGTAAGGTTTACGGTCACCACTACACTCTGGAATCCAAGTTGAATAAATTCTTCAACAACTTCACGATGCGGACGTAGCCAAAGAGGCATTCCTAATTGAAGACCTACTTGTTGCGTTACTCTATCATGCCAACAGCCGTGTTCAGGCATATCAAGGTCACCTGAAACCAGTACCTCGGCTCCTTGTTGCTTTGCTTGATTGAGTAATTCAATAAACTTTACTTCATAGTCATTCCAACTTGATGAAGCCATAAACACGGGCAAGCCGATTGCTTTAGCTTGCGCTTGAATAATATTAAGAGGCATGGCATGTGAGCGAGAACGTTGGCCTTGTTCTTCTAGCATTACGATCAATCCAATCACTTCGCCTGTCTGCATTGCATGGTAGAGTGCTAGAGAACTATCTTTGCCTCCACTAAATGAGACAATAGACTTTTTATGGTTAGCATTAGTTTTCCATTGTTCTTGCATTGCTTACATCAAATGAATTGGTCAAAAGTGCTGTTATTTTAACAGAGCTATAAAAAAGCCTGCATAAATGCAGGCTTAATTTGGAACATTAAAATCTTATTTTTTAGGAGCTTGTTGTTGAGCTGCCTTCATTGCATCTTCAGTTAACTTTTCAAGCTTAGTTGTTAACTGAGGACCGAAACATGCTTTAAGATCACGGTTTTGTTGTTGTACAAATCCTAGAGAACTTGGGCTTTTCTTCGCATTGATTGCGCTTTGGATTTCCCATTTTTGTGCTTCAGTCACTTTACCTTGTGCTTCAACTTGGCAGCTACAGAATTTACTAACTTCAGATGAACTTAACTTGCCGCCTTTAGCAGTTTGTTCTTTACAAACGTTAACTAATGCACCTTTAACGTTAGTGCTTTTATATGCCGCTTGAACTGGGTTTTCAGCTGCTTGAACTGAACCAGCCATAAGTGCAGCTGCTGAGAATAAAGATGAAAGAATAAGATTTGATTTTAACAACTTCATAAATTTTACCTACTTATTACGGTATATAGCGTGTTGGATCAGTAACACCAGCATCGATAAAGCCTTCTTTACGCAAACGGCAACTGTCACATTTACCACACGCACGTCCTTGAGCATCTGCTTGATAGCAAGATACCGTTTGACTATAGTCTACGCCATGTTCAATCCCTAAACGTATGATATTCGCTTTGGATAAATGTAACAGGGGTGTTTCAAATTTAAGTGGTTTTCCTTCTACGCCAGCTTTAGTTGCTAAACGGGCCATATTCGCAAAAGCATCAATAAATTCAGGGCGACAATCAGGATATCCTGAATAATCAACAGCATTGATACCAATAACAATAGCTTCAGCATTAAATACTTCAGCTGCTGCTAGAGCATACGAGAGGAAAATAGTGTTACGCGCTGGTACATAAGTTACAGGAATACCTTCTTGTAACTGTTCTGGTACTGCAATGTTGTGATCTGTAAGTGCTGATCCACCTAAATTTGCTAGATCAATATTAATTACACGATGTTCAACACCTGAACGCTGAGCTAATGCTTTTGCAGCATCAAGTTCAGTGGTTGAGCGTTGACCATACATAAAACTAATAGCAATACATTCATAGCGCGCTTGTGCCCAAGCTAGGCAAGTGGTTGAGTCTAAGCCGCCTGAAAGTAAAACAATGGCACGAGAGCGCATATTTTTCTCCATATTCGGAATGATTTACTTTATTGAGTGATTAACGACCTGATTCATCGTTCCAAAGCAGTTTATGTAACTGAAGCTGGAAACGAACAGGTAATTTATCATCAAGTATCCACTGTGCCAGATCACGTGCTAGACGTGGCAGGCCTACAGCACCTTTTTCAACCGCAAAGGCAGGGGAGAACCAAACGGTACTGACTTTGGTTTGCAGTTGATATTTTTCAACTTGTTGCTTTGACCATTCATAGTCTTCACGATTACAAATCACAAATTTGATTTGGTCACGTGGTGTTAAATGGTCAAGATTACTGATGAGATTGCGATGTTCTTCACCAGAAGTTGGAGTCTTTAAATCGAGGACTTTTGAAACACGGGGATCTACTCTTGATACATCAAGAGCGCCACTGGTTTCTAGAGAAACGTCAAAACCTGCCTCACATAAACGTTGTAATAAAATCAAACAGTTTGGCTGAGCAAGAGGTTCACCACCTGTTACACAAATATAAGGTGTTTGAAATTGTGTAGCTGTTTCAATGATATGTTCAAGTGAAAAACGTTCGCCACCTTCAAAGGAATAGGTGGTATCGCAATAGCTACAACGTAATGGACAGCCTGTTAGACGAATAAATACAGTCGGTAGGCCAGAGGCATTTGCTTCACCCTGCAACGAGTAAAAAATCTCGGTAATGCGTAAACCGGACGCAGGGTCTGAGACAGGAATTGCAGAGGAACGTAAGGAAGCCATTCTAGAAATACCACACTATATAAAAAATAAAATCTCTACGATCAGTTTGATCGTAGAGATGAGGAGCGATTAAAGCTCCGCAAGAGAGTTATAACAAATTAGTCAGCGCGTAACAAATCGTTCAAGCTTGTTTTTGAACGTGTTTGCGCATCAACTTTTTTCACGATAATTGCAGCATATAAGCTGTAAGTACCACATTTAGATGGCAAGCTGCCTGAAACTACAACTGAACCTGCTGGTACACGACCATAATGGATTTCGCCTGTTTCACGGTCATAAATTTTAGTTGATTGACCAATGAAAACGCCCATTGAAATGACTGAGCCTTCTTCAACGATAACGCCTTCAACGATTTCTGAACGCGCACCGATAAAGCAGTTGTCTTCAATAATGGTTGGGTTAGCTTGTAATGGTTCTAAAACACCACCAATACCTACACCACCAGATAAGTGAACATTTTTACCGATTTGAGCACATGAACCTACAGTTGCCCATGTATCAACCATTGTGCCTTC
Organism: Acinetobacter sp. AOR18_HL; assembly: GCF_027855145.1. Classification (NCBI taxonomy): domain Bacteria; kingdom Pseudomonadati; phylum Pseudomonadota; class Gammaproteobacteria; order Moraxellales; family Moraxellaceae; genus Acinetobacter; species Acinetobacter sp. AOR18_HL. The sequence continues at coordinate 164,161 of NZ_JAKTIG010000029.1, forward strand.
ATCTACATAAGCGCCAATGTTGACATAAGATGGCATTAACACCACGTTTTTAGCTTGGAAGCTACCACGACGTGCTACAGCAGGAGGAACAACACGAACACCTGCGGCTTTAAATTGCTCTTCAGTCCAACCAGAGAATTTAGTTTCAACTTTGTCATAGAAACGAAGATCACATGACTCGATTGGTTTATTGTCATTCAGTTTAAATGATAATAAAACAGCTTTTTTTAACCATTGATGAACAACCCATTCACCATTGATTTTTTCAGCAACTCGAAGTGTACCGTTATCTAAACCAGCAATTGCTTCTTCAACAGCTTGGCGAATTTCGCTTGAACAATCTGCTGCAGTAAAATTTGCGCGGTCTTCAAATGCTTGCTCAATGATCGTAGAAAGCTGAGACATGATCTTCCTTCCATAAAAAATTTTAAAGATTTTACACTAATTTGTGACAAGAATCTTTCAAAAAACGTGTTACGTTTGATTGATGATATAAATGAGGTAAATCAAAATAAGCTTATTAGATAATCAAGTGTTTTTTACACAAAAATGATTTGAAAATAAAAATTTAACTCAATTTGTATCAAAAAATAACAGAAATCTAGCATTTTTTGTATAAAAAAGAATCTAAGCTGTCATTATTATGATTTCAGTCACAAGATGAATAAATTAAAAACAGAGCCTTTTTGAGGAGAAAACTATGAAAGCATTACGTGTGTTAGTCACAACAACAGCTTTATTCGCTGCTGGTGCTGCAATGGCAGATGAAGCTGTTGTTCATGACAGCTATGCATTTGACCAAAAACAATTACTTCCTGTAGGGGTGCGTGCTGAGGTAGGTACAACTGGTTACGGTGGTGCTTTATTATGGCAAGCCAACCCATATGTAGGTTTGGCTCTGGGTTATAACGGTGGTGACATTTCGTGGACAGATGACGTCTCTGTAAATGGTACTAAATATGACCTAGATATGGATAACAATAATATTTATCTAAATGCTGAAATACGTCCTTGGGGCGCTAGTTCTAATCCATGGGCTCAAGGCTTATATGTAGCTGCGGGTGCTGCTTATTTAGATAATGATTATGACTTAGCTAAACGTATTGGTAATGGCGAAACATTATCAATTGATGGTAAAAACTATCAACAAGCAGTTGCTGGCCAAGAAGGTGGTGTAAGAGGTAAGATGAATTATGAAAATAATATCGCCCCTTATGTAGGTTTTGGTTTTGCACCGAAATTTAATAAAAATTGGGGTGTATTTGGTGAGGTAGGTGCTTACTATACAGGTAATCCAAAAGTTCAGTTAACTCAATATAATCTTGCTCCTGTGAATGGTAACCCAACGTCTGCTCAAGATGCAGTAGATAAGGAAGAAAATGAAATTCGTAATGACGATAAATACAAATGGTTACCAGTTGGTAAGGTTGGTGTGAACTTCTACTGGTAAGATCACAAAAGAAAAAACGAGCTACGGCTCGTTTTTTTTGTACTTTTAATAAAATAAATAAAAGAGCTAAAAAGCTCTTTTATTTATTTTTAATTTTTATTCGTCTGGGTAAGCAATTTTCTTAAGCGCTTTAATATCCGCATCAGGTGAGCATAAAGAAATAAATTCGTAACCATAACCGCGTAATAGATGGCCTTTGCGAACCGCAATCCATGTCGTATTAACACCAAAAATATCAGTTTTGGTTTGCTTTAAACGATAATCACGTTCTGTATCATAAGCTACGTCATTGACAATCCCGACACCCATGCCAAGTTCTACATAGGTTTTGATAACATCGGCATCAAGAGCTGACATTACGATATCTGCATCTAGGTGAGCTTCTTCAAAGGCTTTATCGATTTTAGATCGACCTGTAAAACCACCATGATAAGTAATAAGTGGATATTCTGCTAAAAGTTCTAGAGTGATCTTATCCGCCTGCACTAAAGGATGATTTTGCGGGGTAATAATACTGTGCTGCCATTGATAGTAAGGAATGCTAGCCAGATTTTCTTCAGTCGTTAAAGACTCGGTTGCAATTCCAATATCCGCTTCACCTTGTAAAAGCATTTCTGAAATTTCCACAGGGCTAGCTTGTTGTAAAATCAAATGAACTTTTGGAAATAATTTCTTAAATTGATTAACGATTGGAGGCAATACATAACGCGCTTGAGTATGCGTAGTTGCGATCGTTAATGTTCCTTCATCAACCTTATTAAAATCTTCAGCAAGTCGTTTAATATTTTCAGCATCCACCAACATGCGTTCAACAATGCTAAGAAGTGACTGTCCTGGTTCAGTTAAACCTAAAAGGCGTTTACCTTTACGAACGAAAAGTTGAACACCTAATTCATCTTCTAAATCTTTGATGTGTTTACTTACACCCGATTGAGATGTGTAGAGTGCAGCCGATGCTTCCGTCAAGTTAAAGTTTTGGCGTACTGTTTCTCGGATAATTCTTAATTGTTGAAAGTTCATTTACACTTTTCCTCAAAAGAGGTGAGGAGCGTCTAAAGATCCGCAAGATATTTCCTCACCAAATATATTTCTTAAGCAACTTGGTCTGCAAATAAGTGCAATTGAGATGCGCTCACCCAAACAGTTTGATTAGGTTTAAATGCATGTAATTTTGCAGCTTCACTGCTCAGAGCAATTTCAATTAAACGTCCATTACGGTCTTGTAATTCGGCCACTACTTTTCCAGCAATCCAGATTTCACGTACAAAAGTCGCTTCAATGGTATTCGCTTGCGGTTGCGAGTGAATATGTAACTCATCTGGACGGGCAAAAGCAATCACTTTTCCTTGAGGCGCCTCAACTGCTGTTGGTAATTGAATACGGTCATTACCGATACGGATGATACCTTCCGTATGTTCACCTTCAAATCGATTTGCCTGACCCAAGAAATCAAACACAAATGGCGTTGCAGGTTTTTCATAAACTTCACGAGGTGAACCGATTTGCTCAACATTACCTTTATTCATGACAATAATCTGGTCTGCAACCTCAAGTGCTTCTTCTTGATCGTGAGTCACGAAAATTGAAGTGATATGCAATTCATCATGTAAGTTGCGTAACCAGCGGCGTAATTCTTTGCGTACTTTGGCATCCAGAGCACCAAATGGTTCATCGAGTAATAACACACGAGGTTCTACTGCCAAAGCACGGGCCAAAGCAATACGTTGACGTTGTCCGCCAGAAAGCTGGGCAGGGTAGCGGTCTGCTAAAAAGCCCAGTTGAACTAGATCAAGTAAACGAGTAACACGTTTTTTAATTTCAGTTTCCGAAGGGCGTGTTGCACGAGGGCGAACACGTAAACCAAAAGCAATATTGTCAAATACGGTCATGTGACGGAATAAAGCATAGTGCTGAAATACAAAGCCAACCTGACGCTCACGTACATGTACATTGGTCGCATCTTCACCTTCAAGTAACACTTGACCGCCATCGGCTGATTCTAGACCTGCAATAATACGGAGTAGCGTTGTTTTACCGCATCCAGATGGGCCAAGTAACGCAACCAGTTCACCTTCCGGAAAGTCTAGGGAAATATTCTTAAGCGCATGGAATGCACCAAAGTGTTTTTCAATATTTTTAACTTGAATACTCATGATTTCATTCCTTACGAATCAGTTGAATGCGGTTCTGGTTTATCTTGATGTAGCTCTAACCAAGTTTTTAAAATCAGTGTTAAAAGAGCTAAGAAGGCAAGCAGTGAGGACACGGCAAAGGCTGCGCTAAAGGTGTACTCGTTATATAAAATTTCAACATGCAGTGGCAGAGTATTGGTTTCACCACGGATATGACCAGAAACCACTGATACTGCGCCAAACTCACCCATTGCACGGGCATTACACAAAATCACGCCGTAAATCAGACCCCATTTAATGTTAGGGAGGGTGACCTTCCAAAAAGTTTGCCAACCTGAAGCACCGAGTACAATTGCTGCTTCTTCTTCCTCTGTTCCCTGAGCTTCCATGAGTGGAATTAACTCACGCGCCACAAAAGGAACTGTAATAAAAATGGTTGCTAAAACAATTCCAGGTACGGCATATAAAATCTTGATGTCATGATCCATTAACCAGCCGCCGAACCAACCTTGCGCACCAAAAATTAGAACAATCATTAAACCTGCAATAACGGGGGAAACCGAAAAAGGCATATCAATGATAGTGGTTAAAATAGCCTTGCCTTTAAACTGGAACTTAGAGACAGCCCATGCTGCAGCAACACCAAATATCACATTAATTGGAACTGCAATTGCTGCGGTGAGTAATGTTAATTTCACTGCTGATAACGTATCTGGATCAATCAAAGCCTGAACATAGACTTCAAGGCCTTGTTTAAATGCTTCTACGAAAACCAGAATGAGGGGCAACATGAGGCAACTGAGAAAAAAAATCAGTGCGATTGTAATGAGGGTATAACGTACCCAAGTCGGCTCACGTGTTGCATCACGAGACTGTAACTTCAAGGCAAGTGCATTGCTGTCGGTATGTAAATTCATGTGATGTTTCTCCCTGTACGACGGTTTGCCCATGCTTGAAGTAAGTTAATGACAAATAGAATGATAAAAGAGAGAACTAACATGACCGCTGCAATGGTCGTTGCACCTGCATAATCATATTCTTCAAGACGAGAAATAATCATCAGCGGTGCGATTTCTGTTTTAAACGGCTGGTTACCTGCAATAAAAATAACAGAGCCATACTCACCCACGCCGCGAGCAAATGCTAAAGCAAAGCCTGTAAATAGGGCAGGTAGTAAGATGGGTAAAATAATTTTAGTAATGGTCTGCCAACGATTTGCACCAAGTGCTGAAGCTGCTTCCTCAAGTTCGGTTTCAATATCGCTGAGTACCGGTTGAACGGTCCGAACAATAAAAGGAATACCAATAAATACCAATGCCAACGTAATCCCGATAGGTGTATAGGCAACCTGAATACCAAGTGGTTCCAGATATTGACCTAACCAACCAGTAGGTGCATAGAGTGAAGTCAGTGCAATACCTGCAACTGCGGTCGGAAGAGCAAAAGGTAAATCGACCAATGCATCAACTAGACGCTTTCCTGGAAAGTTATAGCGGACAAGACACCAAGCCAAAAGCAGACCAAACACAACATTAATAAATGCTGCGATTAAAGCTGAACTAAAGCTGAGTTGAAGCGATTTCAAAATACGCTCAGACGTTAAAATTTCCCATAATCCGTCCCATCCGATTCCAAATGATTTGATAAAGACTGCGGCTAATGGAATAAGCACAATAAAAGACACATAGGCGAGGGTGAAGCCCAAAGATAGACCAAACCCAGGCAGCACTCGGGATCGCTGCGACATGATATTTCCTCAAAGAGAAAAGCCTGCTGAAACCAGTAAGCGAATAAATAAAGATAAACAGTGCGGTATAAAGATTGGTATTAAGCAAATTTCAAAGAGAAATGTGTTTTTACCGGGTCGATAGATGAGTGACTACACATCGAATCTTCTGGAATCAAATAGTTCAGCAAATCCGGAAATGGTCCAAAACCTGAGGCAACGTTAATGTGGCCCACTTCACCAAGATTAACGGGATTTAACTTCCATGATTTTGCAAGTTGTAAAGCATCAAAAAAGCCAAGCCATGGATCATTTTCACTAATGAGTAGCGTTGCAGGCACATCAATTTTTAATTGATGAAAATAATCTTTGTAGTCGGTCAAGCTATGGCGAGCAAACCCTGCTTCCCCAAAGCGTGCTGGATTCGCTGGAGCGACTAAAATTAGTTTCTTAACTTGGCTTTTTAACTCTGGATGCTCAGCTAAAGCAGCTACACTTGTTAAGCATCCAAAACTATGTGCAACAATTTGAACAGGAGCTTGAGCTGCTTGAACTGTTTTAACGAATTGCTCAACCCATTCGCTTAATACAGGTCTATCCCAGTTTTTTTGCTCAACACGAGAACTAGACACGAGTTGACGCTGCAACCAAGATTGCCAATGCTGATGTTCACTGCCACCTACACCCGGAACAATTACAGTGTGAATCATGTCTGTTCTCCTTACCTTTAGTGCAAAGAATTACTTCTCTGCACTATTGATTTTCACGATTTGATCGAAAACACCACCATTATCAAAGTGTTGTTTTTGTACTTTTGTCCAACCACCAAACTCTTTATCGATTGTTACAAGCTTCAATGGTTTAAATACATTGCTGTATTTTTTAAGAACAGCTGCGTTACGAGGACGGTAGAAGTTACGTGCTGCAATTTCTTGACCAGCAGGTGAGTACAAATAGTTGAGATAACCTTTAGCAATAGTTAAGTTGCCTTTTTTAGCTGCATTCTTCTCCACAATTGCAACTGGAGGCTCAGCTAAGATCGAAAGAGACGGAGTAATAATTTCAAATTTGCCCGGCTGTTCACGAATAGCTAAATGAGCTTCATTTTCCCAAGCCAGTAATACATCACCAATACCGCGCTCAGCAAAAGTAGTCGTTGCACCGCGTGCACCCGAATCTAGAACTTTAGTGTGTTTATAAATTTGACGAACGTACTCTTGTGCTTTTGCATCATTGCCACCCGGTTGATGTTTTGCCCAAGCCCAAGCTGCAAGATAGTTCCAACGAGCACCACCAGAGGTTTTCGGGTTTGGTGTAATGATTTCTACGCCTGGTTTGATTAAATCAGCCCAGTCTTTGATTTGTTTTGGATTGCCTTTACGTACTAAAAACACAATTGTTGATGTATATGGCGTTGAGTTTTGCGGCAGTTTTTTCTGCCAGTTAGTTGGAAGTAATTTTGCTTTTTCAGCAATTTCATCAATATCTGCGGCAAGTGCTAATGTCACTACATCTGCATTTAAACCATCGATAACCGCACGAGCTTGTTTACCAGAACCGCCGTGTGATTGCTTAAACTCAATATCTTGACCAGTACGTTGTTTCCAGTAAGTACCGAACTGTTTGTTGAAATCTGTATATAGCTCACGAGTAGGATCGTAAGAAACGTTTAAAAATTCTTGGGCTGCAAATGACGAAACAGAAAGAAGTGCAGCGATAACCCCGACTTTTAATTGAGAAAAACGCATGAGATAAGTCCTCAAAAAATATGAAATGTTCAAAACATGAACGCAGAATAGCGCTAGTCTTTATTCTAAAAAAATAATAAAAAACGAATTTAATATGAAAAAAATAGAAATAATAAAAAGAGATAAACTATTCTTAAATCTTGATATATAACAAGTTTCAAAAGCAGATACGAAATCGGTATAATTTTTTAAAATCAATCATTTATTATTTAAATGAAAGGTGTTGTATTGGTGTGCGGCTTTTAGCAAAGGATGGAGCAAACATGTGGTGTTTTAAAAATGGGCAACCCGTTGAGACTATTCCTTTATTAGATAGAGCCTTTCATTATGGAGATGGATGCTTTACCACAATTCGTGTCTTTCAAAATCAGATTGAGCTTAAAGAAAGGCACTGGCAACGTCTAAAACTTGCATGTCAAAAACTGTCTTTAACTGTAAATTTTGAATTAATCGAACTGAGTTTACAGCAGCTGCAAAAGCAGAACCTTGTACTCAACGGCACTTTAAAAATTGTGATTAGTCGTGGGGAAGGCGACCGCGGTTATAGTTTGCCGAAACATGAAGCTGATATTTATATCTGGTTTTATCCAAAAGCTTTAGAGCCGTTTGTGCCTGACTCTATCCAGTGCGGTGTTTTAAATCAGGCCCTAGGTTTAACCATGCCGAGCTTGGTCGGGCTTAAATCTTTAAACCGTCTTGAACAAGTATTGCTAAAAAAAGAAGCAGATCAACTCGGGTGGGCTGAAGCATTAGTTACTGATGTACAAGGTTATATTGTTGAAGGGGTCAGTAGTAATTGTTTTATTCGTTTAAATGATAGATGGATTACTCCTGAACTTCGCTATAATGGCGTCCACGGTGTAATGCGGGCAGAAATTCTGGCGCGTATGCAGCACCATGGTATTGCCTGTGAAGTACGTGTGATTGAATTAGATGAAGTATCTGAAATACAAAGTCTATTCTTTTGTAATGCTTTAAACCCTATGCGAGTGGTCACTCATTTAGGCGAAAAAACGCTAGATACACAGGCATGCATAGATTTATTTCATATCCTTAACTTAAATCAGATTCATTAATATGCCGAAGCCACCTGTGAATGCGAAAGCAAAAAACGCCAAGAAAAATAACAAAAAACAAGCTCCAAAATTTTCTAAGCGATTGGTTCTAATTGGCCTTTTTATTGTTTTAATCTTTACGTTTGCCATTTTATGGTCAAGTTTGTTTAAGGCTTATCCTATCGAAGGCAAAAAACAGATGTTATCTATTACATCTGGAGAAACTTATTCTGGTTTTATTGATCGTTTGGCCAAAGAAGGCAAAATTAGCTTTCCTATTATATTGAAACTTTATCAAAAGTTTATGATTCATGACAGCATGAAAGCTGGTGTGTATGAAATTGAACAAGGGATGAGTGTAAGACAAGTATTAGAGATGTTATCTGACGCTGATAATGCTCAGATGAACCGCGTTTTGGTAATTGAAGGTACAACTTTTAAGCAGCTTATTACTGCATTAAAAAATGATAAAAATGTAAAAAATACAATCTTGGATTTACCTAACGATCAGCTTATGAAAGCGCTTGGGATTCCTTACGATCATCCAGAGGGCTTGTTTGCGCCGAATACTTATTTCTTTGCCAAAGGCGAGACTGACAAGAAAATTCTTACCGATTTATATCATCGCCAAATAAAAGCTTTAGATACAGCTTGGGCAAATCGCGCTCCGAATTTACCTTATAAAGATAAATATGAAGCATTAATTATGGCTTCTATTGTTGAGAAAGAAACAAGTTTAGACAGTGAACTTACACAAGTTTCTGGAGTTTTTGTCCGCCGTTTAAAACTTGGTATGCGTTTACAAACAGATCCAACTGTTATTTACGGAATGGGTAATAACTATAAAGGCAACATTACCCGAGAAGACCTGCGTACTCCAACACCATATAATACTTATACCATTAATGGTTTACCGCCAACTCCAATTGCTTTGCCAAGCCAAAAGGCAATTGAAGCAGCATTACATCCAGATGATTCAAATAACATCTATTTTGTTGCGACTGGTAATGGTGGACATAAATTTACGGCAAGCTTGCAAGCACATAATCAAGCTGTGCAGGATTATTTATCCGTGTTGAGATCGAAGAAATAAGGAAAAGAGATGTTTATCAGCTTTGAAGGCACGGAAGGGGTAGGTAAAACTACACTCATTCGAAAAATTCATCAGCATTTTGAAGAGCAAGACAAACAAGTTGTTTTAACTCGAGAGCCGGGCGGCACACCGTTAGCTGAGCAAATTCGTTCTATGCTTTTGGCGGTGAATCATGATGAAAATATGAGTCATGATACTGAGCTATTGCTTATTTATGCGGCACGCGCCCAACACTTACAACAAGTTATTTTGCCTGCTTTAGAAGCTAACAAAATTGTATTAAGTGATCGCTTTACCGATGCGAGTTTTGCTTATCAATGTTCTGGTCGTGGTTTAAGCCAAGATAAATTACAACTTTTAAATCAGAACTTCGTTTCACGCATGCCGGAGGTGACTTTCTGGCTAGACGCACCGATTGAACTTGGTATGAACCGTGCACGTGAACGTGGAGCTTTAGACCGTTTTGAACAAGAAAAGTTAAGCTTCTTTACTAAGGTTCGTGAAGGCTATGAAACCTTATGGAAAGCTGAACCAGAACGTATTAAGCGAATAGATGCTACACAAAGTCCAGATCAGGTGTTTGAGCAAGCTCTGCAATATTTAGCATAGGCCATCGGATTAGCCACTCTCATATTTTTGGGAGTGGTGAAAAATGACGTTAATTCTGATTTAAATCGTCATAGAAAATATCTGCTATTTTCTTATGCTATCTTACATATGATTTATAGATTGAAGAATAACAAGGATGAAAAGCTCAAAAGAAGAAATCGTGGCATTTCTTGAAAAGGAATTTCCACCAAGTCTTGAACATTGCACGATTGAGTCAGTCACCCCCAAAGCTGCAGTTGTTTATTATCATGTCGATCAAAGGCATCAACGCCCTGGTGGCACCATATCTGGTCCAACCATGATGACATTAGCTGATTTTGCCTTATATATTGCCATATTAGGTGAGATCGGTATTGTTGGTTTAGCCGTAACCACCAACTTTAATATTAATTTTTTAAGAAAACCTGCGGGTGATCAAGACTTACGTAGTGAATGTAAACTCATGAAAGTAGGAAAGAGTTTGGTGGTGGGTGAGGTCTGGATTTATTCAGTCGGTTTGGATGAACCCGTTGCGCATGTGACCGCGACTTATTCAATCCCACCTAGAGCATAAATATCAAAGCAAATAAAAAAGCACAGCCAGAGCTGTGCTTTTTTGTAGAGTAGAAGAACAGCTTAAATGTCGGTATTTACCAATGGCTGTTCTACTGCAAAATTTGGAGGAGTCAAAACAGTTTTACGAATCTCGCTGGAAGTTTCCGGATAATCGAGTGTGTAATGTAAACCACGTGATTCTTTACGTTGCATAGCACAGCGAACAATCATTTCCGATACTAAAACAAGGTTACGCAGCTCAATCAGGTTTTTGCTAACACGGTAGTCTTGATAATATTCAGTGATTTCACGCTTTAACATTTCAATACGGTGTAAAGCACGTTCTAAACGTTTTGTGGTTCTGACAATACCAACGTAGTTCCACATGGTCGAACGTAACTCATCCCAGTTTTGTAAAATCACCACATCTTCATCAGGATTGGTTACTTGTGAGTCATCCCAAGTTGGTACTTCTGGTAATTTGAAGTTTTCATCAAATTTATTTTCGATATCTTTTGCTGCACTCATGCCATAAACGAAGCACTCAAGTAATGAGTTACTTGCCATACGGTTTGCACCATGTAAGCCTGTATAAGACGTTTCACCAATCGCATAGAGACCTTCAATATCCGTCTGGCTATTTGAGTCAACCACAACACCCCCACATGTATAGTGAGCTGCTGGAACTACAGGAATCATGTCTTTGGTAATATCTATGCCTAACTCAAGCAATCGTGCATAAAGTGTAGGGAAGTGCTCTTTAATAAACTCAGGTGATTTATGGGTAATATCTAACCAGACATGGCGAATACCGAGACGCTTGATTTCATGGTCAATGGTACGTGCCACAATATCACGAGGAGCTAATTCTGCACGATCGTCAAAACGCAACATAAACCGTTCGCCATCAGGTAGGCGCAAATAAGCCCCTTCACCACGCATAGCTTCAGTAATTAAGAAAGAGCGGGCTTGAGGGTGATAGAGACACGTTGGATGGAACTGATTAAATTCCATATTGGCTACGCGGCAACCTGCACGATAAGCCATAGCAATACCATCACCTGTGGCAATATCTGGATTAGATGTGTACAGATAAGCTTTCATCGCACCGCCGCAAGCTAGCGCGGTGAATGGTGCAAGGAAAGTATGAACCTTTTCAGTATTTTCATCTAATGCATATAAACCAATAGCGCGATTCGCTTGGTCGGTATGGCCTAATTTATGTGAGGTGATTAAATCAATCGCAATATAGTTTTCAAAAATAGTAATATTTTTACGTTCTTTGGCACGCTCAACTAAAGTGGTTGAAATGGCTTTGCCTGTTGCATCAGCAGAATGGATAATGCGACGTTGCGAGTGACCACCTTCGCGAGTTAAGTGAAGTTGCTCATCTTCATCTAAGGTAAATTGCACGCCTTGTTTTAAAAGAAAATCAACAGAAGGGCGGCCGCCTTCTACGGTATGTTGTACCGCGTCCATTTCACATAAATGAGCGCCTGCAATCATAGTGTCATTAATATGCTGTTGAATAGAGTCAGTCTCATCAAGAACAGCAGCAACGCCACCTTGAGCATAAAAGGTACTTGCTTCGGTTAGAGCAGCTTTGGCTAAAACTGCAATATTAAAATGATTTGGTAACGATAAAGCCAGACTTAAACCAGCGCCGCCGCTGCCCACAATAATCACGTCAAAGTGGTGAATTGTCTGTAAATTAGGCATGTCCATTCGCATCAATTTAAAACGTCCGCTAATGACACCCCTTTTTACCTAAAAAGGCAAGAGCTTAAGCGCTCTAACTCAGAGAAAAATTGCAATTGGCTTAAAAAGTTGCAATGCGTAAAATAATCCTTGTGATGACGTATTACAAATAAACATATTGTTACGCACAACCTCAAAGCGTTGTGATACAACAGTTTTATCCTTATTCTCGTAGACCAATTGTGGGTGAGCACCGAATGAAATCTCGCTATTTACAACAAGGAATGTATGCAGCGGTATTTACAGTTGCTGCTGTTCAAGCAAATGCTGCTGTTGATTTTTCAAATCTTGTTGAACAAGTTAGTCCAGCAGTCGTGAGTGTAAATGTCGTAAAAAAAATGACTCAGGATGAACTGTTGCAGCAGCAAGTTCCTGAAATTTTAAAACGTTTCTTTGGCAATCAGGTCATCATTCCACAGCAACAAGGTCCACAAGAAAAGACAGCTTATGGAAGTGCATTCTTCATTAGTAAAGATGGTTACCTACTTACTAACCACCATGTGATTGAAAATGCCTCGCGTATCAGCATTACTTTAAATGACCGACGTGAAATTGATGCAACCGTGGTGGGTAGTGATGAGCGCACCGATGTTGCATTGTTAAAGGTCAATGGAACTAACTATCCAGCTTTACGAGTAGGAAATGTTGACCGTTTACGTGTCGGCGAACCTGTTTTAGCAATTGGTTCGCCGTTTGGCTTTGATTACTCAGCTTCGGCCGGTATTGTCAGTGCAAAATCACGAAACATGAGCGGTGAAACTTCGGTGCCGTTTATTCAAACAGATGTGGCTTTAAACCCGGGTAACTCTGGTGGTCCATTGTTTAACCAAAATGGTGAAGTGGTCGGGGTAAACTCTCGAATATTTAGTGGTACTGGCGGCTATATGGGCTTGTCTTTCTCTATTCCGATTGATGTAGCAATGGATGTTGCAGACCAGCTCAAAACAAAAGGTAAAGTAACACGCTCTTACCTAGGGGTGATGATGCAAGATATTGACCGAAACCTTGCTGATGCGTACAAATTACCAAAACCTGAAGGTGCTTTAATTACTCAAATTTCTCCGAACTCACCTGCACAAAAAGCAGGGCTAAGAGCGGGCGACGTGATTTTAAAATTAAATGGTGCGCCTGTACTTCGTACGAGTGATTTACTTTACGCATTAAACAAAGTACAGCCAAATCAAACTGTTCAGTTTGAAGTGTTACGTGATGATAAAACACGCAATATTTCAGCGACTTTAACGACTGCACCAGATGAAACACCTGCTACTGGTGCACAAGGTGCTGCATCTAAAGGGCCAGTTTTAGGCATGAGTATTCGTGATCTAGCTGAACCGGAAAAAAATGCATTGAGCGTAAAAGGTGGTATTTATGTACAAGATGTTCGCCGTGGTGGTTTAGCATCATTGTCGAATATCATTCCGGGCGATGTGATTACTCAAGTCAATAATAACCAAATTTTAAATAGTCAGGATTTTGCAAAAGTTGTTTCTAACTTGCCGAAAAATACCGTAGCACGTGTTGCTATTATTCGTCAGGGACAGCGCGCAATGCTTGGTTTACGTATTCAATAATCCCCAATCCAATCAATAAACCACCCTGAAAATGGGTGGTTTTTGTTATTTATCTTGAGCGTTTAGCGATATCTACCTACACTTATTTCAGTTTTAAGGTTAATAAATAAGAGTGTTCATTTGTGAGTAGTATTTTTGATTTACATATTCAGGTGCAGCCACATCACATTGATGCATTAGGGCATGTAAATAACGTAATGTATGTTCAATGGATGCAGGATGTAGCTGCTGCTCATGTTGAAACTTTGGGAGTAGGGGTAACTAAATATCTTGAGTTAAAACACGCCATGGTCGCGGTTGAGCATCATGTGCAATATCGTAAAGCTGCATTTGAAGGCGAACAAATTGTGTTACGTACATGGTTAGATGACATTAATGCACTTTATTCATTCCGCCAGTATGTGTTTTTTCGTCCATCAGATCAGACCGTATTATTTGTCGGAAATACCAAATGGGCATGTATTGAAATTGCTACAGGACGTCCAAAACGAATGTCGCCAACTTTTACCCATGCATATAAGCCGCTTGACTCAAGCATAAACCCTTACGATTTTACCGTTTCGTATGATAAGTAAGTAAAAAAGAGAGGCTGGAATTTGAAGAATTTATTTTCCATAGAAACCGATCGATTAATCTTAAGTGATCTTACAGAAGCTGATAAAAATTTTGTCTTTGACTTATTTTCAAATTCAAGCGTACTCGAATTTTATGATTTAAAAGCCTTTACTTCATTAGAAGAAGCTGGGGCTTTAATTGAAAAAATGCATAAAAAATGCAATCAACAGCTAGGTTTTAGGCATGCTATTCGTCTAAAAAAAGATGGAACTATGTTGGGAACATGTGGTGTAAATACTATCAAACAGAGTGATGATGATTTTGCGGTTGTCATTGGTTATGAACTTCATCCTAATGCATGGGGTGAGGGATATATGCAAGAGGCTCTAGTAGGGCTCATCCAGTATTTGAAACAAGAGAGATTATTCCAAAAACAAATAAAATATGTTTGGGCTGAAATATTTGAACAGAACATTCGATCTCAACAAGTTGTGCAGAAACTCGGATTTGAATTGATTGGGCATATAGCTAATGAGACAGGCAATAATTTATCTGCAAGTCTACTTAAGTACGAGCTAAAACTGTTCTGATTTAAGTACTCTTCAAAGAGAAATAGTTTTTTATGTTGAGAAGTTTAAAAAGCTTTTTTAAAAGAAAGAATTTATATCTTTTTCATATCGGCAATCTGTTATAATCTCACGCAATTTATTTAACCGCTTTGGCTGTGTATTAAAACAAGCTACATAGCACTCTATATTTTCTCAAGGTAACCCATGGCGCAAGCTAAAAAATCCGTCGATATCAAAAATATACGAAATTTCTCGATTATTGCCCACATTGACCATGGTAAGTCTACATTGGCTGACCGTTTTATTCAGATGTGTGGTGGTCTACAAGATCGTGAAATGCAAGCTCAAGTCTTAGACTCAATGGAGCTTGAGCGTGAACGTGGGATTACCATTAAAGCCGCTTCTGTCACGCTGTATTACACCCATCCAAATGGTCAGGAATATCAACTGAACTTTATTGATACGCCTGGGCACGTTGACTTCTCCTATGAAGTTTCTCGTTCATTAGCTGCGTGTGAAGGTGCGTTACTGGTTGTAGATGCAGCACAAGGCGTTGAAGCTCAATCAGTTGCAAACTGTTATACAGCAATTGAACAAGGTCTAGAAGTTCTTCCTATTCTAAATAAAATTGATTTACCACAGGCTGAACCTGAACGTGTAATTCATGAAATTGAAGAAATTATCGGGATTGAAGCGACAGATGCACCAACCTGTTCAGCAAAAACTGGTTTAGGTGTTGAAGGTGTACTCGAGCGTTTAGTCGATGTTATTCCGGCGCCAGAAGGTGATCGTGAAGCACCATTACAAGCATTAATTATCGACTCATGGTTTGATAACTACTTAGGCGTAGTTTCTCTTGTTCGTATTAAACAAGGTCGTATCCGCAAGGGCGACAAAATGTTGGTTAAATCGACAGGACAAACTCATCCGGTCACTTCTGTAGGTGTATTTAATCCTAAGCATACTGAAACAGATATTCTTGAAGCTGGTGAAGTAGGTTTTGTTATTGCGGGTATTAAAGATATTTTTGGTGCACCAGTAGGTGACACAATTACTCTTGCTTCTACACCAGACGTTGCAACTTTACCTGGTTTCAAAAAGGTTAAACCGCAAGTATATGCTGGTCTTTTCCCTATTGATGCGAGTGACTTTGAACCGTTCCGTGAAGCGCTACAAAAATTGCAGATTAACGACTCGGCTTTATTCTTTGAACCAGAAAGTTCAGATGCTTTAGGCTTTGGTTTCCGTTGTGGCTTCTTAGGTATGCTGCACATGGAAATTGTACAAGAGCGTTTAGAGCGTGAATACGATCTTGATCTCATCAGTTCTGCACCTACCGTAATTTATGAAGCATTAACCAAGAAAGGCGAAACGATTTACATCGATAGTCCATCAAAAATGCCGGATGGATCGACTGTAGAAGATTTGCGTGAACCAATTGCTGAATGTCATATCCTTGTTCCTCAAGAGTATTTAGGGAACGTAATGACGCTCTGTATCGAACGTCGTGGTGTACAAAAAGATATGAAATTCTTGGGTAACCAAGTTTCTATTACATTTGAAATCCCGATGGCTGAAGTTGTTATGGATTTCTTTGACAGATTAAAGTCATGCTCTCGTGGCTTTGCATCGCTAGACTATAACTTTGTACGTTTTGAAAGTTCAGCTTTAGTTAAGGTTGATGTGTTAATTAATAGCGAAAAGGTTGATGCCTTGGCTATGATTTGTCACCGTAATGATGCACGCCATCGTGGTATTGCATTGGTTGAGAAAATGAAAGACTTAATTCCTCGCCAAATGTTCGATGTTGCTATTCAGGCAGCAATCGGTGCGCAAATTATTGCCCGTTCTACCGTAAAAGCGATGCGTAAAAACGTATTGGCAAAATGTTATGGTGGTGACGTTTCGCGTAAGAAAAAACTACTTTCTAAACAAAAAGAAGGTAAGAAACGTATGAAACAAGTGGGAAGCGTTGAAATTCCACAAGAAGCGTTCTTGGCTGTATTGAAAGTAGAAAGATAAGAAATGAGGGTGGGGAAAATGAATAATTTCCTTTCCCCCACTGTAATACAAGCAGCGAGGCTGCGAGTGAGGTCATGTGGATTTTGATTTTAATTTAATTCTTGTTCCAGTTACGCTGATTCTATTTGCAGTGTGGTTGTTAGATAAACTTGTATTAAAACAGCGTGCAAATAAAGGACGCGGGAACGAAAATTTTGTCATTACATGGGCCTATGACTTTTGGCCAGTTTTAGCTGTAGTACTTGTACTTCGTTCATTTCTTTATGAACCGTTTAATATTCCGTCGGATTCTATGGTGCCAACTCTAGAAACTGGTGATTTTATTCTGGTGAATAAATTTGATTATGGTGTACGTTTACCTATCGTTAATAAAAAAATTATTGATGTAGGTGAGCCGAAGCGTGGTGATGTAATTGTATTCCGTTATCCACCTCAACCGACTATTAGCTATATTAAACGTGTAATCGGTTTACCTGGCGATCATATTGTTTATGACCATGGGCAATTAATTATTAATGGGCAAAAAGTACCGAAAGTATTAACACAGTTCAGTCGTGAAAAAGATGTGATGGATACGCCAACGTCTATTTATCATAAAGAGACGATTGGTGAGCATACCTTTACGATGCGTGAGCTTGAAGGCGTAAATGTGGCGCGCCAAGCACCGTTTATCAACTATGTTGAAAATGGTAAATATGCGAACCAAGACGGTTTATATTGGGAAGTGACTGTACCAAAAGGACATTACTTTGCAATGGGGGATAACCGCGATCAAAGTGCAGACAGTCGTTTCTGGGGGTTCGTTCCTGAAGAAAACTTAACAGGACGAGCATTCTACGTGTGGATGCATAAAGAACCGGGTTTACACCTTCCTAACTTTAGCCGAAATGGAAAAATAGATTAAAAACAACCATTAGGAAAAAAAGAAATGCGTAAGGCACAACAGGGTACTTCGTATTTAGCAATTTTATTTGGGGTGGTTATATTTGCAGTTGCAGTAAAAGCTGTACTTGCAGTTTGGCCAGCATATTGGGATGATCGGCTGATTAATAATCAGATAGAAGAGCTTTTAAAAGAAAGCTCTTCTGAGATCACACCACAAAAGTTTATAGCACAAATGGATCAGCGACTCGAAATGAACAATATTCGTGATCTCCACTTTAAAGAGATCGCTCAAGTGTTTAATCAGTCAGGTCTAACGGTCAAAAAGAAATATGAAGTAAGAAAACCTTTCTTATTCAATATTGATTTAGTTTTAACATTTGAGAAGAGTTTTGATAAAACATCAGTTCAAACTAAGTGATCCTCGCTTACTGAGTCGAATCGGATATCAATTTAAGCAGCTTGAATTGTTACAGTTAGCTTTGACTCATCGTTCGGTGAGTCACAAATACAATTACGAGCGCTTAGAGTTTCTCGGTGATTCATTATTAGGCATGATAATCGCCAATTATCTATATCATGCTTATCCAAATGAAAATGAAGGTCGTCTCACGCGTATGCGTGCGACCTTAGTTCGCCAAGAAGCGTTAGGTAAGATTGCAACCGATTTGCAACTTAGTCGGTGTTTAATATTAAGTACAGGCGAGTTGAAATCTGGTGGTCATCATCGTGAGTCAATATTAGCCGATACGGTAGAAGCGATTATTGGTGCAATTTATCTTGATAGTGGTGATCTCAACTTACTTAAAGATATTGTGCTAAAATGGTACATACCCTATTTAGACCATATAGAACCTACAGATCAACTCAAAGATCCGAAATCACGTTTACAAGAGTATCTACAAGCACGTAAAAAACCTCTCCCTGTTTACGAGGTTGTAGATATTCAGGGTGATGCACCTCATCAGCACTTTAAAGTGGAATGTGTGGTAGATGGTTTACCGAAGATTTATGGTGAGGGTTCAAGTCGTCGTTTTGCCGAGCAGGCAGCAGCGGCGGAAATTTTAAAGTTATTGGAGCAATAACCTGCATGTCGATGCATTCTGATCAAATCAATCCAGATTCAAATGAAAACCAAGATCCTAATAATCTGATTGATCAATTTTTTAGTTCCAAAGGCGTAACAATCCCTTCGGATTTTAAGAGCGGATTTGTGGCGATTGTGGGACGTCCAAATGTGGGTAAATCTACCCTCATGAACCATTTATTGGGTCAAAAGCTCTCTATTACTTCGCGTAAACCTCAAACAACACGTCATAAAATTATTGGTATTGATTCGCGCGAAAAGATGCAGGCGGTATATGTAGATACCCCAGGTATGCATAAAAAAGAAGTGCGTGCTATTAATAAAATGATGAACCGTGCTGCTCATTCTGCATTACGTGACGTTAACTTAGTTTTATTCGTTATCGATGCTTATAAGTGGACTCAAAACGACGATTTAGTGCTTGAAAAACTCAAGAACGCTGAAATGCCGGTTATTTTGGTCATTAATAAGGCGGACACTTTTGAAGATAAAAGAGAGATTCTTCCTCTGATTCAAGAACGTGCCAAACTTATGAATTTTGCTGAGATTGTTCCTGTTTCTGCTTTGCGTGGTGCAAACTTAGAACACTTGAGTGAAACGATTGAGAAATACCTTCCTTACCAACCACCATTGTATTCATTTGATCAGATTACTGACCGCTCTGAACGCTTCTTGGCAAGTGAAATTATTCGCGAAAAAATCATGCGTCAGTTGGGTGAAGAGCTTCCTTATGATTTAACAGTACAAATTGAATCTTTCAAAACAGAAGAAGCAACTGTTAATGAAAAAACTGGTCGTTTAAAGCCGGCTTGTACCTATATCGATGCAACGATTTTTGTAGACCGCGCTGGTCAAAAAGCCATTGTGATTGGTGAAAAAGGTGCCAAGCTTAAAACGATTGGTATGGATGCTCGTAAAGACATGGAAAAAATGTTTGAGCAAAAAATTATGCTCACACTTTGGGTAAAAGTGAAGGGTGGCTGGTCTGATGATGAGCGTGCTCTGAAAAGCTTAGGATATAGTGATATCTAAAGGATAAGGATGCTGGTATGAAAACAATTACATCATTAATCGCTATAGTTGGATGTACATTGATGTTACAAGGTTGTGTATATAAGCTTGTAACCGTACCAGTAGGTATCGCCTATAAAACTACTAAAGGTGTAGTTAAAGGTACAGCAGCTGTTGTAGGTGCTGTTATTCCTGACGGTGATGATGAGGATGATAAAAAAGAAAAAGAATCTGAGGAATAGATTCTTTTTATGATGCGCAATGAAGTCCTCCATGGATATATGATTCATCACCGTAAGTACCGTGAAAAAAGTCATATTGTGCATCTTTTTACTCAGGAATATGGGCGAGTCGATGGTATTTTAAGACAGACTCCGCCCCCTCAATATCAACCTATTCGACTGCAAGCCACAGGTAAAAGTGAACTCAAAAATTTTACTAAGCTGGAAATATTAAATCAGCCTGTTTTCTTTTTTGGTGATGCTTTTTTTGCTGGTTTTTATCTAAATGAAATTGTTCTTAGACTTTGCCCATTAGAAGAGGCAATGCCACAAACTTTTGAACAATATCAGTTAACTTTGCTTCAATTACAGCAATTATCTTCCCACGAAAATCCTGATCTTTTTCTGAGACAGATTTTGCGCCAGTTCGAACATGTTTTACTTCCTGAGCTGGGTTACGCGATTGATTTCTCAATTGATACTCAACAACAGCCAATACAGGCTCACCAGTTTTATCAATTTCAGGTGACCGAAGGTTTTGCGCCTGTTGTTCAGGCAAGTCGTTCTTCATTGTCAGGTAAAGCAATTTTATCTATGCTGGATTATGAGCAAGGCCAGGATTTTTCTCACGAACAATTGCAATTATTAGGTAAACTATACCGTCAAATGATTACATCGCTTTTAGGAGATCGTCCCCTAAAAAGTCGACAATTGTGGATTCAAAATACTCAAACTCAATCGTAATTAGGATTTATTTATGGCTGCATTGCTTGGTGTAAACATAGACCATGTTGCTACTTTGAGACAGGCGCGCGGTACTACTTATCCAGACCCTGTAGAAGCTGCTCTTATTTGTGAAGAAGCGGGTGCAGAGGGGATTACTTTGCATTTGCGTGAAGACCGTCGCCATATTCAAGATGACGATGTACGTCGCATGCGTCCATTATTAAAAACACGTATGAATCTAGAGTTGGCTGTTACTGATGAAATGGTCGAGTTTGCGAAAGAAATTCAGCCGCAGCACGTGTGTTTTGTGCCAGAAAGACGCCAAGAAGTAACAACTGAAGGCGGTTTAGATGTAGTAGGTAACTTTGAAAAAGTTAAAGCAGCAACTCAAACTTTAGCGGCTATTGGTTGTGATGTATCATTATTTATTGATGCTGATTTAGCTCAAATTGATGCAGCAGTTGCGTGTGGCGCACCTACGATTGAGTTGCACACGGGTGCATATGCGGATGCGGAAACGGAGCAAGATCAACAAGCCGAGTTAGAGCGCATTATCAAAGGTGTTGAGTATGCAGCTTCAAAAGGTTTGGTTGTAAATGCAGGTCATGGCCTTAACCTTAAAAATATTGCGCCAATTGCAGCTATTCCACAAATTCATGAATTAAACATTGGTCATTCAATTATTGCTGAAAGTGTTTTTGTAGGTCTGGTTCAAGCTGTTAAAGATATGAAAACAGCGATTCAGGCAGCAGGATAGTTGGTTATGTCGAGTATCAATTACGATGAATTAATGCAACCTGTGGTGGCCTTTTTAGGATGTCAAACACCAAATGCATGGTTGGATGAGGCAATCAATAATTTAGATATCTTGATGCAAGATCATGCTAATTGTGAAAAGAAAGCTGCTAGTACAGCAATGAACTTAATGTTCCGCTATAGCTTCTTTCCTGACTTACAAGTAAAACTTGCTCAACTTGTACGAGAAGAAATGCTTCACTATGAACAAGTACTTGAGCTTATGGCTAAGCGCGGTCAAGAGTGGACTGGTTTAAGTGCTGGGCGTTATGCAGGTGGGTTGCGTAAAGAGATTCGTACGTATGAGCCAGAAGCTTTAATTGATGTGCTGGTGATTGGTGCATTCGTAGAGGCTCGTTCATGTGAGCGTTTTTATGCACTTGCACCGCGTGTAGATGATGAGTTAGGACGTTATTATCGATACTTGCTTAAGTCAGAATCTCGTCATTTTGAAGACTATCTTGCACTTGCGCTTGATGTGGCGAAAACTGCAAAAATGAAAGATCCTAAAGAGGATATTCAACAGCGAATAAATCATATCCGTGAAGTTGAAAAGAATCTGATTTTAACACCAGATGATACTTTCCGTTTTCATAGTGGTATTCCTGCTTAGTCTTGGATGTCTAAAATAAAAAAAGTTTACCTTTCACGGTAAACTTTTTTATTAGGTGCACATTATCTCTTCGGCAGTAAGCATGTTCTGCTTTTAGTTTTTTAATGCATATAATTATTTAATAAATATATTTTTTCTAGATTTTAATTTCTCTTAAAATTTTTAAAAAAACTTTTATTTTTTTAGGCTAATAATAAATATTGTGTAAATATAAAGGCTGATATGTTCATCATGAGTTCAACTGAAATAGTTGATCATTTCTAAGGATATAAGAATGTTAGGATTAGTTACAGGTGCCTCAGCGGGCTTTGGTTATAGCATTTCAAAAAAGCTGATTGAGTTAGGATATAACGTTATTGGTTGCGGAAGACGAGCAGAAAAACTAGAAGAACTAAAACAAGAACTTGGTGAAAAATTCTACCCATTAGTATTTGACATGACAGATACCGCAGAAAATATAAATAAAGTATTGGTTGATTTACCAGCCGAATTTCAAATCGGTCAAATTGATTTATTGGTGAATAATGCTGGATTGGCATTAGGATTGGAACCCGCAGATAAAGCAGAATTGGATGATTGGTACACGATGATTGATACCAATGTTAAGGGGCTTGTTACGATTACCCGATTAATTTTGCCAAGTATGGTAAAGAAAAAATCAGGTTTGATTATTAATATGGGCTCAATTGCAGGTACATATCCATATCCGGGTGGTAACGTGTATGGGGCAACCAAAGCATTTGTGGAGCAATTTAGTCTAAATCTTCGTGCTGATTTGGCTGGTACAGGTGTGCGCGTAACTAACATTGAACCAGGGTTGTGTGGAGGTACTGAATTTTCTCTTGTGCGTTTTAAAGGTGATGAGGATAAAGTAAATAGTCTATATGATAAAAAGAATCCACTCTTGCCTGAAGATATTGCAAATACGGTAGCTTGGATTGCTTCACAACCGCCACACATTAATATTAATCGTATTGAAATGATGCCGACCACTCAATCTTTTAATCCTTTAAAAGTGGTTGAAGTGGAATAATAATTTAAGAAGAAAATAGATTCTTTAGAGTTAGGTTAGAGCGTTAAATCTAATAAAGACTCTAAGAGAAAATAAAATCCTCTATCTGCTGATAGAGGATTTTTTATAGTTATTGATAAATTTATGGCAAAAAAAAGCCCGCTTTAATGCTGCGGGCTTTTTAGTATTTGGCTCTCCCACCTGGGCTCGAACCAGGGACCTGCGGATTAACAGTCCGTCGCTCTACCGACTGAGCTATGGGAGAATCTGCATGCGATTATAAGGAGATTTTGAGAAGGGTCAAGTCTAAATTGTCATGTTTACTTCATTTTTGTGTCGTATGCTTTTTATTTGATCAGTTGAGTGATGAGTTAAGAAATTACTTGCACTTTAAAAAATCAATTGATAGATTCAAAAAAGAACAAGCGTTTGGAGAAATCCAAACAGTGTGGATTTAAACCAACTTGCCAGCACTAAAATGGCTAAATCGGAGATAAGTATGAAAACGCTTACGATCGCTTCTATTTTTTCTAATTTTGATTTCTATCAACACAATTATCTAAATATCTTAAATCAATCAGAATCTTATTACACACCTGTAGAAGGTGCATGGATTAATGCTTACCCTTTCAAAAAGCAGGATTTATATTTAGGTGATTTATTGCAACTTTGGTTTAGCGCTAAATGGAATGTGCATAATTTACTTAAAGTTTTAAAAAGTTCAAAACCATTAAACTCTTCTAAAGATTTATATATTTTTCAATTGGAAGGGGAGTTACTGTTGGGTAAAAATAAAGTTTTAGCTTGGTCTGACGAGCATCAAGAAATTATAGAGCTCCAACTTAAAAATATTTGGGCGCCGTATGTGATTGCAAAAACTTGTGAACGACCAAATAATCAAGAGGACTCAATAAAAAAGGCAGCGGTTTAAGGCTGGGCAGAGTAAAACTTGAAGTGCGACATAAACCACCTAATTAATTTAAAGGGTTTATGGAGTATATAAAATTGTCATACCATCATCTTAACTTTGAAGATCGTACTGCATTAATGCTTGAGTCAAGAAAAGAAGGCTTTTCAGCCAGAAAATTTGCTGAACTCATTAAAAGACATCCTAGTACGATCTATCGTGAGCTTAAAAGAAATAGCATCAATGACGTTTATCAAGCTCGATATGCTTCTGATAACACCTTCGCTAGACGTAGACGTGGTCACAGAAAACTCAAAATCGATTCAATCCTCTGGAAATTTATTGTTGAAGCGATCCGTTGTTTATGGTCTCCTCAGCAAATAGCAAAGCGTTTAAAGACATTTCCTGATTTGGATCAAACAATGAATGTAAGCCATACAACGATTTATTCAACGATACGAGCATTACCCAAGGGTGAGTTGAAAAAAGACTTATTATCCTGTCTGCGTCATGAAAATAAAAAGCGAAAAGCTAACGGTGAACCTAAAAAAGATTCTATATTACAGGATATTAAAACTATTCATGAGCGCCCAGCCGAAGTTCAAGAAAGAAAAATACCGGGTCATTGGGAAGCTGATTTAATTAAAGGTAAAGACAATAAAAGTTCGATAGCAACACTTATTGAACGAAATACACGGCTCTGTATCTTGGCAACATTACCTGATGCAAAGGCAGAATCAGTGCGCAAGGCTTTAACTGAAGCTCTGAAATATTTACCTGCAGAACTGCGTAAAACGTTGACCTATGACCGTGGACGCGAGATGTCAGAACATAAAATACTCGAAGAAGATTTAGGCATAGATGTATATTTCTGTGACCCACATTCACCTTGGCAAAAAGGCACATGCGAAAATATGAATGGTTTAATTAGGCAATATTTACCTAAAGGGATTGATTTAAATCAGGCAGATCAG
Organism: Acinetobacter sp. AOR18_HL; assembly: GCF_027855145.1. NCBI lineage: Bacteria > Pseudomonadati > Pseudomonadota > Gammaproteobacteria > Moraxellales > Moraxellaceae > Acinetobacter > Acinetobacter sp. AOR18_HL. The sequence continues at coordinate 189,214 of NZ_JAKTIG010000029.1, forward strand.
CATTATTTAAATCAAGTTGCCATGTCACTGAATACTCGTCCTAGAAA